>CAZWJC010000318.1:0-7455 GCA_964634255.1 uncultured Verrucomicrobiota bacterium | reverse complement strand
CGGTTGAGCGCCACGTAGGAAGCGGGCGAAGAAGCCGTCTTCACCACCTCGCCATTGACGCGTGCGGCGAAGCCATTCGTTGCGATCCAACCGGGGTGACGGAGATGAAGGGTGAACGTCGCGGGCTTAGGGAGTCGGAGGGTCAGGCGCGTGCGCGGTTCGTCGGGGAACTTCGTTTCCTGCCGCAGCGTCAGGCCCAGATTCGTCAGGGTGATCTCGGAGGGGATAAACAGATTGACATAAAGACCGTTGGGGGCCTGCGCGTAGATGAATTCGCCATACTTGCCGGGGTTCTCCATGCCGGTGCCCACGCAGCACCAAAAACCCTTCTCGGGTTGGGAATAGACCCGGTAGTGCGCTGGGCGAATGGGCGTGAAATAGACATAGCCGGGCACAGTCGGGTGAATCGAAGCCAGGATGTGATTGTAGAGCGCGCGCTCGTAGTAATCGGCGTAGGCGGCCCGGGGATCGCTGGCGAACAACTGCGCCGTCAGGCGGAGCATGTTGTAGGTGTTGCAGGTTTCCGGGCCTTCGCGGTGCTCCACCATTCGACGAAAATCCTTGGGATCATTGAAGTGCTCGGAAACGCTGTTCCCGCCAAAAGCGACACTGCGTTGGCCGGTGACATTCTCCCAGAAGTAGCGCGCACCAGAGTCAGCCTCTTGGTCGCCGGTCAGCGTGGCGATGCGTTCGAGCCCGACGACTTTGGGGATTTGCGTGTTGGCGTGCTTGCCGGTGAGCTGATCCTGATGGCGCATCAATGGATCGAGCACGGCCTTGTGGTTGAAGCGACGCGCCAGCGCTAAAAACTTCGCGTCGCCGCTGATGGCATAGATGTCCGCCAGCACCTCGTTCATGCCGCCGTGTTCCTGCCCGAGCATGCGCTGCATTTGCTCGTCCGAAAGGCCGGCGACGAGACTGTCGCACCAGTCGCCCAGGCGGATGAGAACTTCGCGGGCCTGGTCGTTTCCGGTCAGGAGGCAGGCGTCGCGCAAACCGGCGAACGATTTGTGCAGGTTGTACCACGGCACCCACTTGCGGTTCACTGCCTCAACGCGACCAGCGGCGACCGCCTTCCACAACTCGCGGCTGCCCGGCACCCCGCCGATGTAGCCATCGCCCGATGCCTTCTGGCAACGCTCCAATTCGGCGACCATGTAATCCAGTCGGCGGCGCAACTCGCCCTCGGGCGTGTCCGCGCCGGCAGCGATCATGCTGGCCAGCGCGGAGAGATAGTGGCCGGCCGTGTGGCCGTCCAAACCGCTGCTCTCCCAATTCCCGTATGACCTGGCCCTCGGCTCCAGCGCAGCCTCCCTCAAGAACGGCGCGAGGAGCCGATCCGGGTCAAGCGCCAGCAGATAGGCGCGGTTTACCTTGAGAGCGTCCGCAAACGGACCATCCAACAACCGGACCGAAGACAGGAAGATCCGATTGGCCGGCAACGGAGAGGGGTGATCGGCAGCCGAGGCGACCGGCAGCCCGATCGCCATTGCAGTCAATATCGCAAGACTGATCCTGGTCTTCATGTTTGTCTTCCTAGGGCTGCGCATGCGCTCGAGGTTAGGGCTTGGGGACGGCCAGATTGGTTTGCAGAATCGAAACGAGGTCGTTCGCGTCATTCGGTTGCGGGATGACCCAACGCGATCCGAACACCAGTTTGGGGATGGCGCCGTTGCCGCTCTGAAGGGTGGCGCCGTAAATCCGAACGGAAGTTTGAAGATAACGGTCGGCCCAAGGATCGGATTGGGCAGCATCGAACTTCGCCTGGGCGACCAGTTCGACTGCTTTGGCCCGGGCGGCATCGAGGCTGCGCGGCTGCCAGCGGTCGCCGGACTCAAACATGAACATCCAGCGGTTGAACTCAGGAAACGCCTCGCGCTTGGCCAACCAAACTGCCAGGCCCACTTTAGCCAACTCGCAGGAGTCCTTGAATTCATTCAGGTTTCGGGGGACGTGAGGATTGCAGTTGGTGTTCAACGGCGTCGGACACAGCACAAAGGCGAGCTTGCCACTGTAGTGGCGCACCGCCTCGTCCAGCATGAAATGGAGTTGCTGGCAATGCGGGCACTTGTAGTCAAAGAGCAGCGTGACGACATGGGGCGCGTCCGGCGATCCGACCAGCGGCACAGCGTGGGGATCGAAGGCGGGCAGACTATTCCGCGATTCGCCGGCGAGAGAGGCGGGCGGAGGAGTGATCGCGGCTTGGCAAACCGCCAGAAGGCCGGCCAGGGTCAAGCCGACAACCACCGATGACGAAGGGCGAATGACAAATGGTGGAGTTCGGCTACGCCAGATCACCAGAGCCGCCAGCAGCAAACCGGTGATGTGGGTAGCCATGCAATAGGGACAGAAAGCCCCGACGAACCACTTCTGCACGATGGTGAACCACACGGCGCTTCCGGCGGCCGCCCCGGCCAACACGAGCATCGCCTTCCAGGCGATCCGCCCGACCGACGGCTCGGCGGCTGGGCCAATGAAAAAACTGGCCGCCAGAATCGCCAAATACGCCCCCGCTGCCAGACCGCTGACGGGCAGCACTCCTCCGATTGATGACCATCGGCTGTGGAGCGCCTGCTCGCACGGGCTTCCGCCGCCGCAGCCGATTGCCGACCCGCCCATCAGATAATGCCAACCCAGATAAGCGCTCAACGCCAAGCCCAGAACACTCAAGCCCATCAAGGCCCAGCGCCACCAAGGCCAGGACTGGCGAACATGGGTCATTTCCTCCAGTACTTGTTCGGCGCACCGGGCGTGGGCATGTCACTGGCGACCTGTGCTCCCCGGTCATGCCCTTTGGCTAACGCAGCGGTGAGGGTGATGCCCGTGCCAGCGACTTGCGCATTCACCGCGTGCGCCGTCTTGAGCGGCGCGGTGACGGTGATGGAGGCGTTACCGGGACCACCTCGGCCACCACCAAAACCACCGAAAGGTCCTCGACCACCGCTGACGGAGGCGACTACCGCTGTCTCTTGATTCGCGCCACTGTCAATGGTGATGGCTTGGCCGGCGCCGAAGCCGAACGCGCTGGCGACTGGAATAACTCTCGCCCCCACGTCGGTGGCCGTGCGCACCGTGGTGCCTCCGGCGGTGCCCACCGTCGCAATGACGGCTGTCTCGCGGTTAGCTCCCGCATCAATGAAAACCGTCTGGCCCGCGGTAAAGTCAGCCGTGCTGGCGACTTTGATGTTGTTCGCGCCGGCGGCGGAGGCGAGCGGAAGAGAGGTGGTGGTCTGCAAAAGGAAGTCGCGGCAGTTGCTGTCGGTGTCGGCGCCGTCCGGGAAACGGCCTGCGCTCCGACTGGGCGCGCTGGCTCCCGGCCCGCCAAAGCCGCCGAAGCCACCACGGCCCGAGCTGGGCGAAGGCACAGTGCAACCACTCTTGCCGGCTCCGGATTCGGCTTGGTAGCCCTCGGAGGCCCATGGGTCCACCAGACCACCGTAGTTGAGACTGTCCACGACCAGGCCAACCGCGTCGCGCAACACCATGTTGCCGGCGCTGGAAGAAAGGGCGGGACCGCCAAACCACTGGTTGGGCGCCGGAGTTCCCTGGTAGCCCGCGGTCGTGACTGCAGCGTCACGCACCACCGCGTGGATCGCGTGGTCGTTGGCCAATGGACTGTCGAGCGTGATGCCGGTGCCGAGCGGCAGGAGCGGTTCGTTGCTCGAGTGAGCAAAGGCCGTCGCCGGTTCGAAGCTGATCCCGGTTCCCCGAACGCTGAAGGGAATATTGTACGAATGGTTGAACTTCAGCGGTTCGGCCAGGTCGAGGCCCGTGCCCAGTTCCGAATCTCGCAAGGGACCGTTGAAGGCGTTGCGCGTGGACTGCGTTCCGACCTTCGTGACGGTGACGGTTTCGATTCCGTGGCCGACGCTGTCGATGTCCAATCGGATCTTGTCCCCGACGGAAATGTTGGCTGTGGAAGACACCTTGAGATTGGTGTCACCGGCTTTGGCGGGCGCGGTCGTCCAGGCTTGCGTGCCGGGCTTGCCGACAGCGGTGACTGTGACCACTTCGTATTTCTCAACGGAATTCGCCACCGCAGGATAGGTCGCGCCGTAGCCAATGCCGAGCTTTTGTCCGACCTCAACGGCAAAACCGCCACCGCCAAACGGTCCGCCACCGCCGCCGGTGAAGGGCACGTTGGTTGAGCCGTCGGGAATCGTAATCACCGGACCGTCGGGGAGGGGTTGCCACAGCGTCGTGCTGTTGCCGGCCGCGGTCCCGAGGCTGGCGATCTTGCGGATTTCCATCGCGGAGCCTGTGTCGATTTGAATCGTGTCGCCGACGTTCATGCCCGACGTGCTCCGGACATGGATGACGGTATCGCCCTTTTTCGCCGGGACAGCCAGTCCGGAATTGGCCAGGCCAAGCAGGTAGCAGCTTTTCGCTGCGAGTTTGGTTCCCGTTGGGATTTTCACCGAAGAGAAAATCGGCTGCTGGGTCGAGTGTTGGGTGAGGGTCCAGTTGGAGAGGTCCACGTCACTGCCTCCGGCGTTGTAGAGTTCGATGAACGAGTCCGTCGAGTTGACGGCGAATTCGTTGATCTTGATTGGGCTGACGTTGCGGACCTTTTCGGCTGTTGTCTCCGATTGCGTCTGGCCGCCTGTCGAGTTCCTCCACGAGGCGGTGGCGAGCAAGTCGCCGTTGAAGGACGTCGGTCCCGAGGTGACTTTGAATGTCGCGCTCACTGTCGCACCGGGTGCGACCGGTTCGCTGAATGTCTTCGAAGTCTCGGTGCCGCCAGGGACCACGCAGGTCCAGCCTGCTGGCACAGTAATGCTCAACCTGACACTCGTCGCGGGCGCACCCGAGCCGTTCTTGAACGTCACGGTGGTATCCTGCGAGGAGCCCGGTGAGAACGTCTGGAGTCCGGGTGGCGTCGCCGCAGCCGATGCCGGCGCGATACTCAGACGCGCCACGTCGTATTTCGCTCCAACGACGTTGGCCTGAATCTTCTGTTGGGTCTCCTCCGAGGGGAAAGTGCCTGCGGCTGTCATCGCGCCTTCATAGAACGTGCCTTGCGAGCCGTTGCTGTTGTCGCCGCCGTTGCCCAGGAGGATGGCTCCCTGCTTGCGCATCGGGTCATAGGTCCGGTTGACGCGCGGTCCGTCGAACATGATTTTCAGACCGCCTGTCTGCGCGTCGCCGCCCATGGATCGCCAGTGATGCGGTTCGCCGTCGGCCGTGGCGGTCACGAAGCGCCAGGTGATATTCGGCAGATTGGTGCAGAACTTGGATCCGTCCGGGTTAACGCAGCCGACAAGGTTGTTCTCTTGGTCGGTCATGATCCAAGGGCCGGGAGGAGGGCCGTGATACCAGGCTCCGGCGTTGCCAAAGTACGTGGTTTCCATGGTGCCGTTGCCGTCGTCGCGGCTGTCGGTCTCGGCGTTGCCGTAATCGAAGCAGCAGCCGGAGTTGTAGTGATGGCCGCTGATGACCCAGTATTGTCCCTCTGCTTGGTCATCCACGGCGGTGCCGTGCGTGTCATTCCAGCGGAGGCCCATGCCCGGCGCGATAAAGACGCCATATACCTTGTGGCCCATGAGCGTGACCGGCGCCATGTCGGCGAGCGGAATGTTGTTGAACCCTCCCATGGCCGGGCCGCTGAAGCCTCCCCGGGGTGCTTGGACGAGGTGGTTGCCCTTGCCGGACTGGTCGTAGATGGTCGTGATCCAGCCATAGGTGTTCGCGAGGAAAGCGTCCTGCGCGGCTGCGTCGGCGTATCCGCCTGCGTCGGTCGCGGAGGGCTGGACGACACCGATGTCCAGGGTCTTGCCGTCCGATTGGCGCATGACCCGATAGAGTGGGCCATTATAGGCGGCGTAGAGTGCGCGGGTGGTGCTGTGAGCGGCCACGCAAGGACAGCCGGCCGCGGCGTAGATGTCGCAGGGGCCTTGCGGTCTGGGCGCAGGACTGCTCTGCGCCCAGGCCTGTTTGACGATCATCAGCGTGGCAACCGGCAGCGTGAGCGCCAGCGCGAGCAGTATTACCAGCCTGAGTTTCGTTTTCATGTTCGTCCTATTTGAAGATTTGCTGGGCGAACCAGTATAGGCTGTTCTTCCAATGCTTGAAGTCGTGGGCGTTGTCGTCCACGTGCCAGATGTGCGGGACGTTCTTCTCCTTGAGATAGGTGTGCGTGCGCAGACTGAAGGTCATCAATCCGTCCTTGTTGCCGCAGGAAATCCACAGCACCTTCAGCCTCTCTTTGGCCTTGGCTGGATCAGGGACCAATACCTCGGGTGCTCTCGTGTTGGGCGCCGAAGAAAAGCCGCCCACATTCGCGAACGTCTCGAGGTTGCCCAGGCCGAAATCGAGCGATTGTCCGCCACCCATCGAAAGACCCGCCAAGGCGCGGTGTTCGCGGTCGGCATACGCCGAGTAGTGAGACTCGATGAAGGGAATGATGTCCTTGATCAGATCGCTCTCGAAGTTCTTCCCCCAGCCGTCGCCGGCGAGGGCGGCTGGATCGCCACCGCTGAATCCGCCGCGCCCGCCGCGCCCACCGCTGGCGGTGTTGGTGGTGGCATTGCCGTTGGGAAAGACCACGATCATGGGCTCGACCTTCTTGTCGGCGATCAGATTGTCGAGAATCACGTTGGCCGCGCCTCCACTTGTCCACTCCCGGTTTTCATTGCCACCGATGCCGTGGAGCAGATAGAGCACGGGATACTTCCTGTCCTTGGAATAGCCGGGCGGAGTGTAGACCTCCATCCAGCGTTTGGCCCCGATGGTCTTGGAATCGTAATCCACCCGCTCCAGTGTGCCATGGGAGACGTCGTCGCGAACTTTGTCGAAACCCTCCGGCGCCTTCGGATAAGCCTCCTTATTGTCTTCCGGGCTAAGGGTAACGGGGCCGCCGAATCCGCCGCGACGTCCACCGCCGGCACGCGCACCGGCGGCCTCAGGATTCGCCGCCCCTGGTTTGACTGCCCCAGCTTGAGCCGCACTGGAATCGCGCTTGGCGACGATCTCTTCCTTCGCGAACGTTCCGACCTCACGCGTGAGCTTCATTTCATTGGCGGAAATAGTGCCCGCGTAGGTGATACGGAGTTCGTTTCCTTGGAAGTTCAAAACTTCGACGAATGAAACCTTGTCGCCGTCAACTTTGCCCTCCTTTAGTTCGGTTTCGCGCTTCTGGCCGTTGATTTCCGAGTTGGCTTTGCCCGTCAGGCTCGTGCCGTTTTGCTTGAGCGTATAGGTGTATTTCTGGAGGCCGATCTGCGAATCGAACTCGGTTTTCCAAATACCGGTGACATCGGCCGCGCCTGGCTTGGCCGCGGTCGCCGGGACTGCCGCGCCGGTGTCGACTCCAGACTGCGGGATGATTTCAATCGCGCAGATCTGGGGGTTCTCGACCTTGGGGGTGAAGGTCACCTTGATCTTCCCGTCGGTGACTTCGACGGGCACCGTCTCAACGTAGGCCTTTAAGAAACCGCCCGCTTTGACCCACGGATC
>CAZWJC010000317.1:0-7470 GCA_964634255.1 uncultured Verrucomicrobiota bacterium | reverse complement strand
CGCCGTCGTGTAGCCGATCGCCGAGGAATCAATGACGTATTGGATGGCTTCGCCCTGCTTCCAGCCCTTGAGCGTCTCGATGGGGCAAAGCGTGGCCTCGACTACGCCCTTGGAGAGCGCCTCGTAGGTTTCCGGCTGGCTCATGGCGACCGGCGTGCCGCCCAGCGCCTCGACAACTTTCGCCGAGAGGCCGGTGGCGCGCACCTTCAGCCCCTTGAGGTCCGCCAGCGACTTCACCGCCTTCTTGCTGGCGAGGATGCCCGGGCCGTGCGCGTGGACGTAAAGCACCTTGACGTCGTTCAACTCGGCGGGCTGGTACTTTGCGATCATCGCGTTGGCGGCGCGTGTGGCCGTCATGCCGTCCGGATAACCGAGCGGCAGATCGAGTCCTTCCATGAGCGGGAAGCGTCCGCGCGTGTAGGCGAAGCAGCTCATGCCGAGGTCGGAGATGCCCTTGACAACGCCCTCGTAGCATTGATCCGCTTTCGTCAGCGAACCGGCGGGGTAGATCGTGATCTTCACGCGCCCGCCCGTGCGTTTCTCGATCTCGCTCGCCCAGTTGGTGGCGGCGATGCACTGCACATGCGTGGGCGGGAAGAAAACGCTGTAGGAAAGCTTGATGACCTCCGCGGGGGACTTGGGTTCGCCCGGGCCCGCATCCTTGGGTTTGCAGCCGCTGAAACCGCCGGCCAACACACTGGCGAGCGCCAACGCGCCCGCCATCATGGTCCATCGCTTCACGTTCATGGGATTTACCTTCAGGTCTTGATGTGACTTATCGTTGCGTGGTTTGGATGACCGGACTCGAACCGGTCTGTGCTTGCAGGGCTATTTTATAGGCCAATCGTCCCATCTCCCGCAACATCTCTCCACAGAAACTCGCAGCCAAAATCCGACGCACCGTGGGTGCGTTGACACGCCACGCTGCCGCATGCTACGCTCGCCCCCGTTCTGACGGATATGGCTTCGCTGTTGAACCAACAAGTTCTGGTGCTCAACCGCTTGTGGCAGGCCGTCAATGTGTGCTCTGCCCGGCGGGCGCTTACGCTTTTGTTCCAAGGACATGCTCAAGCGGTGCTCAACCGCGCCGACGGCACATTTCAAACCTTCAGCTTCTCCGAGTGGCATCACCTTTCGCAAAGCGAGCCGCACCCCGAGAGCGTGGCGACCGTCAGCTTCCGCATCCGCATCCCGCGCGTGATCATGGTGCTGGTCTTCGACCGGGTGCCGAAGAAGGAAGTGAAGTTCACGCGCCAGAACATCTTCGAGCGCGACAAGAATACCTGCCAATACTGCGGCGGCGTGTTCGACCGAAACGACCTGAACTTGGATCATGTCATCCCGCGCGACCGGGGCGGGCCGACTTCGTGGGAGAACATTGTGTGCTCGTGCATCGAATGCAACACGCACAAGGCCAACCGCACGCCTCAGGAAGCCGGCATGCAGTTGATCCGCAAACCAAAGCGGCCCAAGTGGCGTCCGTTCGTGCAAATCAACCTGAGCCTGCACCGGCACGACAGTTGGAAGCACTTCATTGACTTGGCATACTGGAACGTGGAACTGGGCGAAGATGCCCGGTAGTCGAACTCCACGCCGCGGGGACGCTTCGCTGGCTCAGCCTTTCGCCGGCATGCGAGCGTTCTCAATCATTTCCCAGAATTTGGGATTCTGCTGGAGCGCTTCGTCCTCCCCCGCCTTAAGCCCGTGGCGATAGAAGAAGTCCTTCAAGGTGTGGCGGCTGAGAATGCGATGCACAAGCACGCCCAGATCGTGCCGCTCAAAATACACCCGGTAGTCACCAACGCGAAACCGGTGCAGCGTGCGCCCGCCCTGCTCCAGCTTGCCGAAATCTTCGAGCTCCGTGCCAACGACCTGCTGCGGCAATCCCCGAAACTCGCCAAGAATCTGAAGCTGCAATTCCTTGGGCATGCGGGCCAACTCGGCGGCCCCCGTGGGCGTAAAGATGATTTGAAACACGTTCATGGTCGTTAGCGTAGACGCTCAGCATCACTGCCTCATGCGCCCGCACAGCCGCATGCTACGGCAAGGCGGGCAGAAAACAACTTTGGAGTTCGGATGCTTTTTTGATTTGCGGGCGTCCCACCCGAGGCAACTACTCCCGAAGTCGTCGCGCTGTGATTCCGTTCTACTCGCGTCCGCAATCCAGCGGCTGGGGCTGCGGATGCGGCCAGCCAAGACGACTACGCTGGCGGTGGCAACGCTCCGTCTTCTTCCGGCACAGCGGTGGAGCGCGGGTTGGTGAAGTGCACCACCGCTTCCACGCCCAGCTTCGCCAGGAAATCGGATTCGATCTCGCGCTTGAGGCTTTCGACCACCCAGACGGCGTCCGCAAACAATTGTTCCGAAAGCTCGATAGATACCGCAACGCGCTCCTCCGTCACCGAGACGGTGAACGGCTGCCCCGCCGCCCGAGTCCGCCGGATGACATCCGCAATCTGGCTTTCGTAGAAAGGCGTGTCCTTGATGCGCCAGCGACCGTCCAACCGCTCGCCGGGTGCAATCATAGCCCCGCTGCGACCGCACGCGCACTTGCCGCGCGTGAGCTCGCAGCGGACGCGCGTCCGGTAGCGCAGCAGCGGCATGGCTTCCCGGCAAAGCGTCGTCAACACCAGTTCGCCGTCCTGAACTTCTGCGAGGAACTGGTCTTCGTGGACGTGAAAGTGCCCCGCCTCGCACTCGACGCAAAGCCCGGGATCGAGGATTTCGCCGAGACCGAAGTTGCATTGAACGCGGGCGGACAGGCCGGCGGTGAGTTGTTCGCGCGTTTCCTGGTCCACGGGCCGCGAGAGCAACACCGTGCGCAACTGGAGCGATTGCGGATCCAGCCGGCGCTGCTCAATCACCTGCGCCAGTTCGCGGGCAATGGTCGGCGTGGTAATCAGCACCGTCGGACGGTAGTTCTGCAACATGGCGATCTGGTAATCCGCATGGGTCGGATCCTCCGCGATCACGGAAGCTTCGACGACGGCGGCACCAAAGAGATAGCCCGCCGAGCCATAAGCGCCGCCGCCGAAGCAAACCTGGATGACGTCGTTCGCCGTCACGCCGCTGGCGACAAGCTGGCGCGCGACGAGCCGCCCCCATTGCGTGAGATCGTTGCGGGTGTGACCAATGACCAGCGGCTTGCCTTCCGGGCCGAGCGTTGTGTGCAGCCGGATGATCTCGCGCATTGGGCAAGCGAAGAGGCCGTAGGGGAAACTCTCCGCCATTTCCTCGGGCGTGGTGAACGGAAGCTGCGTCAGGTCGCCGACCGATTCGACGCGCAGGCCGGCGATCTTCTCCCGATAGCGGCGCACGTGGCGCTTCAGGCGGGCGAGCAGGGCTTGCAGGCGTTCGAGCTGGAGTTGCTCCAACTCGGCACGCGGCATCAGTTCATAGCGATGGTCGAAGACGTTCATGATCACTCCTCCCTCCCGGTGCTGCCAAGATAGGCGCGTTTGACTTCCGGATTGTGCATCAGCTCGGCCGCTTCACCCTCCAGCAGAATCTCGCCGGTCTCCATCACGTAGGCGCGGTCGGCAATTTGCAGCGTGGCGGTCACGTTTTGCTCGACAAGCAACACGGTGACTCCCAGCTCCCGCAGCTTGCGAATCTCAGCGAACACTTCTTTGACCATGAGCGGAGCGAGACCCAGCGAAGGCTCGTCCAGCAGAAGCAGCCGCGGGCGGCCCATGAGCGCGCGGCCCAAGGCCAGCATCTGTTGCTCGCCGCCGGAGAGCGTTCCGCCCAACTGGGTGATCCGCTCGCGCAGACGCGGGAAACGGTCGAGCACGATGTCGAGCTGCATCAGGCGGTCGGGGTTGTGGTAGCCGCCAATGAGCAGGTTTTCACGCACGGTCATGTCGGCGAAAATCATCTTGCCCTCGGGCACGAGCACGGTGGAGTTGCTGATGCTGCGCCAAGGTGGCTGCCCACGCGTCGGTCGGCCTTCAATGAGAATGTCGCCTTCGCGCGGCGGCAGCAGGCCCACGACGGACTTAAGCAACGATGTCTTGCCCGCGCCATTCGCGCCGAGCAAACCAACAATCTCGCCCGCGCAGACGTGCAAACTCACGCCGTGGACAACCTCGAGGTTGCCGTAGCTGGCGCGGAGGTTTTTGACCTGAAGCAGCATGGTTAGGAAAAGGTCGAAGTCCGAAGTCCGAAGTCCGAACGAAACCTAGACCCCGGACTAAACGCAGAGACGCGGAAGGCGCGAAGTTTCGCAGAGAAAGGCCTCACGCGCCTCTCTGCATTTCTCCGCGTTCTCTGCGCCTTTGCGTTCGAGTTCATGCGCATCGTCAGTTGCGGGTGGTCAGGCGGGCGAGTTCCACTTCCTCGGATGGTTTGAACTCGCCGCCGAGATAGACGCTGATGACTTCAGCATCGTTCTGAATCTTCGCCGGCGGACCTTCGGCGAGCGGCGTGCCGTTGTGGAGAACGAGAATGTCGTCCGACAAATCCATCACCAACGCCATGTCGTGTTCTACGAGCAGGATGGTGATGCCTTGGTCGCGGATGCCGCGGATGACCTTACCGAGGTCGGCCTTCTCGCGCGTGTTCAGGCCGCTGGCGGGTTCATCCAGCAGCAGCAACTCCGGTTCGGTGGCAAGCGCCCGGGCCAGTTCGACCATGCGCCGCTGCCCGAATGCCAGCGAGCCGGCGGGCGTGTCGGCCAGCGCGCCCAGGCCGAGGCGTTCAAGATGCGCGCGGGCGTCCGATTGGATTTGCCGTTCCTCGCGGGGTTGCCCCGGAAAGCGCAGGCTGCAGCGCAGGAACTCGGCGCGGCTGCGCGTGTGCCGGCCGACCATGACATTCTCCAGCGCGGTCATGTGCAGGAACAGGCTGGGGTTTTGAAACGTGCGCGAGACCCCCTGCCGTGCGATCTGATAGGGCTTCAGCCCGGTGATCTCCCGTTCCTTGAAACTGACGCGGCCAGAGTCGGGGGGCAGCAGACCGGAGACGATGTTGAACAGCGTGGTCTTGCCGGCGCCATTCGGCCCGATGAGGCCCTTGATTTGGCCCTTCGCCACCTTGAAGGTCACGCGATTCAGTGCCACGAGTCCGCCGAAGCTGCGCCGGATGTCCTGAACTTCAAGCAGCGCCATGCTCGGGCCTCCTTTCCGTGGTGTTGCCCGCACGGCAGACAAGCCGGCGTAACCAGAGTCCCAGCGGCTTCAGCGGTCCATCCGGGGCCAGCGAGACGATGAGGATCAAGACGATGCCAAACACCGCGTTGTCGTAGGAGCCAAACAGGCCGCGCAGCGAAAGGTAATTGAGCACAATGCTCATGGCGGTGACTCCCCAGAGGCTGGCCATGCCGCCGGCGGCGGCGAGCGCGACGTAGCGGACGGACTTGAGCGCGCCGGCCTCCGACGGACCAATGCCCGCGGTGTAGTGCGTGAAGAAGACCCCCGCCATCGCCGCAAGCACAGCGCTGACGACAAACGCATGGAGTTTATAGGCAGCCGTCGGGATTCCCATGGCGTTCGCGGCGGTTTCGCGATCGTGAATCGCCAGCAGGGCGCGGCCCACGCGCGACCGAACAAGATTCCGCAGCAACACCAACGTGAGCAGCGCGAGGCCGCAGGCGATGTAGTAGTTCTCCACCCGCAGCGCCCGCTTGCCGGACACGGTCAGGCCGAGGCCCAGATTCCATTCCGGCACGCCGTTGATGCCGTCAGCGGCGCCGAAGAGCGTCGTGCCGAGGACGATCTTGTAGATGATGAGGCCAAAGCCCAGCGTGGCCATCGCCAAGTAATGGCCCTTGAGCCGCAACGCCGGCGAGCCAATCAGGTAGGCGATGACGAAGGTGATGCCGAGGGCAACGGCGAACGCCGCCCACGGCGAAACATTCAGCACAGAACCGCCGTAGAGGTCCTGCCTCGAGACGAACACCTGCGCCCCTTTCAGCAAGTTCGTCAGCGCGCCGACTTGGAAGCGCGAGAAATCGTGCGTGGTCAGGAAGGCGGAGGTGTAGCCGCCGATGGCGAAGAACGCGCCGTGCCCGAGCGAAACCTGCCCCGCGTAACCCATCACGAGGCAGAGACCCATCACCACGATGGCGTAGTAGAGCGACATGGTGAGCTGGGTCAGGCAATACTCCGTCCCCGTAGCCCGCAGCAAAAGTTGCGAGGCGACGGCTGCCACGGCGAAAGCTGCGAACGGGAGGTTGGGGCGAAGGCGGTTCATCAATGTTCTCTTACCGCCTCTCCACCGGGCCGGCCAAACAAACCGTGCGGCCGGACGAACAGCACGACCAACAAGACAGCAAAAGCCGCCACGTCGTTGTATGCGGCGGGCAACCGGCTCACCGCGAAAGCCTCGAGCACGCCGACCGCCAGTCCGCCGGCCACCGCGGCCATCGGGTTGCCGAGTCCACCCAGGATCGCCGCAGCAAAGCCTTTGATGGCGAGCGGCGCGCCCATTTCGTAATGCGTCATGGTGATCGGCGAGATAACGCAACCGGCCAGCGCACCCAGTCCGGCACTGAGGCCGAAGGAGAGCGTGCGCATGTTCGGAATGTTGATGCCCGCAAGCATCGCGGCCTCGGGATTCGAGGCGCAGGCACGCATCGCGCGACCGGGCAGCGTGTAACGTAGAAAGAGGTGCAGCAGGATGACGCTGACCGCGATGGTTCCCAGGACCCACAGCACTTGGGGCGAGATGGCCGCACCGAGGAACTTGATGGAGGAGACTTCATTCCCGCTGAAGTAGGGCAACGAGCGGACCTTCTCGTCCCAGAGGTGCAGCGCAACTTCCTGGATCACGATGGAGAGGCCGATGGTGATGATGATGAGGTGCAGCACCGAATGGCGACGGAGCCGGCGGAAGAACACCAGCTCCAGTCCGCAACCCGCCGCGCCGACCACGACTGCGGCCCCCGCCACGGCGACCACGAGCGGCAGACCGAGTTGAGCGAGCGTCACCGCCACCATGCCACCCAGCATCACGAACTCGCCTTGCGCGAAGTTCAGCACGCCCGTGGCGCTGTAGATCAGGTTGAACCCGATGGCCACAATGGCGTAGATGCCGCCCTTGGTGATCCCCGAGAGCAGATACTGCAACAACTGACTGCCACTATCCATCGCGCTTCACTTTGTGAAAAACCCCGGGCAGTCACCCGCCCGGGGCGTTTGGAGGAACCTACCGACTGCGAAAGCGCCCCTCTATTTCTTGTAGATGGCGAACTTGCCATCCTTGACCGTCAACATCTCAAAGGCGTCCAGCGTCAGCCCTGTGTGATCCGTGGGCGAGAAATTGAAGACGCCGGACACCCCGACGAAGTTCTTCAAACCCTCGATGGCATCGCGAACCTTGTCGCGATCAGGCGAACCGGCTTTCTTGAGGCCCTCGACCACCATCATCACCGCGTCGTGTGCGTAACCGCCAAACGCGCTGGCGTCTTCCTTGTGCAAGGTTTCGTATTCCTTTTTATAGGCCATGAGGACCTTCTTTTGCGGATGGGCG
>CAZWJC010000316.1:0-7510 GCA_964634255.1 uncultured Verrucomicrobiota bacterium | reverse complement strand
GGCAGACGCGCATCATGATGCAGCCGACCGAAACGAGCGGCGCCGTGGCGAAGCCAAACTCCTCAGCGCCGAGCAGCGCGGCAACCACCACGTCGCGGCCGGTTTTCATCTGGCCGTCGGCCTCGACGGCGATGCGCCCGCGGAGGTTGTTGAGCAATAGCGTCTGGTGGGTCTCGGCCAAACCGAGCTCCCACGGCACACCCGCGTGCTTGATGGCGGTGAGCGGTGATGCGCCCGTGCCGCCGTCGTGTCCACTGATGAGCACCACGTCGGCATGCGCCTTGGCGACGCCTGCGGCGATCGTGCCCACGCCGACTTCCGCGACGAGCTTCACGCTGATGCGCGCCTCGTGGTTCGCGTTCTTGAGGTCGTGGATCAGCTCCGCGAGGTCTTCGATGGAGTAAATGTCATGGTGCGGGGGCGGCGAAATCAGGCCCACGCCCGGGGTCGAATGTCGCGTCTTGGCGATCCAAGGATAGACCTTGTGGCCCGGTAACTGGCCCCCTTCGCCGGGCTTAGCGCCTTGGGCCATCTTGATCTGCAGCTCGTGCGCCTTGACGAGGTATTGGCTCGTGACGCCGAATCGGCCAGACGCGACTTGTTTGATCGCGCTATTCTTCGAATCGCCATTCGGGAGCGGATTGTAGCGCTCCGGATCCTCGCCCCCTTCGCCGGTGTTGCTCTTGCCGCCAATGCGGTTCATGGCAACGGCCAGCGTCTCGTGCGCTTCCTTGCTGATCGAACCGTAGCTCATCGCGCCGGTCTTGAAACGGCGCATGATGCTCTCGACCGGCTCGACCTCGTCCAACGGGATCGGCTTGGATGCGACTTTCAGATCGAAGAGCCCGCGCAACGTGCAGAGGTTCTTTGCCTGATTGTTGACGGCCTCGGAGAACTCCTTGAACGTCTTGTAGTCGTTGTTCCGGACCGCCTGCTGCAGCTTGTGAATCGTCGTCGGGTTGAACAGGTGGAATTCGCCGTCGCTACGCCATTGGTACTGGCCGCCGGGATCAAGCACATGCGAACCGTTCCCGCGCTCGGAAAACGCCGTTGCGTGGCGGAGCATGACTTCCTTCGCCACTTCTTCGATGCCGATGCCCTGAATGCGCGAGGGCGTCCAGGTGAAGTACTTCTCCACGAACGCCGAGTTCAGCCCGATGGCCTCGAAGATTTGCGCGCCGCGGTAACTCTGGATGGTCGAGATGCCCATCTTCGACGTGACCTTGAGTACGCCTTTGACCGCGGCCTTAATGTAGTTCTTGAAGGCCTTCTCGCGCCCGATGTTCTCCAGCAAACCCTCGCGAATGAGATCGTCGAGCGTCTCGAACGCCATGTACGGGTTGATCGCGCTGATCCCGTAGCCGATGAGCAGCGCAAAGTGGTGGACTTCGCGCGGTTCGCCGGATTCGAGGACGAGACTGGCGCGGGTGCGCGACCCAGACCGGATCAGGTGATGGTGCAAACCCGCGACCGCCAGCAGTGCCGGGATCGGCGCGTGGTCCTCGTCCATGCCGCGGTCGGACATGATAAGGATGTTCGCGCCACTAGCGATGGCTTCGTCCGCCTTCCGGTAAAGCCCAGCAAGCGCAGCCTCCAGCCCTGAGCCCCCCTCCGCAGCTTTGAACACGATGGGCAGCACAACGGACTTGAAGCCCGGGTGGCTGATGCTCTTGATCTGCGCCAGCTCTTCGTTAGGCAGAATCGGCGTCTCGAACTTCACGAAGCGGCAGCTCTCCGGCGTGGGTTCAAGCAGGTTACCCTCGGCGCCCAGCGCGGTCTCGGTCGAGGTGATGATGGCCTCGCGCAGATAGTCAATCGGCGGATTGGTGACTTGGGCGAAAAGCTGCTTGAAATAGTTGTAGAGCAGTTGCGGCTTGTTCGAAAGTACCGCCAAGGGCGTGTCCGTGCCCATCGAACCGAGCGGCTCAACGCCATCGGTCGCCATCGGCGTGAGAATGAAACGTTCATCCTCGAAGGTGTAGCCGAAGGCGCGCTGGAGCTTCACCAGCGTCGGCTTGTCGGGCTTGGGCAATGCCGGCGCTTGGGGCAGGTCGTCCGAGCGCAACACGTGCTTGTCGAGCCAGGCGCGATAGGGCTTCTCTTTCGCGATGTTCTCTTTGATTTCCTCGTCAGCGACGATGCGGCCTTCCGCTGTGTCCACGAGCAGCATACGGCCGGGTTGCAGGCGGCCCTTCGCCTGGATGCGGTCCGCGGGGAAATCCAACACGCCAACTTCCGACGCCAGCACCAGCGTGTCGTCTTTCGTCACGTAGTAGCGCGAAGGCCGCAGTCCGTTGCGGTCCAGCACCGCCCCGATGCGGATGCCATCGGTGAACGAGATTGAAGCCGGGCCGTCCCACGGCTCCATCAGGAAGCGATGGAACTTGTAGAACGCCTTCTTCGCCTCGCTCATCGTCTCGTGATGTTGCCACGGCTCGGGGATCATCATCATCATCGCATGCGGCAGACTGCGCCCGCTGAGGACGAGCATTTCGAGGCAGTTGTCGAACATCGCCGAGTCGCTACCGTCCGGGCAAATCGTCGGGAGCACCTTCTTCAGGTCGTCGCCGAACCGGCTGGATTTGAACAGAGCCTGGCGCGCGTGGACCCAGTTGATGTTGCCGCGGAGGGTGTTGATCTCACCGTTGTGCGCGATGAAGCGATACGGATGCGCGCGATCCCAACTCGGGAAGGTGTTCGTGCTGAAGCGCGAGTGGACCAGCGCCAGCGCGCTCTGCATGAGCGGGTCGTCGAGCTCGCAGAAATACGGCCCGAGCTGCTCCGCCATGAGCATGCCTTTGTAAACGAGCGTCCGATGCGACAGGCTCGGAATGTAGAACCACTTGGCGTATTCCGCGCCGCCGTAGCGAATGGTGTTCTCCGCGCGCCGGCGAATGATGTAGAGCTTGCGCTCGAATTCGAGGTCGTCGGTGATCTTCGGATCGCGACCGATGAAAGCTTGGCGGATGACCGGTTCGCCGGCCTTGGCGGTTTCGCCCAGTCCGCCGTTGTTGGTCGGAACGCTGCGCCACCCCAGAAACGGCTGCCCTTCCTCGCGAACAATGGCTTCAAACGCTGCTTCGCACTGGCGCCGTTGATCACGATCCGGCGGCAAGAAGACCAGCCCGCAGCCGTATTGCTTTTCGCCGGGCAACTCGATCCGCGCCTCGTCGCACGCCTGCTGCATGAAGCAGTGCGGCATTTGCACGAGGATACCTGCGCCATCACCGGTGTTATTTTCGCAACCACAAGCGCCGCGATGGCGGAGATTCACCAAAATCGTCACGGCATCGCGCACAATCGCGTGAGACTTCTTCCCTTTGACGTTGACGACGAACCCGACGCCGCAGGCGTCATGCTCGAACTGAGGATCGTACAAACCTTGTGCGCTCGGCCCACCCGGATTCCTCGCGGGCGGCCGGTGCTTGCTTCCCTTACTTGTGTCGCAAACCGTGCTCATCAATTGCATTATATCCGCCCCGAACCACCGCAGGCGAAGTCCTTACTAGTTACCTTACGCAGCGCGAACTGCAATCCTTTGTTACGGAAATCTTGGCTTGGGCAGGTGAGATTCTGACCAGAGCGTGCGAAAAACGACAGTCCCTGTAAGGGTTGGTGGTCTCCGGCTGGAATGTGGGGTGACGCGGCCTGCGTCAGAGGATTGGCTGGAAGCGAAAAACTTGGGCGCCGTAGGGCGCGAGATCGAGATAGAGTCCCTGCGATTGGAGGTCGTTGCCGAAACGCTCGTGCTGCTCGTCGCTCAGCAAGTCGCGCATGGACCAGTTGCGATCCGCGAGATTCGGCACAGCAAGCGGTGCGTAGCACTGGCTGCGATGCGGCGCGTAGTTGACCGCGACCAGCGCGAATTCGTCCGGCTTCGACTGCCAGAGCACTAGAACAAAATTCAATCCACTCGGATTCTCCGGCCACGCCGGGCGCGGCGCAATGATCGTGGCCTGGCCCTGCCCCACGCCCGCCATCAACAGGGCGGCGAAGCGGCGCTCGTATAGCGCTTCGATCTCCGGCAGCGGGGCTTCCGCTGGACGGCGTGCCAGTTGAACCGGGAGCTTAACGCGGCTGCCGGTCAATTGCCCGTCATGGAGCAGGCGCAAGCCCGGCAGGCCCAGAATGATCAAGGCGGCCGCGCGGTGCTGTTCCAGCGCCAGCGCTTCGGCCGCGCGGCGTTCGTCATGGTTTTCGAGAAAGTGTGCACTAGCGGCGACAAATTCCGGTGGCGATTCCAACAGCCGCCGTTGTGCCCAAGTGGCGTTGCCCCAGATGAGATCATCGTAAAGCTGTTTGTCGTACGTGTAATCAAAGCCCAACGCCTGCATGCGGCTTTCCAGCCCCCAGTAAACCTCCGCGAGGAACAGAAAATCCGGCTGTCGGGCCTTCACCGCCGGAATGGCTTCGGCCCAAAACACCGTCTCGGGGGCATCCACCCCTGCAGGAAAGTGCGCCCAAGTCTTCGCGAACACGTCGTTGAGCAACAGCATCGCCATGTCGCAACGCACACCGTCGCAGCGGGCGGCAATAGAGAGCAGCAGCTCACGCATCGCCAAACGCGTTTCGGGCCGCCGATAGTCGAGTTGGACCGTGTCCGTCCACGGCGCGAAGTGCGGGTCTTTACCATGCGCCAACCATCGGACTCCCACCGCCGTCTCCACGGCGAATGTGCCTTCTGCCTCGGTCGGGCTTTGCACGAAGAGCTCAGGCCGCTGCGCTGTCCAAGGATGATCGCAGCCGAGGTGGTTCGGGACGAAATCCAGCATCAACTTCATCCCGCACGCACGCAAGGCGTCGCGGAATTTCTTCAAACCTGCTTCACTGCCCAGAGCCGCAGGCACCTCATACGCCGCGATGGAATACGGCGAACCCGCTACGTCGGCTTTGCGCCATCCGGGCAGTGCTTCGTCATAGGCCTTCAGCAAGTTGGGCTCGGTCAAGGCGAGTTCGCGGCCGCGCGCCCCGGTCGTCCACACCCCCATCAGCCAGATGTGGGTGAACCCAAGTCGCTGCCAGGCGGCGAACTCAGACGCCGGCACGTTGGCGAGGGTGATCTTCTGGCCCAAGCGGTCAGACAACTCACGCAACCAGCATCGGGTGTTGATTTCGAAGAGCAAAGGATGATTCATAGCTTTGACTGGATGAGCGGTTGCAGTCCAAGGCCACCGGCGCGCCTCGGCTGTTCGGCACACGCTAAACTGCGGCTAGAGGTTTAGGACCTTCAGAGCCTTCTTCACGTTGGTGACACGCAGCACGAGCAATCCCTTCTTCTGGCCCGGCGGTGTAGCACTGTAGGCATATTCGATGTTCACTTTGGCCGTGGCGAGCTTGTGTGCGATCCGGGCCAACGTCCCGGGCTTGTTGTCGCCCTCAATCAGCAGCACGTCGTCCTCAACCGCCAGCGTGCCGCGTTCCTCGCAAAGCTGCAACGCCTTGCGGTAGTCACTCACCACCAGGCGCATGACTGTATGGTCAACGGTATCACTGGTGGACAAGGCATAGATGTTGATGCCCTCCTGTGCGAAGGTGTCACAAACGCGGGCCAGCGTGCCGGGGCGGTTCTCCAAGAAGATCGCGAGTTGTTTGGTGATGTGCATGGTCGTCATTGGTTAGAGGGTTTGGAACCATTCATCTCACGGGCGAACGATACCACGATGGCGCACCGCCGCCAAATCCCATGTCAAATCCGGTTGGATCACCAATATCGCACTTGCGCCTACCCAAGCGACGCTACAGAGGAATTCCGCCATCGGAAACGCCGCTCAATCCTCGTGGAACGAGATGCACAAACATGGCCAGCCGTTGCCTGTACTCCGCGCTGCCGCCCCCCCCCGTATTTCGCGAAGGGCTTTCCGCGAGTTTCCGACGCTCCCTCAATCCCATCGCCTCAGGCTATCGGCGGCTCTTCGGGGCTCGGCTCTTGTGGGGGAAGTTTCAGGACATGCGTCCGCATCTCCTTGCCGGCCTTGAATTTCACGACCGAGCGTTGCGGGATGGGAACATCAGTCTCGGGCTTGTTGGGGTTACGCCCCACCCGGGCCTTGCGAGTCTTGACCTCGAACACGCCGAAGTTGCGAAGCTCCACTTTGTCGCCCTTCGCCAAGGCTTCAGAGATGTAGTCGAGGGTTTTCTGGACGATGTCCTGCACCTGTTGTTGTACCAGACCCGTCTCGCCACTGATTCGCATGACCAGATCGCGCTTCGTCAGAGTCATAGAGTTGTAGGGCTAAGGATTAGCGGTGCGCTGGGCCTACGTATAACCTCCACATCTCCAGCGGTCAAGAACGGATTCTATCGATTTTCGACTTTGTTCCCCCGCAAGCTGGGCGGACGTGAGCTCAAACACGCGCGGAGGACCATCGACGACTCCAAAGGGACTTCAGTCTCAACATGGCAATCTGGCAAGGGTTTGCCCGGCAACCGTTTGGCCAACGAATCGGCCCACTCCGCTCTCCAGGGATCTGCCGGCACGGGACGTTCTCTCGCCCCGTCGCTGTGGTGCAAATGAAATGCGGTTGAACCGCTGATCGCTATCAGGCCGGAGCAAGCCGGCTTTGCAATCAAGAGTTCGTCGCCCGTCGAGTCGGCATCAACTCAGCTTGTTAGAGCAGATCCTCCGCAACGCTGGACAAAGTGGTTCAGTTGCCGCATTTTCTGGACGAGCTATGAGCGAAGAATCCATGAGCAACTTCACGCCACGCGCCCAGCAAGTCATCGCGCTGGCGCGGAAGGAGGCGGACCGTTTCAACCACAATTTTGTCGGCACTGAGCATCTCCTCCTGGGTCTCATCAAACTGGGCCAGGGCGTCGCGGTTAACGTCCTGCAGCGGATGGGCCTTGATTTGGAAACCGTGCGCATGGAAGTGGAAAAGCAGGTCGGCACCGGGCCTGACCAGAAGATGCTCGGCAATATCCCTTACACGCCTCGTGTAAAAAAGGTCCTCGCACTCGCGCAGAAGGAAGCCAAAGCGCTCAATCACACTTATGTCGGCACCGAACACATCCTGCTCGGCTTGCTCCGCGAAGGTGATGGGGTTGCCGCACGCGTGCTCAAGAACTTGGACGTGGACATCGAGCAGGCGCGCCAGGAGATTCTCCGGGAGCTCGACCCGAACTTCGCCGCCCAAGAAGAACAAGCCGCCGGCGAACAACCGGAGAAGCCCGCCGCTCCCGACAAGAAAGGCGAGGTAAAAACGCCAGCCTTAAAGGCTTTTGGTCGGGACCTTACCGAAATCGCGCGCAAGGGCGAAATGGATCCGGTCATTGGGCGCAAGGACGAGATTGAGCGCGTGATCCAGATTCTGTGCCGACGCACCAAGAACAACCCGGTGCTGCTCGGCGAGGCAGGCGTTGGCAAGACCGCCATCGTCGAAGGGCTGGCGCAGGAAATCGCCTCCGGCAATGTCCCGGAAATCCTGCGGGAGAAACGCTTGATTACTTTGGACCTTGCGTTGATGGTCGCCGGCACCAAATACCGCGGGCAGTTCGAGGAACGCATCAAGGC
>CAZWJC010000315.1:0-7560 GCA_964634255.1 uncultured Verrucomicrobiota bacterium | reverse complement strand
CTTCGCCGGGCTGGCCTTGCAGTAGGTGATCATCTTCTCGGTCGAGCAAACTGAGTCGGCCAGGTCGCGCACCTCGCGAAGGCTCTCGGGGTGGACGACGACCTTCGCCTCCGGAAAACGATCCTTCAGCTTGAGCAGGCTGGCACGCTGGAACTCGACGTGCGCGTAACAGTTGCCCTTCCAGAGCGTCATGGGCCGGCCCGTCTGCTCCATCACCCATTGGCCGAGGTTCTCGTCCGGCACGAACAGTAGGTCTTTGTCGGCAGGCGCGGCCCGTACGATCTTCTCTGCGTTGCCGCTGGTGACGATCACGTCGCTGAGCGCCTTCACCGCGGCGGAGCAGTTGATGTAGGCGATGGTCCAAAAGTTGGGATTCGTCTTCTGGAGCGCGGACAGCTTGTCCGCTGGGCAGCTTTCTTCGAGCGAACACCCGGCGTCCTTGTCCGGCAGCACGACGATCTTGGCCGGGTTCAGAATCTTCGCCGTCTCGGCCATGAAGTGCACGCCGCAGAACACAATGACGTCGGCGGGTGTCTGAGCCGCCTGTTGGGAAAGGCCGAGCGAATCGCCCACGTAATCCGCGATGTCCTGAATCTCCGGGACCTGGTAGTTGTGCGCGAGGATGACGGCGTTGAGCTGCTTCTTGAGCACGAGGATTTCGCGCGACAGGGCGTCGAGCTGCGCCTTGGGCAGCGGCTGGCGCACCGCGAATCGGTCCACGCCTGGCGGTTGAATGGCAATCGCTTCAGTCATCGCCAAAAGCTAACGCCCGGAGAGAGGAGCGTCAATGGAGTGAGGAGCGAGTGGCTCATTCCAGCCCTCCGAGAACAACGACCCAGCCTCGTGATCCTTCCATACTGCGAAGGTGTGCAAAAGCCACAATGGAAACGAGCAACGCAATGCCGAGCAAAGCTCCATACAACCAGCGAGCCCAGCGGACCCCGGGTTTGCGGGACACGAGAAGGAAGGACGCCGATCCCAGCAAGAACAGCGGTACGCCGACGACGGTCCAATACGTTGCCTGGGCTTCCAGCACGCGTCCGTCTTTTGCGTGAGGACACCAGAAAAACCATGTGACAGCCTCATGCATTGCGAGGATTAGCAATGCCCAGCCGAGCACGCAGCAGCTACTTCGCAGCAATCGCGGCAAGACCAGCCGACAGATGATGAACGGCTGGAAACATCGCCAATCCCTTTTCACGACGGCACGCTATCGCACCTGGAAACGGCTGTCGAGTCCTTGTCAGGTCGCTGCATGGCGCATCCGCGCGTCCATGTTCGCCAGCGGACTTACAGATGGCGCGTCGCAACCGGGCGACAAGACGAAGATGCGAGATGTTCGAGTCGCCACAAGGTGTTCGCTGATTCTAGCCACGTGTGGTGTGGTTGCAGACTGGAGAAGGAGTTTTTGGGATCGAGTTCGTCGCAAAGGAGGGTTGTGGGCTGGCACAAGCGCGTGCGCGATTTGTCGTGATGCTTCGGGAGCACGAGCGGACATCCCGTAACCGCAGGTCACGATCACGCTTGAATTCCGGCGTGCTCCCGCCATGCTGGGCGCGGGTATGAAAACAACCTGCACGCCCCTGGGTTCGGCCAGCGCCGCTGATTCCGCGCTTGCCTGCTCCCGCCGCCGCTTCCTCCAGACCGCTGCCGCGGGATTCGCCACGACGCTCGTGTTGCCTGCCGGCCTGCGTGCCGCGCCGGCGAATTCCAAATTGAACCACGCGTGCATCGGCGTCGGCGGCATGGGCGTGGGCGACCGCGGCACTTTCGCCCGTCACCCGAAGCTGCAGATCGTCGCCTTGTGTGATGTGGACGCCAACACGCTCGACGCTGCCGCCAAGGCGCATCCCGGCGCGCGACTTTACTCGGACTGGCGGGAACTGTTGGAGAAGGAAGGTGAGCGGATTGACTCCGTGAACGTTTCCGTGCCGGACCACATGCACTTCGCCATCGCCTACAGCGCGATTCAGAAGGGCAAACACGTCTATTGCCAGAAGCCGATGTGCCATGACGTGGCCGAAGTCCGGGCCCTCACCGAGGCCGCTGCCGCGAAGAAGGTGGTCAGCCAGCTCGGCACGCAGATGGCCGCAAGTCTCGGGGAGCGCACCATGGTTCATCTGCTCAAGACCGGCGTGATTGGCAAGATCAAGCACGTCTATCTGTGCGCGAACCGGCCGGGGGCCGTAGAGAATTACCGGTTGCTTGGTCCCCGCCCAGAAACCGACGTTGAGCCGCCGGCCCATCTCAAATGGGACCTCTGGCTCGGGACCGCGCCAGTCCGTCCGTTCGCTCCGGACATTTATCACCCGGTCAAATGGCGCGCGTGGCTGGACTTCGGCACAGGTTGGTCTGGCGACATCGGTTGCCACATCTTCGATGCGGTGTGGAAGGGGCTCGGCATGAAACCCGCCTTGGATGTGGTCGCCGAGGTTCAGGAGTCCTGGAGGAATTCGCCCGCTCGCCGGGGAGATACGTGGCCGCAAGGACAGCACATCACATGGACATTCCCGGGATCCACGCTCACGGACGGCAAGACACTCCCGGTGGAGTGGTTCGATGGCGATTACTTTCCGCCTGAGGCCATTCGGGCACTTTACTCCGTGAAGGATTATCCGACCGAGTCGGCGATGCTGATCGGCACGGAAGGAGCGTTGCTTTATGAACTGGGCCGCACGCCGATTCTGCTGCCGGAAAAGAAGTTTGAGAATCACCCGCGACCAAAGTTCGAGCCCCGCGATCACTACCATCACTTCGTGGACGCCTGCCTCGGTTTGGCACAGAACGAATCTCACTTTGCCCAGACCGGGCCGATGACGGAGTCCATCCTGCTCGGCACGGTGGCCATTCGCGTGCCCGGTCAGAAGCTGGAGTGGAACCACGAGCAGATGAAGGTTACGAACCTTCCCGCTGCAAACGCTTTTGTCCGGCGCACGTATCGCAACGGTTGGCGCGTCGCCCAGTTTTGAATTCCGCTGTCGCCTCGAACGTCCAGCAACACAAATCTGAACACATGAAAAACACATCAGTTGATAGCAAGCTCTCCCGTCGTCGTTTTCTTGCGCTGACCGGCCTGGCCGTCGCCGCGCCCACTTTCATTCCGGCCCGCGCATTGGGTCGAGCCGGCGAAGTGGCCCCCTCCAACCGCATCACCATGGGGGTTGTAGGGTGGGGGATGCAGGCACCAAGCAACACGCGGGCGTTCCTCGGCCACTCCACCTGTCAGGTGGTCGCCGCCTGCAACATCCACAAAGGGCACCTCAAGTCGGCATTGGACACCATCAACGGCCACTACAAGAACCAGGACTGCAAGGCCTACGTGGATTACCGCGAGATGATGGCCCGCAAGGACATCGACACCGTGATGCTGGCGGTGCCGGACACGTGGCATGCGCTGATGGCCGTGGAGGCAGCGAACAACAAGAAGGACATCTACGGCGAGAAGCCGCTGGCGCGCACGATCGCGGAACAGCAGGCCATCGTCAAAGCCGTGCAGCAGAACGGTCGGATCTGGCAGACGGGCTCGTGGCAGCGGTCGGAGCGGAATTTCCACTACGGCTCGGAAGTAGTCCGCAACGGCTTGCTCGGGAAACTTAAACGGGTGGAAGTCGGTCTGCCGAGCGGCCACCACGACTTCGCCGGCACTTCGAAGGCGTTAATCGAGAAACTCTCATCGCTGCCGGACAAACCCAAAGACCTCTCCAAAATCGTGCCGGGCACGCCCGCCTGGGATCTGGCCGTCACGCTGCCGCCCGCCGATCTCGACTACGACATGTGGCTCGGACCGTCGCAAATGGAGCCGCACATTGAAGCCCGCGTGTTCATGAACTGGCGTTGGAATTACAACGTCGGCGGCGGGCAATTGCTGGATTGGATTGGCCACCATTGCGACATCGCGCACTGGGGCATGGATTGCGACAACTCCGGCCCGTCCGAAATTGAAGGCGTGGGCAACTTTCCCGCCAAGAACGCGCTTTGGAACACCTGCTCGAAGTATCGCGTGACGCTGAAGTATCCGAACGACGTGGAGATGGTGATTGCCGGAGGACATGGCGACATCAAGAGCGGAACGAAGTGGATCGGCACGGACGGCTGGGCCTGGGTGGATCGCGGCAATGCGTTCGAATCCTCTCGCGCTGACTTGGCCGAGCGCCGCCGTTTGCCGGAAGACCAGCGCAAGGTCAAGCTGTACGAATCCAGCGATCACTTCGGCAATTTCCTCGACTGCGTGAAATCGCGGAAGCCGACCATCACGCCGGTTGAGACCGCGCATCACTCCGCCGTCCCCGGCCACCTCGGCCTGATCGCCATGCTGGTTGGCCGCAAGATCAAGTGGGACGTGAAGAGCGAAGTCGTCCTCGGCGATGCCGAAGCCAGCAAGCTCCTGACCCGCGAATATCGGGCGCCGTGGAAGCTCGCGGGGGTCTAGTCCAGTTCGACGATGCTCTGGTTGGCCGCGCTCTCAACGGGCGCGGCCTTCTTCTTGCCTAAGAACCACGATCTCTGCTGTGCTGTTCTTTTGGGGCGAGGGAGGCTGGATTCTAAGTAACCCGCCATCAGGTCGCGGATGAGGCAGAGGACTCAGACGTGACTCGACAGAGGCCGCCACTTCGTGCTTACTGCTTTGCCATGAAGGTAATAAGCCTATCGTTCCTGCTCGCTGTGACCCTCGGCGCGGTGTATGCACAACCGGCTGGCCGCACCACGCGGACTTCAGTTACGCTGGATCAGGTGCTCGATGAGTATGCGAAACTGACGCAGCGCACGATCCTCCGTCCCGCAACGTTACCTGCGTTGGATGGGCCGATTCCGAAGGAAGTTTCTGTGGATACAAATGGGACTATTCGTGCAATTGAGGCGAAGCTGCGGGAGAGAGGAATGGAGGTGCTGCCGGATGGGGGTAGGTTTACCCGCGTCGTGCCCACAGGTTGGAGCAATTCGCCAGCGGCGGCATTTCTTGCGACGATCAAGTCAGGGCAGCGTGCGGGCGAGCTTTTGCCGGCTGGCGTTGCGGATTGGTCGGGGAGCGGCGGAGCTGATCTACTGCAAGCGCTTGAGGTCTATGGCATGCTTCGCGGGCGCACCCTTCTCCGATCTACAGAGCTGCGGTCGCCGCCCATCAAGCTTACCACCACCACGCCCCTGACAACCGACGAACTGTGCTACGCTCTTAAGGTAGTGCTGGCGCTCAACGGCATCGCGGCCTTGGACGATGGAGAGAAGTTGGTGCAGTTGGTGCCGATTGAGCAGTGGAAGAGCGTCCAGATTCGCGCGCCAAAAGCACAGCCCGGAGCGGCGTTACTCGATCCTAAAGAGCTACCGAAACTGGGGCCGGAGGCGCCGGGGACCACTGTTAAGCGCCTGACTGAGCTTTATCGCCAATACCTTCACGGCGAACCGCCGTGGACGCCGCGACCGGCGGACCGGTTGGTGGAGTTCTACGCCGGGCTGAATGATCTGAACGCCAGGCCTTCGAAAGCCTGCGGGCGGTGGTCGGTGGTGTTCGAGATCACCACACCAATGACCAAGGCGGAAGTCTGCTATGCCGTGGAAACCGTCTTGCGATTGCACAATATCGCCATCATTGAAGAAGGAGAGAGTCGTTTGACGGCTATCCCAGCAGCGGAACTCCGCAGTCGGAAGTCTCGCGAAGCCAGCGCGGCGGAAAGACTACCCAAGCCCTGATGCGTTTCTCGGCAGAGGGCAGGCTTGACGCGTGTCTCGACTGCCTCCACTTTTTGCCGCCGCCATCCCACGAATATCGGGTTGGCAGACTTGATTATGAGCGAAGCACAGAATCCATTTGGCACATTGCGGAAGTTCGATCTCGGCAACGATCGGGAAGGTTTGTTCCACTCGCTGCCCGCGCTGGAAAAGGCCGGCGTCGGCTCGATTTCCAAACTGCCCGTCTCCATCCGCCTCGTGCTAGAATCCGTCCTCCGCAATTGCGACGGCAAGCGTGTGAGCGAAGCCGCTGTCCGCGCGCTGGCCAATTGGAAACCCACCGAGACACGCACCGAGGAAATCCCATTCGTCGTTGCGCGCATCGTGTTGCAGGACTTCACCGGCGTGCCGTTGCTCGTGGACCTCGCCGCCATGCGTAGCGCCGTCGCCAAACTTGGCAAGAATCCGAAGATCATCGAACCACTCGTGCCGGTGGACCTCGTGGTGGATCACTCGGTGCAGGTGGATTTCGCCGGTGGTTCGGACTCGATGGAGCGCAACCTGGAGTTGGAATTCTCCCGCAACCGCGAGCGTTACCAGTTTCTCAAGTGGGGCATGCAGGCGTTCGACACGTTCAAGGTCGTCCCGCCCGGCATCGGCATCGTCCACCAGGTAAACCTCGAATATCTCGCCAAGGGCGTGCTCAGCGCGAACGGCGTTTACTATCCCGACACGCTCGTCGGCACCGACTCACACACCACGATGATCAACGGCATCGGTATCGTCGGCTGGGGCGTCGGCGGTATCGAAGCCGAGGCAGGCATGCTCGGTCAACCGGTTTATTTCCTCACGCCGGACGTCGTTGGCGTGCATCTCACCGGCGCGCTCAAGGAAGGCGTTACCGCCACCGACCTCGCGCTCACCGTCACGCAGCTCATGCGCAAGACGAAGGTCGTCGGCAAGTTTGTCGAATTCTTCGGTCCGGGTGCGAAAGCGTTGCCGGTCGTGGATCGCGCCACTATCGCCAACATGGCGCCTGAATACGGCGCGACCATGGGCTTCTTCCCGATTGATGAGGAGTGCGTGAATTATCTCCGCGCCACCGGTCGCACGAACGGCGATTGCAAGCTCTACGAAAATTACTATCGCGCCCAAGGCCTCTGGGGCATTCCGAATCTCGGCGACATCGAATACTCTCAAGTCGTCGAACTCGATCTCGCAACGGTCAAGCCGAGCGTCGCTGGCCCGAAACGCCCGCAGGATCGGATCGAACTGCCCAATCTGCGCCGCGAGTTCTTCAGCGCCCTGCAACGCCCGACCACCGAAAACGGCTTCGGCAAAACTCGCCGGGACGCCACCAAGTCGGTGAAGATCGAAACCACCGCGAAGAAGAAAGCCAAAATCGGCACCGGCTCGGTGCTCATCGCCGCCATCACAAGCTGCACGAACACGTCGAACCCGAGCGTGATGCTCGCCGCTGGCTTGCTCGCGAAAAAGGCCGTGGAAAAAGGTCTGAGCGTGAACCCCGCCGTGAAGGCGTCGCTCGCACCTGGCTCACGCGTCGTTACCGATTATCTCAAGAAGACCAACCTTCAGAAGTATCTCAACAGACTGCGCTTCAATCTCGTCGGCTACGGCTGCACGACTTGTATTGGCAACTCCGGCCCGCTCGACGCGAACATCGAAGACGCCGTCGTGAAAAACGATTTCGTCGCCGCGAGCGTGCTCTCCGGCAACCGCAATTTCGAAGCGCGCGTGCATCAGAATATCAAGGCGAACTTCCTGATGTCGCCCCCGCTCGTCGTCGCGTTTGCGCTCGCGGGCCGTGTGGACATTGATATGAGCTGCGAACCGCTCGGCAACGACCAAGACGGCAATCCCGTGTTCCTCGCTGAC
>CAZWJC010000314.1:0-7681 GCA_964634255.1 uncultured Verrucomicrobiota bacterium | reverse complement strand
CCGTTTTATCGGGATGAAATCAATGTTGGCCCAGATTTGACCGGACAGTAGTGTTCCACCACATGCAAGGTACTCCCGCCAGCTTTCCCCATGGTCTTTGACGACCGGAACAAAGCTGACGACGCAAACACCTAGGAAGAACCAAAATGAGAGAGGCATGTGAAATCGTGTTGATCCGCGGTTTGCAGGACCGATCCAATGGGCCTCTTGAAGTGGCCTTTCATGTTGCGAGCGCAGAGAGGCGTCGCGCGGCCTCCAAACAGGCCCGGCCTGAGTGGTACGGACACTTCCACTCGCTGAGCTTCGGCTTCGTGGCATCCACTTTCCCATCCGCGGTGATTCGCCAGAACCAGTCGCCATGGACGCGATCCACGATATGCCGGTCCGTGTAGTCCCAGGCGCGTCGCGCGGTATCCAGGTATTTGGCTTCTCGGCTGATCTGGTAGGCATTGATGAAGCCGACGACAGCCTCGGCCTGCGGCCACCAGTCTTTCCCAGCGTCCACGATCTTCCCCGCCTTGCCTTCGTAGTTTAATCCACCGTCTGCATTCAGTCCTTCCTGGAGGGCGACTTCCGCCATGCGCACCGCGATTCTCTCGACATCGTGTAACAGCGTCCGATCTCCAAGCACTTCGGCCGCCTCGCACAACAACCAGCTCCCTTCGATGTCATGTCCGAACGTGTAGCTGTCCGAAAGCACCTTCCAGGAATCGTCGAAGAAGTGATGGAAGTGATGCGTGCGCGCGTCGAGGATGTGCTCGCGGAAACAGCGGATCAATTCGCGCAACCGTTCCGCCAGCAGCGGGTCTTTCCAGGCGCGATACAGAGTGGTGAACGCCTCCAGCACGTGCAGGTTGGTGTTCATGGATTTCGTCGCCCCCAGTTCGTGGCCGCCGACTTGCGAAGGCACAGAGGAAGTCCAATTGCGGCTGCGCGCTTCCACGTAGCCGCCATGCTTGGGTTCGCGCGCATGCTTGTCCAAGAGGGCAAAGAGTTCCTTTGCCCGGGTCAGCGCCGCCGGCGCGTTGAAGGCCAAGTGGTATTCCGCCAGGCCGTAGATGCAGAAAGCCTCTCCGTACACTTGTTTGCAGTCGTCCAAAACCTTGCCGGTGTCGTCGAGTCGCCAGAAGGCGCCGCCGTGTTGGGCGTCCCAGAACCGGTTCATCACCCAGTCCAGGGCGCGGTCGGCGAGGTCGTGATAGCGCGCTTCCTGCCGCAGATCGTGCGCCGCGGCATAGGTCCAGAGAATGCGGGTGTTTAGGACAAGCCCCTTTGCCTTGGTCCGATCCGGCTTGAGATCGTTGGCAAGCCACGCCATCCAACCACCTTGCTCATTGTCCAGCGCCGGCCCGCTCCAGAAGGGCAGGATGTGATCGAGCAAGTGGTCGCTAAGCTGTTTGGAAAAGGCCTTCAACTCGGTTGCGTTCATCGGGGACAGGTGTAGTCGTTTTTTCCCGCGGCGGCAACTCTCGCCTGTGGGGGGACCTGAGCGCTAACACCCGAGCGGGCTTCGTCTGGCCGAAATCCTCTACAGGCGCACGGGGCCGTCAGTTGCCATTCAATCCCAAGGCTTCCAGACCCCGACGAAGTTGGTCGAAGATGCGGCTGGGATCGCGGTGACGCGGTAGAACGCGCCGTTGGGCGGAAGGCTGGTGTCCGCCAGCCGGGTGTTGGTGCTGGACAGCGAAAGCGTGGTGGCGTTGGTCAGAACCGTCCAGACCGGATAAGCCAGGTTCTCGCTGCGCCACAGTTGACAGCGGACATTATTGGTGTGAGTCACCGTGACGGCAAACCGGTTGGCGAGCATTCCGAAGCCGGTGACCTGAGGCTGGGGTGTCGGGTCCCATTCGCGGAGTTGCGTGGTCAAGGCGACGTAGTTCGTCTGTTGAGGGAGCGACAGCGAGCGTGCCAGCAGGTTAGTTCCTTCGTAAGGATCGACGGCCAGGTCGTACATCTCTTCCACGCCGGTGTCGAAGCGGATCAACTTGAACCGGCCGTTGCGAACGGCGCGTCCGGCGACATCGTTGGGGATGGACGCCGCGAAGTTCTCGCTCAAGACGAACCGCTCCGTCGGCGAGTAATTCGTGTTTGTGAGGATGGACAGGAAACTCCGGCCGTCAAAGGTCAGATTGGCTGGCAACGTGGTGGCGAGGTTCACGTTTGCCAACTCCAGAATCGTGGGATACAGGTCCGCCAGTGAGACGAGGGCGTCGCTGTAGCGGTTATGCCCGGCCACTTTTGGCCCGGAGACGATCAGCGGAACACGGATACCGCCTTCGTAGAGCGAGGCTTTGCCCCGACCGGCGGGGAAGGGCGGCTGCAACACCGAGTTTGGTGTGCCGTTATCACCCAGCCAGATCACGGTGGTGTGATTGGTTTGGTCGCCGAGAAAGTCCAGCAGCTTGCCGGTGGCGTGATCCATGGATTCGGCCATCGCCTCGTAATACGGGCGGCTGTTTGTCTCAATGTCGCGCCTTGTGCCCGAGAGATAATCGTAGCTGTGCTGGTCGTTGGGTGGCTTGTGGAAGGGTTCGTGGCAGGCGTTGAACGCGAGCCACAGAAACCAGGAATTCGTGCCCTGCAAGCTGATCCAGTTTGTGGCGTCGCGCAGGTTGTCCGTGGTGGCGTACTGTGTGTAGTTCGTCAGCGCCACGCCGTTGGTCACCTTGATGGGCCAGTTGTCGTACTGCAGCACCTCGCCCAGCAAGCCGCCGCTGAAATCGCCGAAACCACCGAGCGCATTCGGGTCAGTGGGAGCAAAACTGAGATGCCATTTGCCCACCATGCCGTGGCGGACGCCGGAGCCGGCGGCGGTCAAGGCTTCGGGGATCGTGAATTCGCTGCTTTGCAGCGACGGACCGTTCGGGGTGGCCAAAGCGAACCCAATGCCTGTACGGAAGCCATAGCGTCCGGTGAGAATCGAGCAACGGCTCGGCGAACACGTTGGGTAGCCGTACGCGTTGCGAAACGTCACGCCGCTTTGCGCCAGCCGTTCCAAGTTCGGCATCGGCGGGAAGGTTACCTGGTTCGTGTTGTAACGCCTGATGCCGTCGGTGGCGAAGTCGTCCGCGACGATCAGCAAGATGTTGTGGCGCTCGGCCATCACGCTCGCGGCGAAGCTGAACATCACCAGCGAGAGCAGGCAGTCGACGATTCGACGGGGCGAGCGCGGAAGGGAAGGGGGGTGTTGCCGGGGACATGGACCACGCCCCGGCGCGGGTTCGCGTCTTCTGTTCATGGCGGGAGTATCGGCAAAAACATGCGGCGCTTGAGTCAAAAACAGTGGGCTGACGGCAGGCGCGTGGCGTCTACTTTCCCAGTAGACTCAGGATGGCCATGACGTCCAGCGCCGCCTTGGGCACGAACGTGGGCACTTCCACGTATTCCGGTTCCTTGCTGCCGTCGGCACTTTGCTCGGAGCAGTGGCAGTTGTCGCCCAGCGGACCGAGACCATCGAGAGTCGGCGCGGCATGCCAGAAATTGTTGCCGTCGCTGAGCCCGCCGCGATCCTCGCGCGCGACGCTCATGCCGATTGAGGCAGCGGACTGCTGCCAATGAGCGAGCAATTGCTCCGTCCCATCGTTGCGTGGCCAAGGAGGGCACTCGGTGACCAACGCGACGTTAACCGTACAGGGGTGGCCATCGCTGGCGGCGCGCACCGCGCCCGAACCGCTCAACGCCAGGATGGCAGCCTTGCCGGCTTGATACGCTTCGGTCGAGAAGGCGCGCATTTCGATTTCGGCGATCGCCTGGTGGGGAACGCGGTTGATGACCGTGCCGCCGGAGATTGTGCCGACGTTGAACGTGAGCGCCTTGCCGTAGTCCGTCAGCGCGGCAATGCGCTGGACGGTTTCGGCGAGCTGCACGATGGCGTTCGCGCCGCGCTCGTGGTCGCCGCCGGCATGCGCCCCGCGGCCCTCGACCGTGCAACGATACGTCGCGCGGCCCTTGCGCGACGTGACGACGGTGTAGGCGTCCTTGTCGCGCGAGCCGCACTCGAAGATGAGGCCGGCCACCCCGCCCGCGAGCCGTTGGCAACAGTGCTTGCCGAAGTCGGGCGAGAAGACTTCCTCCGAGGAGTTGAGCAGCAAGACCCACGTCACGTCCTCGAAGACCTGTGGCGACATCGCGCGGATGGCCGAGAGCACGAGGTGCATCATCGCCGTGCCGCCCTTGATATCAATCGTGCCCGGTCCGTAAATCTTCTCGCCGGCTGGACGCCACGCGAAGTTGTTCCGGGCCTCTTCTTCCGGCGGGAACACCGTGTCGAGGTGGGAGATCATGCCGAGCTTGCGCGTGCAGCGGCCTTGGCGCGTCAGGACGAGATGATCGGCAAGCTGCGGGTTGAACGACGGCACGTACTCGGCCGTGAAACCGAGCTGGGCAAACTGGCTGGCGGTGAAACGGGCCAGCGCATTCACGCCGGTCTTGTTCGCCGAGAAGCTGTTCATGCCGACCATCTGCCGGAGCAATTCCAGCGTGGCGGGCAACTGTTGGTTGAGGTAGGCGGTGAGTTTTGGATCGCAGTTCATCGTGTGGAAAATTGGAATTGAGGACGATCAGTATGAGGGGCGAACTCCAGAATCCCAACGTTGTAGCCGCGGACGTTAGTCCGCGCCAACGTGCTCAGTTTGCGCCGACTTACGTCGGCGGCTACGAGCTCTCGAAATTGGCTTTCGCACTTCGGCATTCGGGTTTCGGAATTATTGGCCGTTAGCGGGAGGGTGATTGTGCAAACTGGCGTTCGACTGCTTCCAGAAACTCCCGTCGCACCCGGGTGAGCTTGTCGTTGTCGCGGGTGGGATGCACGCGATTCGTCAGCAAGATGACGAAGTGCTTTTGATCCAGGTTCAGCAGAATGTAGGTGCCGGTGAAACCGTTGTGGCTCACCAGACGATCCGTCTTGCCGGGGCTGGAATCCGGAATGCCCCAGCCAACCGCGCGGATGGTATCAGCGCCGAGCTTGCGCGGGCGGAAGAACTCTTCGACCACCTCGCGCGGGAAGAGGCGGCTCTTGCCCTCCGTCGCTCGCAGGAGTTCGGCGGCGAGTTTGCCCAGGTCTTCCGCGGTCGCGAACAGGCCAGCGTGACCGGTGATGCCGTCGCCCGCCCGGGCGTTCTCATCATGCACCACGCCGTGCACGAGCTTGCCGGTGGCCGCCTCAAACTCCGTGGGTGGAATTCGCCCAGCCAGTTCCGACGGCGGGCAGCGGAGCGTGTTCGTCATGCCGAGCGGACCGAAGACCAACTCACGCTCCAATTCGCGCAGCGGTTTGCCGCCGGCCCGCGCGGCGATCTCTCCGGCCAGGACCATCCCGCAATCGCTGTAACGAAAGCGCTCGCCGGGCGCGGATTCCAGCGGCGTGGCGTAAATCGCCTTCAGCAGTTCGCTGTAGCCATGCACGGTTTTGTAGAATGGTTTCCACGCCACGAAACCGGCGGTGTGCGTGAGCAGGTGCTCGACCGTGATTCGCTCGCGTTGGGCGCGCTCCTCCGGCGTCGGCGCCGCAGTAAGGAATTCCGGCAGGTACTTGCCCGCCCGATCGCTCAGCTTCACCTTGCCGAGCGCCACGAGCCGCATGAAGACCGAGGTCGTGCCAGCTACCTTCGTCACGGAGGCGAGGTCGTAGAGCATGTCGCGCGTTACACGGACCTGGTTCGTGTAATCCTGAAAGCCGAAGGCGTCGGACCACAGCACCTGCGCGTCCGTGCCGACGACGACGGCGCAACCGGGAAAGGCTCGGGCTACAATACCGCGGCGCAGTACGTTGGCGGCGTCGGTGAAATCCGGCGCGGCTGCGGTCGCCACGCTGATGGCCAGCCACACCACCACCGTCGTGGCGGCCCAGAGGATACGTTGAGGAACTCGCATACGGTCCAAATCGTCGCGGACCCTAGCCACGAGCGGGGGCGCTGGCAAACGTTTCCGAACTGTTGCGGATGCGGTTCGCGCGGGTAACGCAGCGGTTCTACCTCACGCACCGCGGCGGCGGAACGAATGAGGACGCGGGTAGCTTCAGCGGTTACTTCGCCGCCGTGCCGGGCGGCAAGGCTGACATCGCCTTCACCGTGGTCAATGGCGTCGTGCATGCACCGGTGCCGCCCAACAACCGCGACCTCGAACCGTTCGATTATACCGTCGGCACGTTCAGCCTGGGCGACGGCGGTTTTGGCTGGGCTGGCTCGGCGGCTGTGACGACACCGCATGTGGCCGTGGCGAGCTTGGAGACGTTCGCCAGTTATCCGACTGGTGCGGTGACCGGCCTCGACGGCGGATCGGGTTGGGCAGACTCAGCGCTCCTGGTGGCGCATTGAAGAAAGGAACGCTATGGCAATCATCGGCACACGCCTATTCAATCTGATCGAAGACAAGTATCTCACCCTCGGCAATGAGGAATACCTGCGCCCGCTGAGCATCGGCAATAACTGGTCGAAGCTGCGCTTGGGCCTCATGCTCGCCCTGCCGCCCAACGGCACCAGCAGCCTGAGGGGCTCAAGTATCAAAACGTGGGTTCGACGCAGACGGGTTACGACAAGACCGATACGCCGGCGGTTATCAGCCGCATCACGCAAGCCATGCTGGCGAAGCCCGGCGCGTTGGTCAAAGCGATGAGTGGGGCTGTGAATCTCATACGTGTTTGAAGGAAAGGCCAAGTGCGTGCCGCACCGGCCTGTAGAAGACAGAGAGAACGATTATGACCAATCTCGTGGCAGGAACGACGTTGGGGCTGATGACCGTGGCCGCGGCTGTGATCGCCGGCGATCCGGCCATCAGTGGAGCATCCAACGTAAACCTCAGTGAAGTGGTGAGCGTGGGCGTCGCGGTGTGTGGTCTCGTGTGGTGGCTGGGGCGGAAGTTCCAGGCCATCGAGGACGCGCTGGCCGCGCATGGCAAGGCACTGGAGTGATCTCGACGAATTCCCGCGCTTCACCGACGGCTTCCGCTATGCGCCGGATCAGTATGTGGCCAACCGCCGTGCCAACACCGGGTGGCACAGCGGCGGCGCGGATTTCTATCACCTGGCCCGGCAGCAGAACCTCGCGACGCTGGTGAACTCCAATCTGGTGGACGAAATCTGGTGCTTTGGCGACCACTATTTCGGCTTGTTCGGTGAAGCGTGGATGGCCGGGCCGAATTCCTTTTTCATCAATGGCCCGAGTTTCCCCGACGCCGGGTTTGATCACGCGATCGCCGGCTACGGCTTCAACTACGAACGCGGCGTGGCCGAGATGATTCACAACCTCAGCCACCGCACGGAGAACCACGGGCAGCGCGCCTACCGCGGCTGGAACTTGGCCAGCCCGGTCACCGTCTTCGACCGTTTCTCCGCGAACTACCTCGACTCGCCCGGGAAGACGGCGGGGGTGGGCACCTGTCATGTGCCGGCCAACGCCGACAGCCATTATGACTACGCCAACGTCCGGGTGGTGACCAGCACGGCGTTGGACTGGCCGAATTATCCGAGTCTCACTGGTGCGACCACCGACGTGGGCCGTGACACGTGGGCGTTCGGCCCGGCGCCCGATTACCATCGCGACTACATGGATTTCTACTTTGGCATGATGCCGCGCAACGCCGGCACGGCGTCCGATGGTCGCCAGGCGAACTGGTTCAAGTACATCTGGGACCACTACTGTCCGGTTTAGAACCCCGGTAAATCGGGCTGATTATTGAGGTCGGA
>CAZWJC010000313.1:0-7721 GCA_964634255.1 uncultured Verrucomicrobiota bacterium | reverse complement strand
CATGCCGGATTTCAACCAGCCGTTCAAGCCGCTGAAGGGACGTTTGCTGACGCCACGGCTCCTCAAATTCTTGCCCTATCTGTTGGGCTGGAAAGTCCCGGCGACCTGCCGGGTAGTCACGCTCGGCGTGAAGGCAACGTACCGGGGGCGGGGCATTGAAACGGCCATGCTGGCCGAGGGGCTGCGGACCGGGTTCAGGCTGGGGTTCCGTTCCGTTGAGGCGTCGTGGATTCTCGAAGACAATACCGCGGTCCAACGCATCATCCGGTTGTTCGGCGGCGAGCCCTACAAGACCTACCGCGTTTATGAACGGTCGCTTTGAGTTTCGGCCGTTCCGCCGGAGACAGCCGGGATTGCTCCAAGCTCAAGCGGCTCGTGGAATTTGAGGTAAAGCCAGTTCCCCAGCGGCAACAGTATCGCCGCGGTCGCGATGCCCGCGAAGACATCCACCACGTAATGGTAACGGCCATAGACCGTCGAGGCGCACAGGAGGACGACCATCACGAGATGCGCGAACCGGATTCGCGGCAGGTAGCGAAACGAAAACCATAGCGTCACGATGGCCACCGCCACGTGGCTGCTGGGAAACGCCGCACCGAGCGCCTCGAACGTGTCGTAGATTTTCGCCATGATCTGAAAAGCCACGCCCGCTTGCACGGCTGCAGGAACATCCGGAATGACCGTGGGAAGGACATCCACCGGCATGACAAATCCGGGAATGTCGCGATAAAGAATTCGCGGTCCTACCACTGGGACGAACACGTACACCAGGTAGCAGACATAGAACACGAAGGATACGACTGACACGTAGTGAAAGAACTGCCGCCGGTCGCGGCAGAACAACGCGAGCCCCACCCCGGCGATCATGACGTAATAGGAAAAATACGCGGTGTAAAACAACTCGCTCACCCACCGGTACGGCAGCCATTCCATGAACATGAGACTGGGCTGCAAGCCAAACAGCCGGTGTTCCAGGCGAAAGAGCACTGGATCGAGATAGCCGCCGATGAACATCTGATTCAACTCCTCAGTTTCGCGATAGAATCCGGCATACAGCAGCACGGGATAGAAATGCCGCAGCAAATCCAACGCGCGATTCTGGGGCTGCCGGACGTAGGAGACGATCAACCAATGGGCCAAACCGATGCCGACACCATGCGCCGCCACCAGCCACGCCCATTGGCTTACAGCCTCGCCATGGAAGAACAGAATCAAAACCGCCACGAGAGCCATGTAGCCCTGCGTGGCGTAGTCAACGAAGACGTAATGCTTCATCGTCAATCCCAGAAGACGCAACTACCTCCCTGCCAGGGTCACTGTTGCCCCCAAACTGTCAGGTCACGATGCCGCGCCTCAGGCAGAACGCGCAGCGACAGCATCTTCCCATCGCGATAAACGCCCTCGACGACGGTCTGCGGCGGCGCGTGGAGCTTGAACTCGACATTCCAGTCCTTTGGCCACGCCGGCAGGAGGAAGATGCGCGAGCCGTCGGTTTGCAGGAGCATCGCTTGGAGCGTCTTCATCAACACGCCACCGTGGTCCTGGTCTGGCGTCCAGTCGTAGTTTGGCCCCCAGAAGGCAGGGAAACGCTCGTTGCGGTCGTGATTGCGGGCGCGGCTGACGATGGCTTTGCGGGCGTCATCAGTAAGGCCGAGGTATGCCATGAAGATATCGTCCTGGCGCCAACCGCTGTGGCCGCGATCTCCGCGATGCTCCAACGCGGTGAGCGCCCAGTCCACATTGGGCCGGTTGAAGGCAAACAAGCGGAATGGGAACACGGCATAGAGCTCGGGGTTTTCGATGTTGCTCTTTTGTGCGAAGAACTCCGCAGGAGCGAGGGCTTTCTTGCCGTTGATTTCGCGCACGGGAAGCAGCGGCAGCTTGGCGCTCAGGCGTTGCCAGAGTTCGCGATCTGAATCCGGCGTGAGATTCGTCGGCATCGCGAGCAGACGCTCGGTGAGCGCAATGCAGCCGCCAAGTTCGGGCGCAGCGTTCGTGCAGCGCCACCAAGTTTCCAGCGCCTGCGATGGATGCATGACGAGCTTGCCCTGGGCATTCGTTGGATAGTGTTGTTCGAAGAAAGTCAGGATTTCGCGCGCGAACGGCAACGCGGTTTGCCGCAGGAAGTCGCGGTCGAGCGTGTGGTCGTAGTAGTCGAGCATCATCCAGGCGAGTTCGAGGCCGCCGACCCATTCCCACTTGTGCCAGCCGCTTTCCTGGAGCTTGTCCGCGCGCTGATCGAAGGGCGTCCAGCCGTAGGTCTCGCTGAAGATCGCGCCCCAGAACATGATGCACTCGGGGTAAAACGCGCCGTCGTGGCCGAGGTAGTGCCGCGTGCGGTATTTGCAGAGCGGCAGCAACTCGTCGGCATACATGCGAAAGAGCGGACGTTGGAGATCGAAGTCGCCGGACGCGCAGAGGCTGATGTAGGGCAGCCGCGTGTTCTGCCACCAATAGCCCGGCCCCCAACGGCGGTAATCCGGGTCTTTCTCGGTGTCACCGGGCGGGACGGTGAAGAGCGAGCCGTTGAACTTGATGGGATACGCACCACGCCCGGCGCAAGCCGTGATGAAGCGTTGGAGATGATACATCTGGCTCGCGTAGGCAGCTTCGTCGCGAGCGGTGGCGAGCGTGCTGTCCGCGGCAAGCTTGCCGTTCACGTAAAGCCGGCAGCCGCCCGCGGCGGAATCCGCGACGGCGGCAACGTGCGTCCATTGGTCGGCCGGCACGGCGTCCTTGAGAGTCAATTCGGTCTCGCCGCAAATGAAACGCAGACTGTTGCCGGGGTAAGTGTCGAACAGAAAACCATCCCGCTGGCCAGGCGTGATTTTGTCCACGATGCGCGCTCCGCCGCCGCCGAGCTGCTCTGGTTTCACCCAAGCCTCGATGGTGATGCCTGCAGATAGATCCCACGCCGCAGAATTGGAGAGGAGTTGCGGGGGCGGGTTTATCCCGGTGAAGAAAATGCGTTCGTAGCCGCCGACGTCAGTCGGCGCTGAAACCGGACTCGTCGGCAATGGCGAAGTGCGCCGATTCACGTCGGCGGCTACAGCGACCTCAGCTTCCGCCAGCGGCTTGCCGAAGACGGTCACCCGCCCGATTTCTCCCGCGAACTTGTTTCCTCCGCTTTGATCCGAGCCCACGCGCACAGGATGCTTGTTGGCGGGCAGGATGGAGGCGAGGGCGGGCCTGGCGTTCGCGTGGACCGACGCACGGATCCAACTGCGATTCCAAAATTCACTCCACCAAGCCTCATGGGCGGCTTGACGCTCCTTGAAGTCCTGTGCTTCGACGCGGCGGATCGTGTCGTCCATGTCCGCGAGCCAGCTCTCCGACGTGGAAGGATGGCGTGTGAGCACAAAGACGTTGAAGCGATGAGTCTTCCCACGCGGCGAACGTAGGTGCAGGTCGTCCAAGCGTTCGCCGTTTTCAGCCGTGACGATCGCGCCAAACGTGCGGTGGAGCAGCGGGTCGGCCTGCTTGAAACCGGTCAGCCCTTGAATCTCCGCCATCATCTGTGGGCCGACCGACTTGATGTTGCGGTGAAGCCAGCCGATGCGGTCGCGCCGCCCGCTCAGTACGGTGTCCGGTTCGACGATGGTCGCCGCCTCTCTTTTGTCGGTGACCTTGCGGTTCATCATCACGTCACTGACCTGCAACTCCGTCACCTCGTACTGGTTCGTTCGCCAGAGTTCGATCGAAGCTGTAGCTTCCATCGGCAGTGCGCTTTCGGCAGTGACATGGATGACGGGATGGTTGGCATCCACCCAGAGGCGAATCCTCGTTTGCGCTCTGTCCCCCGCAACAACCTCAATGCAGCCCTCCCTCAACCTGAGTTCCTGCCGGAATGGTTGCCCGGCCACGACCGGATTGGGCTCAAGATGAACGCGCACCTTACCAACCTTGACCAGCCGGGCGTTGTCGTCCCAAGCGTCGGTCGTGCTGATATAGAACTGAAGGTCGCCGTCCTTCGTCATCCACGCGTTGATAGCGATATCCCCGTTGCCCAGCGGCATCGAGCCGTGGTGGTTCACACTCGGCGAATCCCAGACCACGTTGAACGCGTCCACCGGCTTTGAATCCGAGTCGCCAGCCAATAGAACCGTGGACACCCAAGTCAGCATACAGAGGAGGAGAATTGGTCTCATAAGATCGGTTAGCCTCGGACGATTCGGGCAAGACAAGAACGACAACCTGAGCATCTGCTGGCCGCGCGGAGCGTGCCACAGAGAGAGTACCAGGCGTTCCCGCGTTCGCCCGACCCGCCCGGCAGGCTGCCTCATTGAGTCAAACATGGTCATGGTCAGGCGCTTTCCCGGCATTATGCGTTGGACGCATCCGCAGACAAGTCTGTGTTCAGCTCTTTTATCCGTGAAACAAACCAAGGCAAGCTTGACATGAATCCTGACTTCCCCAACATCGCCGCGTGGCGTTGTTCACCATCCAGTGCGAGTTCCGATACGAGATCGTCCGCAAGATTTTTGAGGGCGGCATGGGCGTGGTCTATGAGGCCGAGCAGCATGGCACGCGCAACTTCGTGAAGCGGATCGCCATGAAGGTCATCCGCCAGCACTACGCCAACCAGCCGCAATTCATCGACAACTTCATCGGCGAAGCGAAGTTGGTCGCGGACCTCATCCACACTAACATCGTCCAGACCTACCATCTCGGCGAAGCCCACGGGGTCTTCTTCATCGCCATGGAGTTGATCCGGGGCGTGAATCTGGAGCAGTTTGGCCAGCAACACGCCGAGAAACAGCGCGTGCTGCCGAAGGAACTCGCCGTCTTCATTGTTAGCCGGGTGGCCCGCGGACTCGCTTACGCACACGGAAAGACCGATCGTGATGGCAAACCGCTGGGCATCGTCCACCGCGACGTGAGTTTCAAGAACATCATGGTCGCCTTCGAGGGTGACGTGAAGCTGACCGATTTTGGCATCGCGAAAGCCCGGGGCTTCCTGACCGATCAAGAGGGCGAAGTGGTGGCCGGCAAGGCCGACTTCATGAGCCCGGAGCAGGCCAACTTTCAGGTGACGGACAAGCGTTCCGATCTGTTCTCCGCCGGTATTGTGCTCGCTCATTTGTTGCTGGGACACAATGTCTTCAAGGCTGCGACGCCCGAAGAATCCCGCCAACGGGTGCTCAAGATGCCGATCCCGGACTTCCGCGAACTCGACAAGCGGATTGACGAGGATTTGAACGACATCCTGCAACGTGCGCTGGCGCGCGACATCGCCAAGCGCTACGGCAGCGCGGAAGAGTTGCTCTACGACCTCGAACACTACATCTATCACGCCGGGTACGGACCGACCAATGAGACGGTGGGCAAGTACATTCGTGAGCTCTTCGGTCAAGGCGCGGCGAGTCCGCTTCCCAAAGGCAGCACGCTTCTCACAGAGCGCAGCCTGGCAGCCTCGCTGAAGAAAACCTAGAGGGACATGCCGCGTACTACCTCCCCAACAACGGTCCGGCTGGGGCTGATTCAGACGGGATCTGCTGCCGACCCGGCGAAGAACTTTCGCCGCACGTTGCACCTCGCCGAGAATGCCGCCCGCAGCGGCGCGCAGGTCATCTGCACCCAAGAACTCTTCCGCTCGCAGTATTTCTGCCAGAGCGAAGACCACGCAAATTTCAAACTGGCCGAGCCGATCCCCGGCCCGAGCACCGCGGCGCTCCAAAAGCTCGCCCGCAAGCACAAGGTCGTCCTCGTCGCCTCGCTTTTCGAGAAACGCGCCGCCGGCCTGTATCACAACTCCGCCGCCATCATTGACGCGGACGGTTCGTTGCTCGGCATCTACCGGAAGATGCACATTCCGGACGACCCGCTCTACTACGAGAAATTCTATTTCACACCCGGCGATCTGGGCTTCCGCACCTGGCAAACCCGCTACGGCAAGATCGGCGTGCTGATCTGCTGGGATCAATGGTATCCCGAGGCCGCGCGGCTTACCGCCATGCAGGGAGCGGAAATCCTGTTTTATCCGACCGCCATCGGCTGGCACCCGTCGGAGAAGACGGCCAACGGCGTCAAGCAACACGCCTCGTGGGAACTCATCCAGCGCAGCCACGCCGTCGCCAACGGTTGCTACGTGGCCTCCGTTAACCGCATCGGGCATGAAATCCTCAAAGGCGTCGGTGGCGATGGCATTGAGTTCTGGGGCCAGAGTTTCGTCGCCGGCACCTCGGGCGAAATCCTTGCCAAGGCCAGCGTGGACCAGGAAGAAACGCTGATCGTCCCGGTGGACCTCGCGCAGGTGGACACCACTCGTACCCACTGGCCGTTCCTGCGTGACCGGCGGATTGAGGCCTATGGCGATCTGACGAAACGACTGGCTGATTGACGTTTCCATGACCGCTTCTCCTCCCAGCGGTCGCCGGATCGAAATCGGGGTGAGAATTCTCCCCCCGCTCCCCGAAGGCTCGCGAATCCACATCGGCATCCGGGCGGGCGACCATCAACTCAAGTTTCAACCGTCGCTGGGGCTGCGACTGGTTCGTTGGATTCCCGTCGCGTTTCTCGCCTTCTGGCTGTATGGCTGGGCCGAGGGCGAGACATTCGCCCTTCGCAACGCCGTTGATCCGAACACGCCCTCGGGCATGCGAGTCTTCCTCTTTCTCTGGGCCAGCGGTTGGACGGCGGGAGGGGCGGTCGCAGCCATCGCGGCTGTGGCGCTGGCCTTTCGCCCGTCCGCCGAGAGTATCTTGCTCCAACCCGCGAAGCTGCTCTGGCGGCCAGCCTACCCATTGATGAAGCACTTCAGCCGGACGCGCTGGGGATGCTTTCGAAACCTGCTGACCATCCACCGCTGGTCTGTCATCTTTCCACGCGAGCGCGTGGAAGACATCAGCATCGTCGAGGAATATGATCCCGAAGACCGGACGACCATGAATCATCTGGTATTGAGATGCAACGGCCAGGAATTCAAGATCGGCGTGGAACTCACACCTCAAGACCTCGACTGGTTGTGCGGAACGTTGAACGCATGGAAGCAAGCGCGTGGATAACAGGGGCAGGCGGGCTCATCGGCAACTGCTTCGTCCAGACCGCCGCCACACACGCACCGCACTGGCAGCCGCGCGGGCTCACCCGCCAGGTTGTTGACCTGACTGATTTCGCAGCCGTACGTCGCCTCTTCGCCGCCGAGCGCCCTTCTCTCCTCATCCACTGTGCGGCTCTGAGCAAGTCGCCGGCTTGTCAGGCTGATCCCGCGCTCGCGCGTCAGCTCAACGTCGAGGTAACGCAGATGCTGGCCGAACTCGCAGCCCAAATCCCGTTTGTGTTCTTTTCCACCGACCTGGTCTTCGACGGATGCAAGGGCGGCTACGTTGAAAGCGACCCTGTCGGTCCGCTCAGCGTTTATGCCGAGACCAAGGTGACCGCCGAGCAAGCCGTCGCCCAGCATCCGCGGCACCTGATCATCCGGACTTCACTCAACGGCGGCACATCGCCCACCGGCGACCGCGGTTTCAACGAGCAGATGCGATGCGCTTGGCAAAACGGCCACACGATCCGCCTCTTCATCGATGAATTCCGCTCCCCTATCGCCGCAATGGAAACCGCGCGCACGGTTTGGGAGCTCATCGTTGCCGGGGCGACTGGCACTTATCACGTTGCAGGCGGCGAGCGGTTGTCCCGCTGGCGCATCGGCGAGTTGCTCGCCGCCCGCTGGCCACAGCTCCACCCGAAAACCGAACCCGCCTCGCTAAAGGAATACCACGGCG
>CAZWJC010000312.1:0-7836 GCA_964634255.1 uncultured Verrucomicrobiota bacterium | reverse complement strand
GGCAGGGCGCCGCCATCTTGAGCAAAGAAAGTTTGCGGCGCTCTGCCGAGACGCCGCTACAACGAGAGCATTCACGGCGCGGCGGGAGTTTCCGGTGCGCCGAGTGGCAGGAGCAGTCCGGCGCCGGTGCTGTTCGGATCAGCGGGCACGACGAGCGGCGATTTGCCGTTCCAACGCTCGACGATTTGCAGTCGCAGGAACGCCGGATTCAGCTTCAAGGCGTCGCCGCGCGCCTTGATGGCTTCGGCTTCGCCCTTGGCGCGGATGACAGCAGTTTCGGCTTCGACCTGCGTTTGCAATTGCGTGAAGCGCGCCTGGACAGCTTGTTGTTCGGCCACCATCTTCGCCTCGATCGCGCGCTCCAGTTCCGGCGAGAGGTCAATGTTGCGCACCACGATGTCTTCGACGTGGAGGATGGTCCCGATCTTCTGCCGCGCGGCGGCGATGGTCTTCTGCTTGATCTCCTCGCGGTTCTTCACAATCTGCTCGGCGGTCTGAAGCGCGGTGACTTCCTTCAACGCCTCCTGGACGCGCGGCGCGATGAGGCTGTCGAACGGGTCGCCGGCAAATTCCTTGTAGATTTGCACCACCGACTGCTCCGGCGCGCGGTAGAGCACGCGCACGTCGAGAATGACCTGCTGCAGGTCCGAGGAGAAACACTCCGCCCGCACGGTCTCCGTCTTCTGGCGGACGTTGACCGGCACGATTGTGGTGATGAACGGCGTCTTGAAACCGAAGCCTTCCGGGAGAAATCGCTCTGCCGCCTTGCCCAGCGTGACTTTGATGCCGCGGGTGCCGGGTTCGACCACGTAGGTGCAGGTGGCGCTCAGCACCACGAACACGAACACCAGCACGCCGATGCCGATGAGCTTTGCGACGGACGCCGGGTTCATGGCATCAGCGACTGACCGGCCGCCGCTGTACGGCGGGCGCGGATTGCGAGGGGGTATTGGCATTGCTCTTCAACTCCCGGAGGCGCTCCAAGTCCTGGAGCGGGAACACCAGATTGTCCCCGCCGCCGATGACCAGCGGCGTGAGGCCATCCCACTTGTCCACGATCTGCAAATCAATGTAGGTGGGATTCTCCTTGAGCGCCTGACCGCGGATGCGGATGGATTCGGCTTCGCCCTTGGCTTTGATCACGCTGGTGTCGGCCTCGATCTGGGCGCGCTGTTGGAGGTATTTGGATTTCGAGGCTTCCTGTTCCTGCACCATCTTAGCTTCGATGGCGTGCTCCAGTTCCTTGGTCAGCGCAATGTTCTGGATGACGATGTCCTCGACGACCACCAGCGGGCCGATCTTCTTGTGCGTGAGGTCCAGCGCGCGGGTCTTGATCTGCTCGCGGTTCTTGACGACCAGCTCGGCGCTTTGCAGGGCGATGACTTCCTTCAGCGCCTCATGCACGCGCGGCGCGATGAGGGTCTCAAACGGGTCACCGTAATAATCCTGGAACAGCTTCACCACCGAACTCTCCGGGATGCGGAACAGAACGCGCAGTTCGATGACGATTTGCTGCAAGTCTGAGGAGTAACAATCCGCCTTGTCCTCGGCCGTCTGCTGGCGGACGGAGATGGGGTGAATGGCGGTGATGAGCGGGGCTTTGAGACCGAACCCCTCGGGCTTGAACGCGGGCGAAACCCGGCCCATCGTCACCTCCACACCGCGGTAGCCCGGTTGCACCACGTACGTGCCCGACGAGGCCATGATCACGACCACGAAGATCAAGATGGCCACTCCAATCAACCGGGCGATGGTTTGCGAGCTCATGCGGTGATTCTCTGCGCGTCACTGTAGTCGCGCGCCGTGGCGAAACAAGGAAACATTTGGCCGTCAAGCCGCCCGTACAACCTCTTCCGGCGCCGATACCACGGCCTGCAAGCCCGCCAGGTCCCGTGTCTTCCGCCGCCAGGTGAGCAACAGGATCGTGGCGACCGAAATCAAACCGGCCGCCAGGCCGCCCCACATGCCCACCACGCCGAACTTGAATCCGAAACAAAGCGTCAAGCCCAGCGCGAGCCCGACGGGGTAGTGGCCGATGAGATTTGCAATCATGGCTGCGCGGGTGTTGCCCAAGCCGCGCAACGCGCCGGTGGTGCTCACTTGAATGCCGTCGCCGATCTGAAAGAGCGCCACGAGCAGCAGGATCTTCACGCCGGTCTCGATCACGGCGGCATCCTGCGTAAACCAACCCAGCAAGGTTCGCGGGAAGGTCAAATAGCACACGGCGAATCCACTCATCACGGCGACGGACACGCCGATGCACAGCCAGCCGGCGAGGCGCGCCCGTGCCGGTTCGCGCGAGCCGATGAACGTTCCCACGCGCACTGCCGCCGCCGAGGAGAAACCCAGCGGGAACATGAACGTGAACGCGCTCAACATCAGGCAGACGTGATGCGCCGCCAGTGGTGCCGGCCCGAGGAGGCTCACGAACAGCGCCGCCAGCGCAAACGCGCCCACTTCGAGTCCCGTATGCGCGGCCGCCGGGAGGCCCAGCCCGAAGATCTGCCGCTGCACCGTCCAATCCACGCGCGGCAGCTTGAGCGTCACGGCTTTCATCTGCCACCACGTAAACGCCGCCGCTGCCAGCAGCATCGCGTAACGGCTGATGACGGTGGCGAGCGCCAGCCCCTGCACCTCGAGCCGGGGAAAGCCCCACTTGCCAAGGCCCAGCGCCAGGCAGGCGAACAGGTTCAGCACGTTCGCCGCGATGATGATGACCATGAACGACAACACCCGATGCCGCGCCTGCCAATAGCGTTGCAGCACGAAATAGAGGAAGAGGCTCGGCAGCGACCAGACAATGTTGTGCAAATAGACCGCGAACGCGTCGCGGGTGGGACTCGCCTCGGCGAAGCCGAGATAGAGAAAGTAAGCGCTGGTGACTGCAGCGGCGGACAGGATCGTGACAATGCCGCACGACCAAAACGATTGCGCGAAGTAGCGCGCCAACCCGCGTTCATCCCGCGCGCCGACGGATTGGGCAAAGAAGGTATCGAGCGACAGCAGACAACCGTTGCACACGCTGGTGAAGGTCCAGTAGAAATTCGCGGCCAACCCCAGCCCCGCCAGGGATTCGGTGCCGATGCGGCCCGCCACCAGCGTGTCCACCAAGCCCATGGACATGTGTCCGACCTGGCTGAGTACAATCGGCCCGGCGAGCTTCAGCGTGTCGCGAAGCTCGGCGCGGAGCGGTGGGTGGGGAGCGTGCATTGCCAGGGCAAGGGTATCAGGAGGGCGAAACGTGCGTGGCGACCTCCGTGACAGCCGCCGCCAGCGGACCCAGCTGCAGCGGGACACGCCGTGTGCCGTGGATGATCGTGAGGGTTCGCGGCTGCACACTGAGATTCCAGACGATGACCTTTCGGGCCGTGGGATACCAAGCGCAAACCGCGGGTTCGTCCTCCACCACGTGCGGGACATCCCGCAGCTGATCCTGAATCCGTTGCTTGAAGGCGAACAGTTCTTCCAAGGTCTCGCCCATAACTACAGCACCACGCGGACGCGTGGCTACCGAAGCACGACACACGCACGCTCCTGGCGGTCGCCCCGCACGGGCGCCGAGATGCCGGGCGTCGAAATCGGACAGGAAGGTCCAGCCGGTTTCGACAGGTGCATCCACCACCTCGAACGGCACGCCGGTGGCAAGCCAAAGGCTGAAGGGCTGATCGTCACCCACCAGGCGCTGGGCCTCGCCCCAGAAGTGTTTGAAGGGGCCGCGCGGTCGGTGGCCGGCGACAGCGTCATGCAGATGCGCCTGCTGCTTCATGGTAGGACCGAGCACGTCCCAGTGCTCACGCGGGAACGGTGTCAGACCGCTCATGAACATCGTGTGCCGCACGTCCGCCAGCGTGGAGATAACGAGCTTGGCCGCCAGATTCACCGCGGAAAGCCGATCCGCCGGAAACCCCGTGGTCTCGCTGTACGCGTGTTCCGACGCCGCAAAGCGCCGATGAAACAGCGTGCTGAACAACTCGTCGGTCTTGCCCTTGACCGGCGTGAATGAGCGATCATCGAACATCAGCTCCCCAACTCGAAATGGGACTTTCCGATAGTCTCCGAGCCGGATGCCCGCTTTCTCCGAGCCGAGATACATCACCATGATGCCCAGCGCGCCGCGGAAGGCGTGCTGCTGCGCGCGAAACGACGCGGTCAGTTCGTCGCAGGTGAATTCCAGCCAGGCGCGGAGCAACTTGGAGAGCCGCCGGGCCTGCACGGCGTCGCGCAACTCGGCCCAACGCTCCGCTGCGTAACCACCTGCGCGGAGGAAGTGCTCCCGATGGGCCGCGCAAAAGCAGCCGCCGATTTCACCGGGGCCGCGCGCGAGCCGAAAGTCGTCGTCGAGAAAGCCCTGCCGAAAGCCAATCCTGCGCAGCTCCTGCAGCGCCTCTGCGTTTTCGGACGTTGCGGGCAGGTGCAGCGACGTGCCAGCGAAGGTGCTGCCGTCAGGCCGGCATCCCAGTTGCCAATGCGTCGGGGGCGACAGCGGGAAATCGCCGTCCTTCGCGCCGAGCGAGTCGCCCGGATGGCCCAGCGGGACGGTGATTAACTGGGCGTCAAGCCCGGCCTCATGCAGCCGCTGGCGCGCCCGGCGCAACAGGTCAGCGGCGAATGGTCGGTGACCGTAAAAGAAACCAGCCAGCCAGACGGTGCTCACGCCGGCGTCCCGTATGCGGCGCAGCAAGTCCGCATCTTGTGCAACGATCTCCGGCGACAGGCAGACATGATAGGAGCGCGCGCGGCGATTGCGGGCCGCGACCGCGGGAAGTGCGGATGCGAGCAGACCCGCGGCGGTCACGGTTTTGAGCCACTCACGACGACAGTGTTTGAGGTCCTGCACGCGGAGAGTGAATCCCATGGATTGCGCGAAGTCACGACTGCGGTTGAAGCAACTTGTCAAAACCCAGGCGTTCGCTACCTTTCTGCTACCATGAGAAACCAATTTCAACACCTATTCGTCGTCACCGGCACCGTCTGTCTTCTCTGCGGCTGTGGGGATTCCAAACCCAGTGCCCCGGCCGATACTGCGGGGGGGCAATCAGCTCCAGCTGTAGCGGCGGCGCCGGCGGCTGAGATCCCCAAACCTACGGCCGAGGCCGCCAAGGCGGCGGCGGCCGATGTGACGGCCCAGTTCGCGAAACTCGCGGCGGCGCAGTCGGACAGGTTGCTCGGCTCGGTGGGGAGCGACCTTGTAGGCAAGGTGACGTCGCTGGGGCAGTCGCTGGGCGCGAATGCCGCGGTCAAGTCGCAGCTGGACTCAGCGTTGCAGTCGCTGATCACGGGCAACGATTCCGAGGCCATCGGCGTAGCGTTCCAGGTGGTCCAAGCCGCCAACCTGACGCCGCAACAACTCCAATTGGCGAAGGAAGTCGGCAACCTCGCCTCGGCATACGTCGTGCAGAAGAACTTCGCTGCCCTTGAAGGCGCGCAAGGCGACGTGGCCACCATCGTGAATTCCCTGCGCAAAGGAGAAGTCACCGCCGCCCTTCCCGCCATCCAGAAGGTCGCCCAAAATGCCAACCTCACCTCGCCCCAGAAGCAACTCATCAGTTCGCTGGCGGACAAGTACGCGCCGGGTCTCAAGAAGGCAGCCGACTCGCTGCAACAAGGCCTGCAAGGGCTTCAAGGACTGCCCGGCGTGAAGAAGTAGTCCCGTGGCGGGCTGCGCGATCAATGAATCGTGCGCCCGCCAAGCCCAGCAGCGGTCAGCGTGGGTCAGTCGGGGGCGCAATTCGAGACCTGCAGCATCGTCCCGGAGGGACCTGACATAAATGGCACGAGTTGCGGTTAGCCGGCATCGGTCCGGATTCCTTTTGACTCTTCCAGCAACCGCCACAATAGTTTCGTCATATGAAAACACTCAGGTTACTGGTCGTGGCAACTCTGTTGGCTGGCTTGGCGCCCACCGTTCAAGCCATGGACGAGAAGGAACGCAAGGAGTTGCAGGCCGATGTGGAAACCGCGCTGGACATGTTCAAGAGGTCGGATTCCGGCCTGAAGGACACTTTCAAGAAGGCCGAGGGGTACGCGATCTTTCCCAGCGTGGGCAAGGGCGGGTTCATCATCGGCGGAGCGCATGGCAAAGGGCACGTGTACGAGAAGGGTAAGCTGGTCGGCTACGCCTCGCTGACACAGGTAACGGTGGGCGCCCAAATTGGCGGGCAGGAGCTGTCTGAGATCATCTTCTTCGAGACCAAAGAGGCGCTGGCGAAATTCAAGGAGGGCGGTTTCGCGATGAGCGCCCAGGTGAGCGCCGTGGCGGCGGCCGAAGGCGCGAGCAGTAACGCCAAGTATGTGGATGGCGTCATGGTGTTCACGAAGGCCAAACAGGGATTAATGGCCGAGGCCAGCGTCGGCGGCCAGAAGTTCAAGTTCGAACCGATCAAGAAAGAGAAGAAGTAATCTCCTTCACCCGATCACACGCGCCGGCGAAGGAACTCGCCGGCTGTTGCCGAGTACTTCACGGCTTGGCGCTCTTCTTCCGACCAACCCGGCAGCACCTCCGGTCTGTAAGTGAAGGCGCATTCGAAGGAAAGACCCGCCTTCTCCATGACGCGACGCGAACCGGAATTGCCGACGAGTGTGCGGGCGCTGACTTTCGGGTAGTGCCAGTCGCAGAACGCGCTTTTAACCAAGGCGAGTGATCCTTCCGTCGCCAGCCCCTGCCCCCAAGCGCTGCGCTTTAATCGGTAGCCAAGCTCCATTTCGTCCGACGTGATCTTGTCGGGCCGTAAGTGGAACCAGCCGATGAATCCCCGCGTGTCACGCAGGTGCGCAGCCCAGAAGCCGCGCGGCGGCGTTTGGCCGTAGTAGCTGAGGAAGCGGGGGAGGATTTCACTCTGAATCCGATTCAAAGGCGTCGGTTGCCCCTTGGAGATGTGCCGCATCACCTCCGGGTCGCTGTCGAGCTCGAACAGCAGCGACCCGTCCCCAAGCCGAAACTCCCGGAGATACATCCGGGCAGTTTCGAGGAGGATGACGTCTGGCTCAATCATCGACGGAAGTTACTCGCGCCGCTCGCGTGTTGCAGCGAAAAACCCACCTAGACTTCGCTCCAAACATGCTCTTCGAACGCGCCAGACCACCTGTCAGGCCAGTCCGACGGTTTCTTTGCGGGCGTGCTGCTGTGGTCAGCAGATGGCTACTGGACCACCGCGCGCACCCACTTTTGCGCCCCAGTGGCATCCACGGTGACCAGCTTTATCGCGCCATCGCCCGGGATCGTTTGTTCCAGCGTCCACAACGCGTCCGCCAGGTTGGTCTTCGACTGCACCTGATAGGAATAGCCGGTTTGTGTTGGGAGGAGGAACTGGAACTGGCCGCCGGCCACCACCGGGTATGCGAGGGTAGGGCTGTTGGGGAGTGAGGCGTTGAGCACCACGAGCCGCACAGTCTGGCTGGCGACAGAGCTGCCACCGGCGGGACTGGTCACCGTGACGCGATAGTTCATCGCGTTTGTCAAACTGAGGTTGAGGAAGTTCAACGTGTCGCTGGCGGCCCCGGCGATGACGGTCGTAGGGGTGGCGGTGCCGCGACGCCATTGATACGTGAGTGGCGGGATGCCGATTGCCGCCACGTTAAACGAAGCGCTGCCTCCCACGACATTCGTGACGGAAACGGGCTGCTGCGTAATGACCGGTGCGATATTCAGCATGGCCACGCTGCTGGTGAGCGCGCTGGCTGAGTTGCTGATGACGACGAAGTAGTTGGTGCGGTCGGACGCTCCAAGATTCGCAAAGGTGAGGGCGCTGTTCGTCGCACCGGGCAGCGCCGAGCCATTCTTGAACCAGGTATAGGTGATCCCTTGGCCCGCAGCATTCACGCTGAGTGTGGCGTTGG
>CAZWJC010000311.1:0-7906 GCA_964634255.1 uncultured Verrucomicrobiota bacterium | reverse complement strand
ACGGTGATCTGCACGTGATCCACTGTCTCGCGATTCCAGACGCGCTCGAAGATCGAGTTCGAGAACCGGAACATCAGGATGTTCTGCACCGTCTCTTTGCCGAGGTAATGGTCAATCCGGTAAATCTGCTGCTCGTGCGCGAAGCGGGTCAGCTCGGCATTCAGCGCCTGCGCAGACGCCAGATCGTGGCCAAACGGTTTTTCCACCACCACGCGTTGCCAGCCCGATCCGGCCGCGCGATCCAGCAGCCCGGCCTGATGCAGTTGCTCGACGGCCGGCCCGAATTGGCTGGGTGAGATGGCGAGGTAGAAGAGCAGGTTGTGTCGCAACTCGGGCTGACCGAAGGAGTCCAGCCGCTGCCGCAACTGCGCGTAAGCCGCCGGGTCGGTCAGATCGCCTTGGCAGTAAGACACATTCGCGGCGAATTGCTGCCAGGTCCCGTCATCCACCGGCTTCGTCCGTGAGAACTGGGCCAGCGCTTCGCGCAACTCCGCGCGCCATTCCTCGTCGGTCTTGGCGCGGCGCGCGAAGCCGATGACCCGAAATGCGGGCGGCAGTTGACGCTCCTTAAAGAGATGGTAAAGCGCCGGAACGAGCTTGCGCGCCGTCAGGTCGCCGCTCGCGCCGAAGATCACGATGGAGCACGGCTCGACCACTTTCCGGGCATGGTCGAGCCGGCAGATCATCAGTTCATCCAGATCGTCTGGTTGGTTCACGGAGAGAAACGTGGCGGAGGACGACACGGGATGCAACTTCAGTTACAGGCTCAGTCACCACGCTCAGCCTTCACTGCGATTGCCGTCAGGGGTGATTCCGCAGGACTCGATCAGGTTGTCCGCTCCTCACACACAGCGACCGAACCGCGTGGCTCTACCTCATTCCGGTCGCCGCAGTCGCTCGGGGGGCCAAAGCTGCTCGATCTCTTCTAGTGACTTTCCTTTTGTCTCGGGCACGGCCAGCGCCACCACCAACACCAGCACCACGCACATCGCGGCGTACAAGTAGAACGGAAAGGCATGATGGAACTTCTCCACGAGCGTCGGATCCTTGTCCATCATCGGGAACGTCTGCGAAACAACGAAGTTCGCGGTCCACAGGCAGAACGTGGCGATGGACAATGCGCGCCCGCGGATTTTGGTCGGGAAGATTTCCGACAGGATGACCCACGTCACGGGCCCGACGGACAGAGCGAAACAGGCGATGTAGCCCAGGATAAACGCCAGCGTCCACGCGGCGGTCTTCTCGAACTGCGCCGCCAGCCCCATCGCCAGCAGGCACAGGCCCATGCCAGCTGCACCCACGACCATCAGCGGCTTGCGGCCGAGCTTGTCCACCGTCCAGATGGCCACGATGGTGAAGCCGAGATTCACCGCGCCGACCACGACGGTCTCCAGCAGCGCGGCATCCACGCTGGAGCCAAGGCCTTTGAAAATCTCCGTGCCGAAATACAGGAACACGTTGATGCCGGTGACTTGTTGCAACACCGCCAGCGCCACACCAAGAACAAGAATCCGTCGCAAGCCCGGTTGAAACAGTTGGGTGAGCGAGCCGCTTTCGTGGGCGAGCGTTTCCTGGATGGCCTTGCTCTCGGCTTCGGCGAAGTCAGCGCCGTCCACGCGCCGCAGGATGTCCCGCGCTTTCGCCATTTGGCCTTGCTTGATGAGCCATCGCGGACTTTCCGGCGCGAACGCAAGCAACGCCAGGAACAACGCCGAAGGCACCACGCCCGAGGCGAACATCCAGCGCCACGAAGTCGTGACTTGCCACTCCGGACTTCCTTGGCGGGCGATGAAGAAGTTCACGAAGTAGATCACCAGCATGCCGGTGACGATGGCGAACTGGTTTACTGACACCATGCGCCCGCGAAACCGCGCTGGGCTGACTTCCGCGATGTACATCGGCGACGCCATTGAGGCGATGCCCACGCCGATCCCCGCCACGATGCGAAACACGACGAGCTGCGTCAGCGTCTGCGGCACGGCGGTGCCGATGGAGGAGAGGAGAAAGAGCACGCCCGCCAGCACGAGTGTTTTCTTGCGCCCGAGCCAGTCGCTGAACGCGCCGGCGAACGACACGCCGATCACGCAGCCCAACAGCGCGGAGGAGGACGCCCAGCCTTTCATCGCTGCCGTCAGATGGAAATGCGTCTCCAGGAAGCCAATTGCGCCATTGATGACGGCGGTGTCGTAACCAAACAGCAGACCGCCAAGTGCGGCGATCAAGCTGATGGCGGTTACGTACCGCACACTACCACGGGCTTCCGAATTGTTCGTCTGCATGCGACCGTTTCCCAGCTTTGAATCCCGAAATCCGAAGGCCAGCACCTGAATCACTCCCCGCATGCCGACCGGCGACAACTTGCGGCACTCGAATTGAGAGCTTACCTCACGGACCTGCCCAGCACTTCCTCGAACATCGCCACGAGATTCTCGACCGGCGTCTGTGCCTGGATGTTGTGAATGGTGTTGAACACAAATCCGCCGTTCTTCGCGAAGATGTCCACGCGCTCACGCACTTCGCGACGGACTTCATCCGGTTTGCCGAACGGTAGGGTCCGCTGGGTGTCCACTCCGCCGCCCCAGAAAACGAGTTGGTCACCGTATTTCGCCTTGAGCGTGGCGGCGTCCATGCCGACGGCCGAACATTGCACGGGGTTGAGGATGTCCATCCCCATCTCGACGAAGTCGTCCAGCAGCGCCGCCACCGAGCCGCAACTGTGATAAAACGTCTTCCACTGGGTGTTCGCGTGAACCCAGTCGTTCATTCGTTTGTAGAACGGCTTCCAGAGGCTGCGAAAAAGCTTCGGCGAGGTGAACGGTCCGCGCTGCGTGCCAAAATCCGTTCCACTGATGATAATGGCGTCAATCTTGTCGCCGACCGCCTGGCGTAGCAGCGCCATGTTCTGCATCACAACCTGCGTCTGCAGCTCGAAGATGCCGCGGACGTAGTCGGTGTGCGTGACGAGACATTCGTACCACAGTTGCGGATCGCGCACCCCCTTGGGATTGATGAGCATCTCGCCCGGCACGATGGCCACGTCGCCAAGACCCGCCTGGCCGAAATTGAGAATAATCCCGTAATCCGTTTCGCGGTGAAGCCGGTCCGCCTCCCGCTCATAATGCTTGAGGTCCGCGTCTGAAAACACGCCGAACTGCTCCGCCCAGTCAGCGGGGTCGAGCTTATCCATGTCGAGGGGCTGCTGGCGGACGATGGCGTCGAAGTAAAAGCCCCCTTTGGGCAAACGCCCGGAAGGTTGGGCCGTGCGGTCGCCCTTCGGGTAAACCAGAACGTCGCCGTTCTCGTCCGTCGTGGTTTCGAATTGGGTCGAGACGAGCACGTCGGTGCCATCCTGAAGCTGCCACGATTTCCACCCGACGTTTTTGTAACCAAAGATGGTGCCCTCCGGCCAGATGCCCACGACGTCAATGCCGAGCTTCTGGCGGACATCGTCTTCCACGGCACCGAGGAGTTGAAGGGGTTCATTGATTCGCACCGGCTGCTGGCGCAGCCCCAGCTCAGCGCGCAAGCGGCTGTAGGCGCTGGCAGAAATGCTCGTGACCCAGGTCGCGCCCATGTCGATCGGAGGTCGATCCGTTTGTTGGTGGTTCAACGCCTTCCGAAATCGTTCGCGGCTGGTCATAGTGCCGGCAGCTTAATGACGGCTCGGAGAGCGGCCAAGCGAAATCAAAACAGCATCGCCTCCCCACGTTTCCGCCGGGCGACCTCACGTCAAAAAATCACGTTCCAAAATCTTCGCGAGCCGATCCACCGCCCGCATCAACTCGCTCCCTCGCTTAATGACTGTCTCGTCACCGCCAAAATCAATCGGCTGGGCCATGATGCGTGCGTAGCGCCGGCTCAGGGGTACGGTTTCGTCTCGTTCGCCGAGTTCCCGCACCAAACGGCGGACGCGGTCCACGGCTTTGCCCGCCGCGACGATGGATCGGCGCGCCGCTGCCGGTGTCAACTCGCCAGCCATCACCCGCATGAGCAGCCGGCATTCAAACGTGCGACACCGCTCCGGCCGGTCCGCATAAATCTGGCAGAGCTTCCCATCAAAGCACGCGCAGGGCTGACTGAACCGCTGTTTGCCGCCCTTGGCAATGAGCTTCACGCCGAGCACCCGCAATCGCGCCGCGTCATCGCGCCGCTGCAGTTCCACGTCGGCGAACAACACGCCGTTGCAGCAAAAGCCGCACGCCGGGCAGAGGGCGAAAACCGCGTGACAGATTCCGTCACCGTGATTACTTTCCGCTCGCATGAAGAGGATTCTAGGGTTTCTCTGTCTCGTTCTGCAATGCGTCTTCAGCGGCAACGTCGCAGCTGCTCCTGAGCTCTCGGTGGAGACCTTCTTCCGGGATTACGAGACCACGGAAGTCAGGCTGTCACCCGACGGAAAGAGTCTTGCCATGATCGCGCCCTTAAAGGGCAGGCACAACTTGCTCATGCTCGACCTGGAAACTATGAATCCCGGCTGGTTGACCAGCTTCCCCAACAGCGATGTCCATTCCATCAACTGGGCAAGTGACGAGCGCATCTTGCTGCGGCTGGAACAGGATGGGATGGAATCCTGTGGTCTGTTTGCCATTAACCGGGACGGCAAAAGACCGTGCGTGTTGGCGCCAGCGCTCTTCCGGGGCGACCGCGTGACCCAACTCTATCATCCCGAGTTTCTGAGCCAGTTGCCGAACGAACCCGACCATGCCCTCGTAGCTGCGGTGACCTTGGATTGGCGCTCCAGCCCAGACGCTTTGAGTTATCCGAACGTCGACCGTATGCATATGTTCACTGGTGGGAAGATGGAGATCGTGCAGAATCCGGGGGGCGTTCTGCGCTGGCTCACAGATCGCCACGGCGCAGTGCGAGCCGGCGTCGCCATCGCAGGCCGGAAACTGCGGTTGCTTTACCGGGCCTCGACGAATTCGGATTGGAAGACCCTGTTGGAGTTCGGGGCGGATGAAGACGGCGTCGATCCGATCAGCTTTGCCGCCGACAACACCAACCTGCTCGTCACCGCAACACACGGTCGGAACACCGTTGGCCTGTATCTGTTCGATGTCGCCCGGGCCGCAATCGGCGAATGCCTCTGGCAACATGCGGAGTATGACGTGGACAATGTGTACCTGTCTCCGACAGACCATCGACCACTTTGCGTCTTCTATGAAGACGACCAGCCTCGCTGTCAGTGGTTCGATGCCCGATGGTTGGGCATTCAGGCCAGCATTGACCGGGTGTTGACCAACCGGGTGAATCGCATCGTCAATATGAGCCGCGATGAAAAGAGGGCGGTATTTCGCAGTTTCAGCGATCGCTCGCCAGGGACTTATTACCTCTACGACGCCACGACCCGCCGCCTGGCGAAGGTCCGTGAGCAGGCCAGTTGGATCAAAGAAGCGGACATGGCACCGATGCGCCCGATCTCCTACAAGAGCCGTGATAACTTGACGATTCACGGGTACCTGACGCTGCCGTTGGGGACGATTGGCACAAACCTCCCGCTGGTCGTCATACCTCATGGGGGTCCTTGGGTGCGCGACTCGTGGACATTCGATCCGGAGACGCAGTTCCTGGCCAGCCGGGGCTATGCCGTCCTCCAAATGAACTTCCGTGGTTCAACGGGCTACGGGCAGGCATTCCTGAAAGCGGGTTTTAAACAATGGGGACTGAAGATGCAGGATGACATCTCCGACGGCGTCCAGTGGGCCATCGCCCAGGGAATCGCCAATAAGGATCGCGTCGCCATCTACGGCGCCAGCTATGGCGGTTACGCCGCACTCGTTGGTTTAACCCAAACACCGGAACTCTACAAATGTGGAATCAGCTACGCAGGCGTGACGGACATCACAGAGATGCTCGCCGTGGACCGGTATCACGACGCCCGACGCATCGGCCTCGAGTCCGTGTATGTGGGCGACTCCAAGACTGACAAAGACCAGCTGAAATCCACTTCCCCCATCAACCACGTGGATCGCATTCGCGCCCCGCTTCTGTTGATCCATGGTAGCGAGGACATGCGCGTGCGCGTATCTCAGGTTAAACGGTTGGCCAGCAAGTTAAAGGCTCACGACAAAACCTTTGAGATGATTCTGGAGTCTGAGGAGGGCCACGGTTTCCACATCGAGAAGAACAAGATCGAAATGTACCGCAAGATGGAAACGTTCCTGCAGAAGAACCTCTAGCGTTACTGTCAACTCGATCTGAGGCAATTACCCGACCCCAGCCATCTGTTTGCCGTCGCCCGAAATCCGAATCATCGCCATTCGTGCTTCGGATACCGCCGCTGTAGTTCCTGCTTGAGCTTCGGATAATGCTCGCGCCAGAAGTTTGCCAGGTCTTGCGTAACCTGCACCGGCTTCATGCCCGGCGTCAGGATGTGGACCACCACCGGCACGCGGCCCAACGCAATGCGCGGCGTTTGCATCACACCGTAAAGTTCCTGGATGCGTAGCGCGATATGCGGCGGTGCGTCGGGCGCGTAAACAACCTTTGGATGACGGCCGTTGGCGAACTCCAGCCGTTCCGGCGCATGCTTGTCGAGCAGCGCCTGCTGGTGGCCAGAGAGCCACGAGCGTACGAGCGGATGCACCTCACGATCCTTGATGCCCTTGTAGGTAAACTCGCCGTGGCAAAGCTGCTCCACCACATTTCGCTTCGCTTCGTCGGTGAACGGCGGCAACTCCAGGTCAGGACACCACTTGGCGAGCAGATTCAACCGCACGATCCATTGCTCGACACCGTGGTCCCACGTCTTGAGTTGCAGGCGGCCCGCCAACACTTCCTCCGCCAGTAGTCGCGCCGCCCCATCCAGCGGCGGCGGCTCAACCTTGCGAACCTCCAGCGCCAAGTCGCGAAAGCGCATCTGCTCCTCCGCGTAAACCCGGCGGGCCGTGGCATCAAAGAAGACGCGCATGTGGCCATTGATGTCGTCGGGGAACAGTTCACGCAACCAGTCCGGCTCGACCACCGTGGCCAGCGTCAACAGCGTGTTCACTTCCTTGTCCCGGCCTTCGATCTCGCGCACCTCGGCGGCGACGAAGAGCTTGGCGTTTTGGACCGCGCTTTCGCGGGTGAGTGTACCCCGCCGGCCATGCACCATGTCGCACCGCAACGTGCCGGAGTCCGCCCGCCGCGCCAGGTGATCCGAGAAGCCAGCGAGGATGCACTTCTGCAGCGACGCGTCGTTCAGCTCGCGAGGTTTCACATCCAGCCCCTCGCGTTCGGCGATACGCAGGAATTGCTCCAGCAGTGGTGCCACCTGTCGGGCGGTCACTCCATGGATGCCCAGCTTGCGACACGCGTCGAGGCGATAATCGTTCTTCTTCGCGTAGCTCCACGCACGCATGAGAATCCAGAAATCGCTCGGGGCTTTGTCGCCCAACAGATCGTCGCGGAACTCGGTTGTGGCGCGATCCACGTTGCGGAGCAACAGGTCGCGGCCCTGGGTCAACGCAGCGACGAGCGCGGCTTGGTACACACAGCCGTATTCCTGCGCCGCCAGCAACATGCGCGCGTAACGGGGATGCAGCGGGAAGGCAAGCATCTTGCGGCCGAGCGGGGTGATTCGTAGCGCAGACTGGCAGTCTGCTGTATCGCCGATCGGCAATCGGCCAGGCAACGAATGAGCTTCGACGCCTCGCAGGCGACCAGCCTGCGAAACGGCAGGTTGCCAACCTGCGCTACGAGTCTCGGTTGTCGTGGTCTGTTTGAGCGCGCCCAAGTCCGTCAGCAATTCCTCCGCATGCGCCAGGGCCTTCTCATCCGGCGGCTCCAACCAGCGGAACTTCCGCAAATCCTCGACGCCCGCCGCCTTGAGCGTGAGCACCACTTCCGCGAGATCGAGGCGTTTAATTTCCGGCAACTCCTGCTCCGCGCGATCTGCGTGTTCGCGGTCGGACCAAAGCCGCAC
>CAZWJC010000310.1:0-7912 GCA_964634255.1 uncultured Verrucomicrobiota bacterium | reverse complement strand
CATGTGCGTGCCCTTGAACTCCTTCGGGAGGTCCACGAACATGCCGATCGTGGCCACGGTATTCTGATAGGCGCGGGCCTTGTCACGCACCTGGACAGGAAACCGGAGCCCGCGGACGCCGACCTTGTCAATCCGCAGCTCGCGGTGGTCGCGCTCGCTTTGCTTGTCGCAGAGCGGCTTGGCCACACAGGTCACGCGGCTTGAGGGGCGACTTTTCTGGGACACTGAACTTCGCTTTGGCATGCCGAACTTTAGCCGGACTCAGCCGCATTGCCAAAAGCAATATCGGTCGGTGTCTGGGCGCAGCGCAATCATGAGGACGCGCCACCAACGGGGCGAGGGCCGTCCCGGCGTTCGGCGAAGCCATGCGGGCCCGGACACATTCCGCGAAACAACCGAAGGAAAATGGCTTTTGACACCGTCGCCGGCTCCGCTAACCATCCTCCCGCATGACATATTGTATTTGCCGAATGTTCGCCGCCACGCTTGTCGTGGGCTGCTCGCTGTCACTTGCCTCAGCCACCGAGACGTTTCGCGTCGCCGCTTACAACGTGGCCAATTATGTGGACAAGGATAGCGGAAGCCGCACGGCGAAGAGTGCCGAGTCGCGGGCGAAGGTGCGGGAGAGCATCAAGGCGTTGAAGGCAGAGGTCATCGCGTTGGAGGAGATGGGAGAGGTCAGCGCGCTCATGGAGTTACAGGCCGCTCTCAAAGCGGAGGGTTTGGACCTGCCGCACTGGGAGCATGTCACCGGCTGGGATACGAACATCCACGTGGCCGTGCTCAGCAAGTTCCCGATCGTCGCCCGCCGTTCGCACACCAACGACTCGTTTCTGCTGAGCGGGCGGCGCTTTCGCGTCAGCCGCGGCATTGCGGAAGTGGACATCCAGGTTTCGCCCGCCTACCAATTCACGCTGTTCGCCGCTCATTTGAAGTCGAAGCGCGCGGTGCCAGAGGCGGACGAAGCAGAGATGCGCTTGGAGGAGGCGAAGGTGCTCCGTGAGAAGATTGACGCACGCCTGACGGCCAACCCGCAGGCAAACATCATCGTGGTCGGCGATTTCAACGACACCAAGGACACGCGTTCCACCAAGGCGATCATCGGGATCGGCAAGGGAAAGCTCGTGGACACTCGCCCGGCTGAGAAGAACGGGGACAACACGCCGCCAGCGAATCCGAACTGGGATCCGTCCAACATCACTTGGACACACTTTTACGGCAAAGAAGACAGCTACAGCCGCATTGATTACATCATGGTCAGCCAGAACATGGCACGCGAGTGGGTGAGGGAGGAAACATACGTGCTGGCCCTGCCGAATTGGGGCTTGGCCTCGGACCATCGCCCCATTGTGGCGTCCTTCGTGGCGGTCGAGAAGTAGCGGAGCGCTTTCAGAAGGAATTGGTCGAGACGCGGTTTGAACGGTAGCTGACCCAATGAAGGTCAGGGTCGCCAGCGGGGGCGGAGAGGGTGCCCAGGCCAGTGTACGATACGATGCGGGCCACTTGGTTGCTGGCCAGTGTGCCGACCCATTTGTGCAGTTCGTAATGGCCATCTGCAAACACGAACCCGGCGCAGCCGTTGTGATACGTGCCGGGCACATCCGGGAACCTCGTCTCAAGCGGACCGAAGAACCCCGGGTCGTTGAGCGAATCCGGATGCTCTTCTGTGAATACCAAGGTTTCTGAGGGGCCGGGAGTGAGCAGCGCGGACATCGTCTTGGCCTGCTTGTAAAGCGGCGACCACGGGCCGTCCGGAGCGTTGCCAGCCCCCAGGCTCAGGCTCATGGAGTAACTGCGACACCGGTTGGTCCATCCACGGGCACGCTGCACCTCGCTAATGAAACGATCGCTCGGACAACGAAAACGGGCTGGTTCGGCCTCCATGTACTTCGTCAGTCTGGCATACCGGTCGTTGAACAGGTAAACCGTGTTCGTGTTCTGAGACGAAGTCGTCCAGTCGAGCCAGCCAGTCGCCCAAGGCGCGTCGGTCGACAACGTCGCTGGGACGTAGCCGCTGTGGAAGTTCATAACCAACCGGTCATTGTTATCAGCCGCATAAAGCTGCCAGGCCCGGACGAGGTGGCCGAAGTTGGCGGCACAGTTGATTGCTTGCCCCCGCCCGCGTGTCCCGGCGCGCGCCGGCAGCAAGGTGAGGCCGAGCAAAGCAACCAGTGCAATGACGACGAGAAGTTCAATCAACGTAAAGGCACGTTCCGAGTCGGTTTTCATAGTGTGACTCAAATGGTTGCGGTCGGTTTGGATTCGGGATCAGTAATCCCACACGAGCCGATAGAACCGTTGCGCTGAGCTTCCGGTCGTCGCATCGGTGGCTGACGCGGCCGTGCCGGTCACGGTGACAGTCGCTGCCAAGTCATGCCAAACCGGATCGTCCAGAGAGTCCTTGTACTGCACGCGGCTGGGGAGAATCGGTGTTGCCGGCCAGGTGAGCTTCAGCTGACCGCCGGGGAAGGTAACGCTCACGCTTGGGGTGCTGGCTTCCAAGTCGGCAGCGAAGACGTCCAGATTGCCGTTGGCATCGCCGCGGATCAAATCGCTGGCGATGCTGTGAAACGCAATGCAGGGGGCGCCGCTGGCCAAGGCAAAGCCTTGGGACATGCCATCGGCGGCACCGCCATCGTAATAACGGTGTGTGATGAGAGTGATCTGCCCGGTCACCCGGTCGTATTGGAAGAGATCACTGGTGTCGTTGACGTCATTCGGCACCAAGTCGCTGGCATTACTGCGGAAGATGACGAGACGGCCATCGGCGGTGATGCGTGGTTGATATGAGCGGCCGTTGCCGGCCACGGCGGTGCCGGGACGCGCGCTGACAAGCGTGATGCTTCGCGTTGAGAGATCACACACGAAAACGTCATCTGTATTGTTGGTGTCGGTACCGGAGAGCACTCCGCGACACGCGAAGGCGGCATAGCGCCCGTCGGCATTCAGCGAAACACACGGGCTGCTCGGAAACGTCGCGTTACCAAGGGTGATCAGGGTGTTGGTGCCGCGAGTCAAATCTGCCATGAGCAGGCCGTTAACGCCGACGGTTGCCAGCCACCCGTTGTCGCCGCTAAAAGCCATATCTTTGAAGATGCCACTTAACGAAAGCACCGTCGTCACGCCGGTCTGCAGATTTCTTACACGAGCGCCTGTGTCAGAGTAGGAAGTGCTCGAGCTTAGGAAGGCGACGAAGGAACCGTTCGGGCTCAGGAGGGGATTGATGTGGGAAAGGCCGAGCGCGTTCGGGGAATTAGTGCTGGCGAGGATGGTGGTGCCGGTCGCAAGATCGCGCACGAAGATGTCATAGTTCCAGGAGTCGCTGTCGTTTGCCGCCAAGTTGTTGGCTGGGCTTTGGAACGCGATCCAACGGCCGTCGGCACTGATGGAGGGCAACTCCGAGAACTTGTTGGCGCTCCAGCCGTTGGTGGCGACACTGACCAGCGAGGTTTCGCCGGTCACCATGTCCCGAACGAAGATGTCGGTTAGGAGGTTGGTATCATTAGCCGTCAGGTTCTCTGCGTTGCTTGAGAAGATCACGTAACGACCATCGGCGTTTACTGAGGGGTCAAAGGAATGGCCGTCGCCACCGTCCGTGCCGGAGCGATTGATGCTGACGAGCGCGGTGGTGCCGGTCTGCCGATCGCGCCGGTAAACCTGCTTCAGACCGTTGGTCGTGCCCGGGACGAGATTCGTCGCGGTGCTCGCGAACACGACATAGCGGCCGTCCGCGCTCACTGCATTGACTACCACGGTGCTGAAACCGTTGGCCGTGACGGCGAGCGCATCAGGAGAAACCGCGGAGACCAGACCGTTGTTTTCACTCGGCACGTCCCGGAGAAACACGTCGTAGGCGGCGTTGCCATCCCCGGAAACGAGGTCTGAGCTGCGGCTCTCGAAAAGAACGAACCGCCCGTCGGCGCTGAGCGCCGGAATGCTGCTGCCGGCATCGCCGGTGCCGGCTCCCAGCCGATTCGCGCTGACCAGTTTCGTCGTGCCGGCCTGCAGGTCGCGAAGATAGACGTGATACTCGCCATTGACGCTGTTGGTGACCAAGTCCGTGCCGCTGCTGAGGAACGTGACGAATCGTCCGTCGGGCGTGATCGCAGGGGTATCGCTGCCGCCGTTGGTGCTGGGTTGGCCGTTGAGGTTGGCGCTGGCCAACGTGGAGATTCGACTCAGGCCGTCCCAAACCTGAACCGTGCCCCGACCGCTGGCGGCGGCTTCCGAATACGCCACGAAACGCCCGTCGGGGGTCATCGCTGGGCCAAACGAATCGGCCGTGAGTGAGGACACGCCGACCGCCGACCCCGAAACGGTATCAAGCGCCCCAGTCTGTAGGTCGCGTCGGAGGATGAGGAAGGCGGTGCCGGCGCTGGTCTTGAAGGCGACATAGCGGCCATCGTCGCTGAGCACTGGTACGTAGGAGCAGGGCCCGGAAGCGGTGGTGACGTTTGTGCTGGCCCAGATCGTCTGCCCAGCCGTCACGTCGCGCACATAGACTTCCTGGTAGGTTTTCATCGTGCTCGCGACGAGGTTCGAGCCAGTGCTGGTGAAAGCGATGAAGCGACCGTCCGGTGTGATTTGCGGCGAGCCGGCAAGGTTGGGCAATGAGGCGTTGCCCCTGCGCGCGCCAGCACTCACGAGCGTCGTCACCCCAGTTTGCAAATCCCGGACGAAGATGTCCGGGAAGTTGTTGGCGTCGCCGGACACCAGGTCGCTGGCATCGCTGGCGAAGGCGACATATCGACCGTCAGGCGTGATGGCGGGATCGGAGGACGCTCCATTGCCGCTGCCCGTGGCGGCGTGGTTCACGCTGACCAAACGCGTGACGCCATCCACCATATCCCGCACAAATATGTCGCTGGCGTTGTTGAAGTCGTTCGCGACCAGATCGTTCGCATCGCTTTCGAAGACCACGTAACGACCGTCCGGGGTTACTGCGCCGAGCAGTGATTCGGAATCGCCGCCAGCGCGGTCGTCCCAGTTAACGCTGACCAGCCGGGTGAGATCGTTGGTGCGACATCGCAGGAAGAGTTGGCCGGTCAGTCCGTCGCACTGGTTGGTGACGAGATTGCCGGCGAGACTTGTGAACAGCACGAAGTCACCACTCGGAGCGACGGCCACGGCAAAGGAATCACCGCTGCCGGAAACGCTGGTAGTTAGCGCGGAATTCGCAACGGAGACGGCGCTCACGTGGGCGGTTTGGGCCAGCAAGGCACAATGGCCGATCAGTGTAGATGCAGCCAATAGTTCAATCAGGTAGTTTCCTTTGGTCTTCATATCAAATTCCAAGCCGAGACACGTCTTTGGTTCCCCTGGGCAACTGGGTTTCAGCCGCTGTTCCCCATTCACCCGCAATGCCGTTCTTGTATAGCTCGGGTGCGTGGAGTGGTGTCTTTCAGAAAAATGAGGCTTTTCTAAAAGCTCGGAGCGGCCGGCGCGATCTCCACGGAGTCAGGTTCGGGGCGCAGGAAACGCTCCGCAGCGGCGTCGGCGAAGCGGAGACCATGCGACGTGAGTCGAAAGCCTGCTTCATCCTCAATGGCGTGGCCCTGCATCACCAGCGCCCGCATGTCTTCTGCCCATTCGCGGCGCAGGTCAAAACCAGTCACGCGCGTGAACTTGGCAAAAGGCCAGCCCGCGACCACTCGCAGGCCGAAGGCCGCCGTCTCGCCGGCTCGGCCCAGCGGCGACAACTCCTCGCGGAAGTCCAACGGTCGTTCTCCGGCCACGAGTCGCTCGCAATACACCCGAGTGTTGCTCAGGTTCTTTGTGCGGACGCCACGGACATACGTGGTTGCGCTGGGGCCGAGCCCAAAGAAGTCACCGCCTCGCCAGTAGTTGACGTTGTGTTGGCAGGCGAAGGCGGGAAACTCGCTTGGTTTGACCGCCGGCTCTGTGGGCGCGGTGCCCGCGCGGGAGTCGCGGGCGAAGTTGGCGATCTCGTAACGGTGGCAACCGGCGGCAGCGGCTTGCTCGACCAGCTCTTCATACATGGCGCAGGCCAGGTCCTCGTCTACGTCGAACGCACCGGCTTCGAGTTGTTGAAAGAGCGGCGTGCCTTCCTCGTAGATGACTTCGTAGCAGGAGAAGTGTTCGCTGCCCAACGCCAGCGCTTCCCGGAGTGTGGCCTGCCACATGGCCAGCGTTTGGCCAGGGATGGCGAACATGAGGTCCACGTTGAGGTTATCGAAACCCGCGTGGCGTAAGAGGTCGAAGGACTTGAAAACCTGTTCACGACTGTGGATGCGGCCCAGGCGCTGGAGCAGCGCCTCGTCCAGCGATTGCACGCCGAGCGAAAGCCGGTTGACGCCGTGGTCGCGGAAGAGTCGGGCTTTGTCCTCGGAAACGGTGGCAGGGTTGCATTCGATCGTCCATTCCTCGGCCCCGAGCCAGCCCAAGCGATCCATGGCCCGAAAGACTTGTTCCCACTGGTGAACGTTAAGGAGCGAAGGGGTTCCCCCACCAAAGAACACGGTGCGGGGCTTCAGTCGCGTTTCAATCCGCTGCAACTCTCGTAGGAGCGCGCCGATGTAGCGGTTGATCATGTTGCCGTCGGAAGCTTCAGAGTAGAACGCACAGTATTGGCACTTCCGCGCACAGAAAGGCACATGCACGTAGAGGCTGGAGACGGGCGACGGTGCGGTCGATTGCACAGCGGTACGGTATCGGCCTCGCGACCTCAGGGCGAACAAAAACCTCCCCCGGGGATACCGCTTTCGGGCTACGCCGCCACCTCACGCACAGAGATGGAGCTAATTCGGCTGATCTTGGCGCTGAACGTTCTGGGCCTTGAGCCCCCGCTCGCTGGTGATGACGTCGAACAGGACTTCTTCTCCCTCCTTCAACGTGTGGTAGCCTCCTCCCAGGATCGAAGTGTGATGCACGAACACATCCTGCCCCGATTCCTGGGCGATGAAGCCGAATCCCTTCTTGTTGTCGAACCACTTTACTTTGCCGCTGGCCATAACTGCCTCACTCCTACGGCCGGGCGTCCGAATCCGCGACGAGCACAGTGTTCCCTCCAAGAGAAGGCTCGCGTGAACTCAGGTTTTTGCATACGCCTCGGGTTTTGCGGACAATATGCACTTATGTTTGGCGGGTCAAGGATGCATTTCGGGCATCAAAGATTCCGGTTTACTGCTCGGCGGGAAGAGAAAAGTGAGATCGGGGATGTACTGAACCATTGTTTGCGACTCGCCGGTGGATTTCGACGAGAAGCCAGGACATCCGGGGCTTTAGTGAGGAAATGAAGATTTGGCCATCAGGCCTGCAAAACCATTGCCAAATCTTTGGCAGATTGGAATGCTGGGACATCGTAGGCGGGGCGCGGATTCAACCGTGCGTCGGTACCTGCGGCACGCATCATCGGCACAACAAGACATGAAAGGCATACCTGTTCTACACGTGGAGGCGGACTGCATCGCGCGCGCCTGGGAACTCTCGCTCCTCGAATTGCACGCCAAGGGCTGCAATCTCAAGACGGAATACGACAAGCCGGACGATCCACCGAGCAAGGACGCCACGATGATCATCACCATCACCGATCCGCTCGCGGAGCCGATGATCCACAAGGATTTTCCCGGCGGCCCGCTGGAGTTGCAGGAATACGTGATGGAAGTCTGCGACGGCATCAAGGATCACCTTGTCCGCGACCCGAACGATCCCAAGGACACGCGTTGGGAATACACCTATCACCAGCGGCTCTTCAAATACGAGGTGCCGAGCCTGAAGCCGTTCGACCAGATCGAGATCGCCTGCCAGAAGCTGGCGAAGACACCGCACACGCGCCGCGCGCAGGCCATTACGTGGAAGGTTTGGGAGGACAATGATTGCTACGATCCCGCCTGCATGCAGAGCATTTGGTGCCGTATCCTGGAGCAAGATGGCGAGCCTGTGCTCAGCATGG
>CAZWJC010000309.1:0-7971 GCA_964634255.1 uncultured Verrucomicrobiota bacterium | reverse complement strand
CGCCCGGGGACCGGTCGCGGTCCTGCCGTGTCTTAACTGCTCTGACTTGTGCTCTTCCAGCCGCTCGCAATGCCGGATCACGTTTTCGGTCATCACGATCCCCGCGTCCACCAGCACACCGATGGCGATGGCGATGCCCGAAAGCGACATGATGTTCGAGGTGATCCCAAACTCCTTCATCAAGATGAACGAAATCAAAATGGAAGCCGGCAATGGCAGGGTGACGATCAGGATGCTCCGGAAATGCCAGAGGAAGACGATGTGCGCCAGGATCACCAGCACGATCTCCTCGGCCAGCGCCTGCTTGAGCGTGTTGATGCAGCGTTCGATCAGCGTGCTGCGGTCGTAAAACGGTTTGATGCTGATCCCCGGCGGCAGGCTCGGCGTGATCTGCGCGATCTTCTCCTTCACCCGCCCGATGACCGCCAGCCCGTTCTCGCCGTTGCGCATCACCACCGTGCCGCCCACCACCTCGCGCCCGTTTACGTCCAGCGCCCCGCGCCGGAAATCCCCGCCCAACTGGATCGTCGCCACGTCGCGCAGGTAGATCGGCGTGCCGCCCCGCTCCTTCAACACGATGTTCTCCAGGTCCGTCGGGGATTGCACCAGCCCGACGCCGCGCACCACGAACTCCATCCCGCCTTCCTCGATCACCTTGCCGCCCACGTTCAAATTGCTTTGCTCGACGGCCTCCAGCACGTCCGCCAAGGAGATTTGGAGCACCCGCATCTTCGCCGGCGACACCTCAATCTGATACTGCCGCACGAACCCGCCGATGCTCCCCACGTCCGCCACGCCGGGAATCGCGTTGAGCTGATAGCGGATGAACCAATCCTGCACGGAGCGCAATTGCGCGAGATCATAGCCGCCCTTGGGCGACCGGGTCGGGTCCACGTCCAGGTAATATTGATACACCCAGCCCAGGCCGTTGGCATCGGGGCCGAGCTTGGGCACGACCCCCGCGGGCAGCAGGTCGCCGAGATAGTTCAACCGCTCCAGCACGCGCGACCGGGCGAAGTAGTTGTCCACGTGCTCCTCGAAGATCAGCGTCATGAACGTGAACCCGAACATGGAGGACGCGCGCACTTCCTTGATGCCGGTGAGCCCCTGCAAGTTGACCGACAGCGGATACGTGACCTGATCCTCGACCTCCTGCGGACTACGGCCCGGCCAGTCCGCAAACACGATCACCTGGTTCTCGCTCAAATCCGGAATGGCGTCCACCGGCGTGCGATAGAGGGCGCGCACGCCCCAGCCGATGAGAAACAACGTCGCGCACACCACCAAGAAGCGGTTGCGCAAGGACCACTCGATGAGACGGTTGATCATGAATTCCCTACTGAGTCCGCACGACCGCGTTCGTGGTCGCTGAGCGTATCCCCTGCAACTCGGCGGCCGCCTCGTCACGCGCGAGATTCGCCGACGCGAGCTCCGCCGCTGCCTGATGTCGTGCCGCAACGCCCAAGCCGAATGTCCGCGCCATGCGCTCCTTTGCCTCGGGATGCCGGTTGTTCACAGTGCGGATCGCTATAGCTGGCGTCGCGGGCTGAGGCTTGGTTTCGGTGATCTCAGGCTTGGGCTGGGGCACTTCAGCCTTGGCTGCAATGGCTGCGGGCTGGGCCGAAGGACGGACTTCCTTACCGCAAGTCAACATTTCTGCGCCATAGTATGGATTGCGCAACGGGCCCTTGGCTTGAAACCACAGTCCCGGCTTCGGCGCCATCGAACAATAGAAGACCTTGAGTGAGCGGAACTCGGTTTGCTCGGCTCGCGCGCGCTCAACAAGGTCCACAAGCCGCGTGCTGAATGGAAGAAATGCAACTCGTGCAGCATCGAGGTCCTTCGGGTTGGACCAGGAGGATGCGCCGACGACTGCCTCGATCTTCTCGTGCCAGGGATGAGATTCAGGGAATGCTTTGGCCAAGGGAGCCGCCGCCGTTTTCAGTTGTGGCAGGGCGCGCTGAAGGTCGTTCAGGTTATCCGCTGCGAGCGCCACGGAGACTTCATTGGCGACGCTGAGGTAGGCTTCCAAAGTATGCTCCTGAGCCTCGGTGAGATTCATGCCGGCCTTTGGAGATTGAGGAGAGGTTTCCGCTTCGTCTAGCAAATCCGGCTGTCCCATGGCCGCATGTTCCGTAATGCCCGTGTGCGCCAGTTGCGCCTTCTCATTCGTTTGTGTCGGCTCGCTCTTTGGCGGCTGGGTGAACTGCGCCTGGGCGTCAATCAACACGTTGCCAGTCGTTACGACACGGTCGCCTTCGTCCAAACCCTCGAGCACTTCGCAAAGGCCGTCACCTTGGCGACCCAGTTTCACAGGCCGCATGCTGTAGGCTCCGGCACCTTCTTCCACGTAGGCGTAAGCGCGCTCGCCAGGGGATAGGACCGCCGTCCGCGGCACGGTCAGCACGTCAGCCAATTCTGCCACCACCGTGGCTTCCGCATACATGCCGAGCCGAAGCAGCCGTTGTTTCTGGGCAGCATCGCCAACCACGGGGTTCGTAATGTCAGCCCGGACCTTCACGGTGCGCGTGGCTTCGTCGAGTGTCGGTTCAATCACGGAGATCGCGCCGTGGAATTCACGGCCCGGCAGTGAGGGAACTGTTACGCGGACCTTCTGGCCTTTGCGCAGCCAAGGCAGTTGCCGATCGTAGGCATCGAAGCGAAACCATAGCACCGACGTATCAACGATAGTCAGCAGACGATCTCCTTCCATCACATACTGGCCGTTGAACACCTTGCGCTCGACGATCGTTCCGCTCACCGGCGAGAGGAGATCGCTGAAATACGGGTCGGGCTCGCCCGGATTTGCAGCCGAGGCGTTGCGCATTCCAGCCACCGGATTCGCTGCAGACTTGGAGTGTTCGGCGTCTTCCTCCCCTTCATGAGGACGTCCCGCAAACAAAGGCGTTCCTGACGTACCGGACCGGCTGCGTACCACATAGGCACGTCGCCATGTTACCAGTTCGGGGCTGTAGAAGTTCAGCAAAGGCTTGCCGGCTTCGATCTCATCGCCGACCGCACCCACCACCATCTCATGAATCCGGCCGGATGCCGGCGCAGAGAAGATCACTTTCCGCGACTCGTCGGCGTCCAGCGTCCCAGCCGCCCGCAGGGTCAGCCGGAGCGCCCGCCGTTTGACCTCCTCCGTCTGAACGTTTAGAACCGTGATGCTGTTGGAATTGAGTGCCACCACGCCATCTTCGGTGGCGAAGCCCTTCTCCCCCTCACAAATGGGCGTAAGATCCATGGCGCAAATGGTGCACTTGCCCGGTTGGTCCGACTTGATCCAGGGATGCATGGAGTCCTGGTAGCAGACCACTTTGCGAGACGTGCCTTTCGCCGGCCTGGCCACACCCAAAATCCAGAAGGTGACTCCGACCGCACAGAGCGCGAGCACCGTGCCGACCATCCAGGGTTTCCGACCGAAACACGTCAGTTGCATAACAGACGTGGTCGCCGCTTGGTGGGCGCACAGATCGAACCGGTTGTTGACGAATACGTTCGCACGATGGTGTGAGCATAGGCGTGACGGGCTTCGGGTAACTATAGGGGACAGCCCGATTGCGGCATGGGAAGAGTTCCTAAGCACCAAAAATGGCCAGCCTCAATCGCCAGGCCTGAGACGCGTCCTGAAGCAGAATTCCCTCCAGATTCGGCCAGCGCGAAGGGACACGAGGTGATGTGACTCCCGGCTCGGCGGGCTGATTTTGTTGGGGATCTGCAATCCGCGTGGATGATCCGTTGTTTACACCCACAGGACTCGGTAACGGTTCCTGATGGGTGACGCAGAGTGCCTGGCGGACTCAGCGGTTCAAGTAACAACACCGGATTCTCGCGACACCCGTGGCGCAGTTCTTAAACAAGGAATTGAGATTTGGTTATTATGTGGATAAGTTGTCTCGTGAAGCCCGTTCAAAACCGCGTCCTTGTTGGCGTGATCCTTGCCTTGCTTGGGTTGGCCGTTTACTTGGGCATTGACCTCAACTGGTCTGGGCGTGACCGGGTGATAGAGCAGTTTAAAACCACGCAACTGGTGCTGGCGCAGGAGGGCGCCCACGAGGCGACCTTGTTGCTCCGGGAATGCGCCGATAATCTGAGCACGCTCGCTCGGCTGACCTCAATCCAGCGAGGCGATCCGAAGCGAATTCCTGATGATTTGGAGCTTTACTCCCAGCGGGCTGAAGTATCCCGCCATGCAACCATCATGGTCGTGAACCCAGAGGGAGAGGTGACCTTCTCGATGAGCGGTATGGAGGACGCCAACTTCAAATCCTGCGAGTTTTTTGAATGGAGCAAGTTGAAGAAGCATCAAGGTGCGGTGTTGGTTTCACCTTGGAGCCGTGTCACTGGGGTTAAAAACGCCGCAAAACCGGGCGCCGTCCTCCTCGCCAAGCCGCTTTACCAATCGAGCTGGGACTCTGGCTCCCGCCGCTCGACCCAAAGCTGGTCCGGCACTCTGGTGATGACTGTGGACATGCAGGCATTTCTGACTGAACACCTGGCGTCCCTCTCTCCCAACGGCAACCCGGTGCGCATTTGGATCATGGATCAGGACGGCACGGTTCTACTCCAGTCCGAGCATCCGGAAATGGTGAACGCCAGCATATTCCAGCCACAACTGGAATGTGCTCAATGCCACGTCTCGTTCGACTACGCACAGAACATGCTCGACGGCAAGATCGGCACGACGGAGTACCAATTGAAAGACCATCCTAAGAAGCTGGCGGCGTTCGTACCGCTGCGCTTCGCCAACGCGTCCTGGGTTATGGTGGTCAACGCCCCGTACGACGAGGTGCTGGCGTTTGTGGGGCAATCCTATCGCAAGATGCTGCTCCTGCTGGGAACGGTGGTGGCCGCGCTCGGCCTGGCGTCCGTCATGGTGCATCGAACGAATCTCTCGCGGGCGCGGGCGAAGGAGGAGGCACGGCATTGGCAGCAGAAGCATCAGTTGGAGGAGCAACTCCGGCGGACGGAGGCACGCTATCGCACGCTGTTTGAGCAGTCGCCGGACGGGATCTTGATGTTGAATCCCGTAACGCTGTTGCCCGTCGAGTTCAATGACGCTGCGCATCGCCAGTTGGGTTACTCGCGGGAGGAGTTTGCCGGGATGAGCGCCTGCGAACACGCCGCGCACGCCACACCGGAGGAAATCCAAGCACGGGTCGCAAGCATCTTGCAGGTGGGCAGCGCTCGATTTGAAATTGAGCAGCGCACGCGACAAGGAGAACTTCGCACGGTGGACATCCTTGCCCAGACGTTGAAACTGGGCGATCAGACCTTGCTGCATTGCATCCACCACGACATTACCGACCGCAAGCGGGCGGAGGACGTACTGACCGGGCGGAGCGCCCAATTGGAAGCCTTGCACCAAGCCAGCCTCAGCATTGCCGCCGAGATGGAGACGGGCCTTTTGCTCCAGACCATCAAAGACAAGGCTCTATGTTTGTTCCACGGGCACTCGGCGGGATTGTGGCTTCACCGGCGGGGGAGTGAAGAACTGGAATGTGTGATCAGCTCCGGGGACGCGTACACGCCGGACCGCGCCTTCTTGAAAAAGGGGGAATCGCTGGCCGGATCATGTTGGGAAAAGGGGACGCCCCTCTTCTTGAAAGAACGCCACAGCTCGAAGTTGGGCCAAACCGGCGAACTCGATGGCCCGTGGGCGGCGGCCATGGCCGCCCCCCTCCGTTGGGGAGACTCCTTCCTGGGTGTGTTGGAGATTCATGCCGACGGGGCTCACGCTTTCGAGCGCGACGACGCCATGCTGCTAGGGCTCTTTGCGTCGCAGGCCGCCATCGCGGTGAAGAACGCCGGCTTGCTTGAACGGGTGCGGCGCGATGAGAGCATCAAAACCACGCTGCTGCATGATGTGAGCCACCGGGTGAAGAACAACCTCGCGCGTCTCCTGGAAATCATCCGGCTCGAACGGGAACGCGTGGAGTCAGCGGCTGTGGGGTGTCATGCGGCTTTCACCGACCTGGAGGACCGGCTGCGCGGCATGGAACTCGTGCATCGAATGCTCTCCACGTCCGAATGGCAGCCACTGCCGCTACGCGAACTGCTGACGCAGATCGTAGCCGGTGCGTTGAGCGGTTCGCCGATTCGCGATCGGATACGCGTGTCGGTGCTGACACCGGGGGAGCCGCTTCGGGTGGTGCCCGAACAGGCAACCGCCATCGCGATGATTCTGAGCGAACTAGCGACCAACAGCGTCAAGCATGCGTTCGAAAACCGGACCGAGGGGCGGCTGGACGTGAGGTTCGGAATTGAAGGTCAGGTTAAAGGCCGACCGACGGTGCGGCTGCACTTCCGCGATGACGGTCCCGGCTGGCCGGAGGACGTCCTGAGCGGGCGTAGCCGGCACGTGGGCTTGCACCTGATTCAGGCCAGCATTCGCAGTCCATTGCGCGGGGAACTGACCCTTCACAATGACAACGGTGCGGTAGCGGAAGTTGCTTTCAAGCTGGCTCTGGTTGAATGAGAAAGGAAAACACATGACCCAAACCAAACCTATCAACGTGCTGGTCGCGGAAGACGATGCACTCGTTAGTGACGGCACCGCCGGACAACTCAGCCGGCTCGGCTACTCTCTAGCGGGTTGCGCCTACGATGGCCCTCAGGCGGTCGAGTTGACCGCCGAGCGACGGCCGTCGGTGATTCTGATGGACTTGCAGATGATCGATCCCGAGACGGGTCGCGAAGATCCTCAAGCCGGTCTCAAGGCCACGCGACTCATTCAGGACCGCTGCCCCACCGCCGTGGTTGTGCTCACCGCGCACGAATCGCCGGATTTGGTTTACCAGGCGACCGAGGCGGGGGCTAACGGCTATCTCGTAAAGCCGGCCGGCGATCTTGAGTTGAGTCGGGCGATCACCATTGCGCAGGCCCGATTTAGGGATTTGGTCATGCTGCGGCGGCTTAACTCGCTCCTGCATCTTCGCAACGAGAAACTCCAAGCCCTGCTCAAGCAGGCCAAACCCTTGGTGGGTTTGATCACTGCCTGTGCAAACTGCCGGAAGGTCCGCGACGACCACGGCGAATGGCAGCGCATGGAGCGGTACATTCAGAGCCACACCAACGCCAAGTTTACGCACGGACTCTGCCCAGACTGCGCTACCGAGCTCTACCCTGACATTTTTCCCGTGCCCCCCAGAGTCTAGAACAGCCAATGAGGCTTCCAGCGGCCACTCAGGCGGAAACTGCGTCCTGCTAGTCGTCTTCGGCTAGAGGAGTGGGTGCCACGCGCGCGTGACAATTCCCCTGCCGATTCACATTCTTGTGACACGCTTCGGGCGAACGATGGAGAACGCCTACTTCCGGGCTGCTGCACGCATGCGGCGCACTGATACTTTCATTCGCTGCTCGAATACCAGAACACTGCGATCTGACGCGGGCGCGGCGCGTTCTTTCGTGCGTAAACACACCAAGCGGTCGCAAATAAGAGGGCCGGCGCTGTCTGCGCTGGCAAGTTCCCTGCTTTTACGCGGGCATGGCCACATACCATACTCAAATTCATTCGTTACTGGGGATGACCTCGCAGCGGTTTGTGCGCGGCTTTGTCCGCACGGCACTGCTGGTCATTGCCTCATTTGTCATCACAGGCATCCGGTCGCAAGCCCAGGTGCCGGTTGTTTCTCCTGCCGCCCAGCAGGCTCACGCACAGATCACGGCCTACCAAGGCCCCGCCACTTGCATCGCTTGCCACCAGCAGCAAGCCCAACAAATGTTCGGCTCGGTTCACTATCAGGAAATGGGGGAGACTCCCAACGTCGCCAACATCGACGGTCCGGCTGGCAAGGGCCGCAACGGCGGCATGGTGATGAACTCCTACTGCGGCACGCCCAACACTTCCTCGCGGGCCACGTGCGCCACTTGTCACGCCGGCAATGGTCGCATTCCCTCGACGCAGATCAGCGCCGAGCAGCTCGCCAACATTGACTGCATGATGTGCCACCAGGACGCCTACAAGCG
>CAZWJC010000308.1:0-7994 GCA_964634255.1 uncultured Verrucomicrobiota bacterium | reverse complement strand
TAAGGAGTGTCGGCCACTTTCGAGATGGCTGCGACCCAATGACCTTTGGCCGGGGCGGCCACCGCCGCTACCCCGCCGCCGTTGATGGATTCTCGTCTGCCCCATTCCCCGGTGGCAATGTCAATCCAACGCACGTCGAAGCGGCCAGGTGCGTTCTTGAGATCCAAGCCAACCGCGCCGCCATCGGTGAAGTAAAGCACGTAGGCCCGCCCAGCCTTGGCGGCGAGGTACGCCTCGTTGTCTGCGCGCTCGCTGAGGAGCAGGTTCGCGGGCTCCACCTCCCATAACTTGATCAGCGTTTCCAGGTTCCTCGCCGCTTTAATCGCCGCCACCGCCGGCTGGGACAAACCCAGGCCGGAGTCGGGACGGTGAAACCGCGCTGACGCCGTCCCGCCGATGATGTGCCGCCAGAAGCGCTCCAGGCCGTCGCGATTGTTTCCATAGCGCCCCGTGTCGGCCCCATAGGTCTTCACCGTGTTCAACGGTCGCGGTTGGCTGGCCACCCGCGCGCGAACCCATTGGAAGTTGTCCCAATGTTCCTGGCCCTTCTTCTGATTGTTCTGCGAGACATCGCAGAAATCGTAGCGCTCGGGATGGTCAAAGGTGCGCTTGTGCTCGTCGGCCTTGAGATCCCAGGCATCCCACATCTCGGTCACGCAAACCTGCCTGCCCGCCTGCTTCGCGCGCTGCCGGATGAAGTCGGCCCAATACGCGCCCCACGCCTCTTGGGCGGAGGTTTCGTTGTCCATGCAATACAGGACGTGGTCGTGGCGCAGAGAGCAGGACAGCATCTTCTCCACAAACCGTTGTTGGTATTTAAGGACGACGATGTTGTTCCGTTGCTTCGGCGTGGTAAAGAAGAACGGTTGTTTGTTCTGGCCCGGATGATCGGGGTAGTGCTCGGCAAAGCCCGACTGCGCGTAGGTATAGTTGACGTTGTTCTTTGGGTTGTAAGGATGCGGTTCCCAGTTCTTCGTCGAGTAATCGAAGCGGTCCCAGACCTCGATTTGCACGATGATGTCGCGCTCCGCGGTCCAGCGGAGCATGTTGTCGAACCGCTTCCAGTATTCTTCGTTCCATTGCTCGAGGTCGTATTTGCCGTCGGGCAGCCGCTTGAACGGATAGACCTCGAAGCCCTTGTCGCTGCGGTCGCTCATCGTGTTACGGATGTAGTTACCGCCCGCCGCCTTGATGGCATCCAGGTGCTCCTTCAGGTCCCGGATCTGGAACAGGTTGTCGTCCTTCGATCCACCGAGCAGCAGGACGGGCCCGCCTTTGAACTGCCAATAGCGCGGGTTTTTTGACCAAGGTTGAATACGTTCTGAGCGCTCCGCCGCGCTGGCACTCTGAAGGAGAAAAGCCGCGAGCGGAATCAGGAACCAGCCCCGCCACGGGCGGCGCGTTGGAATGTCGGAGCACGTGTATCCCCAGGAGGCGCGGCGGGAGCAAAAATGACGGTGCGAGCACATGCTTGGACTTTTACACCTTTTGCGAAGCGGTGCGCAACTCCGAAGCAAACGATCATTGCTGTAGCAAGGCAGAACTGATTGGTCATTGGCCCGATGCGCCAATTTGCAGGCAGACCAACTCGCCCCGGTAACTGCGGCAGTAAATTCGTCCGTGGGCCAGCACCGGCGGGGTAAAGGTCGTTGGTTCCTCCGTGAACACCTTGGTACGCCGTAGTTCCCGGTAACCATCCGGCTGCGCGCTCACGACCACCAATTCCCCGCTGCGGCCCGTTTGAATGAGCAGCTTGCCATCCGCCGCAGAGAGCGTGCCGTGCTCGCCAAAGCCGCGCTGGAACCATTTTTCGCGGCCCGTCTGCCAGTCCACACACTTGAGCAGGCCGCTCTTGTCCACGCCGTAGAGATGGCCATCGAGCAACACGATGACGCTGGTGTAGGTGGAGAGACTGGCGTTGGACCAGTCCTCGACCAGTTTGCCGTCGCGCCAGGTGAAGCGGGCGCACCGCTTATGCTGTTCGGCGGTGCTCACGAAGATGCTGCCCTCGTTGGCGACGAGATCGGTGCCCACCGCCCCCCATTTTTCCGCCCACGGCTGGCGGGTCCAAAGCTCGCGCCCTGTCTGGGGCTCCACTCCCACCAGGCTGACGCTGTTGCGTCCTGGATTCAGGGCCACCAGTGCCAGGGCGCGCCGCCCCCCCAGCATGAAGGGCGTGGGAGATGCGCAGGCACCGGGCTGGCCATCGTTGCCCCAGGCAAAGCGGCCGTCGCGCTTGTAAAGTGCCAGTCCGCCCCGGCCGCAGCCCAAGAGCAGCAACGGACCTTCGAGCAGCGGCGACCAGGCGAAGCCGTAGTCAACATCCGGATTGTAGCTCGCCGGCAGTTGCACCTGCCAGCGCGGCGCACCGGAGGCGGAGTCCCAGGCGTTTAATTGCCCGTGCTGACCGAGGGTATAGACCGTGTCCTCGTCCACGGTGGGCGTGGCGCGGGGGCCAGGCCACTGGAGGATGGTCTTGCAGGGGTAGGACTGTTTCCAAATCAAACGCCCACTGGCCGCATCAAAGCAAAACACCGTGTCCTGGGTGCCGTCCCAGCCCATCGTGAAAACACGTCCCCCGCTGACGGCAACCGTCGAGTGGCCTTTCCCAATGGAGGCCCGCCATGCCACACGGGGCGATGCCTCGGCTGGCCAACGGTCCAGCCAGCCCGTTTCGCGGGATACGCCGTTGCGTTCGGGTCCCCGCCATTGCGGCCAATCGGCGGCAAAAGTGGAGGTGCCAACCGCGAGCAAGCTTAAGACGGCGAAGGCCCAGATCACGCCCGCAGAGAATGAGATTGAACGCATCATCTCCGCTGGGTTGGCGGCGCGCCGGGGCCCGCGCTGGGTTTCTCCTGCATCCTCTTCAAGTGCAGGACGGTGGTGCCGCTTTTCGGAGATTTCAGCGTACGGCTTGCGCCGCCTGAGACCGCCGGCCTCGCGATCACTTGGCCTTCGACCGGATGAATCCATTCGACCTGGAATTTACCGGCGGCACCGGAGAGGTCAACGCTCACCTCGTCTCCCTCGGGCAGATAGACGATGTATTCTTTCGCTGGATTGGCCAGGCAGTAGCCGGAACTCGCCAGTTCACCGCGCGGCGTCATCGCGGCCAGGCTCACGCGATCCGCCAGGCGGCGCGTCACGCCCATCGCGCGGCGCACCGGTTCCCATTTCGAGTCGGCGCCACCTGCCAGCACCTCTTGCTTGTAGGGATCCATGAAGATGGGATTCAGCCCACGCAGAAAACTCTTCCAGACCCACCCGACGTCGCCGCCGATGCCCCACAGATGGTCGGTGTCGGTGAGGATGACCTTCCGGCCGTCGGCGGGGGGCGGATGGGTGCGGTAGTTGAACGGGCCCGCGTCGGGGTTGGGCGAAATCCAGTCGGCGGAACTGCGGAGCAGGTTGGTGTTCGAGCCGCGCTGCTTGGAGTCGCGCGCATACTGGAACGTCATGCCCACCGGATGCTGCTTGGGCTTGCCTTTCTCGTAGTCCTGAGTGAACCGGATGAAATGCTCCTGCCAGTCCGTCGAGTAGGCGCCGCTCTCGTTGGCGATTTCGTAGAGAACGTTGTCGAGGTCGTTGACCGTATCAACAAGCTTGCGCACGTAAGTTTCCTGGATCTTCGTCACGGCGGGCACGCGCAGCGTGTGGACTTCCAACCCGCGCCCGTCGCCATTCGCATCGCCATCAAGCCCGTTCACGTTGTTGGCCGGATGGAACGGATGAACCTTCCAGGCGTTGGCGGCGTGCTGCACGCCCCAGCCTTCGAAGAGCATCACGGCAACGTAGATACCGCGGTCGCGCGCCGCCGCCACGCGCGCGCGCAGCCGCTGGAAATAGGCTTCGTCGAACTGATCGAGGTTGAACCGGGGCTTGCCGTCCAGCGCCTGGCCCGGTCCCATGCGCGCCCATGGATGCGGCGCGGCCGCGAGATGCCGGGCGCTCTTCTTGTCATTGGCCGACGTGTCCCAACTGACCAGTTCCCAGCGCCACAGCCGGATGAAGTTGTGGTCGTGCTTCGCCAGGAAATCCAGATAGGCGTTGAAGTCGAACGCCGGCGGCGGGTTCGCCTCGCCCATGTCCTGCAAGTTGTCCCAGGTATGCGCGCCGGTGAGATACACGGCGCGTTGGCCATCGTCCGTGAAATAGCGCGGGTTCGCGGGAAGCACCCGCAGCGGACCGGATGCCGGCGTGCGAACCGCGAATTCGCGCTCAGCGGTTTGGACCGGGACCAGTGACTCCAGGGCCTTCGATTCCTTCTCGTCCAACGGATCGAACCGCGCACTCCCGGGCGCGGGCAGTTGCCGCGCGGGATCGTCCAACGCCACGCCGTCTGGCATCGAAAGCCGCGCCCCCTGCGGCAGCACGATCCGGTAATTCCCGGCGGGGACGAACACCGTGTCCCCCTTTTTCGCCGCGGAGAACGCCGCCGCGAGCGCCGGGCGGTCATCCCTCCTTCCGTCCGCCACCGCCGAACAGGGTGCCTGCCGCAGGTTGATTACAGCCGGCGCATCGGCAGCGTGCAGCGCGGCCAGCGGCACCAACAGCAGGGGGGCTAGTAGGAGATTGATGGACGGAACGCTGTTGATCATTTCACTCGGCTTTGTTGCGTAGGTTGACGGCTGTCGCTGGCGGCATCCCAAATCGTGGCGGCGATGTAGGTCGGGCTTTGGCCATCCGCTTTGGTCCGGTAGTAATAGACCGCGACGACCTTGCCATCCGGGCGCACCACCTGCCGGCAGTATCCAATGTCGTAATCAAAACCGTCTTGGCGCAGCGTCAGGGTGTTGCCCCAAGTTGTGCCGTTGTCGCCACTGGTGCGGGCTTGAATGGCTGTTGGGCCGCTTCCGTCATCTGGCAAGCGCCAGCCCCAGGAGCACACCAGCCGACCAGAAGGCAACCGGCTCAGCGCGGGCGGGCTGCTGTTCAGCGTGGGCATCTCCATCAAGTAGCCGTTCACCAACTGCCACGTTTTCCCGTTGTCCGTGCTGCGGCTGATGTCAATCCAGCCGGTGCGTCGGCCTTTGGCCGGCGTGTAGCCGCTGCGAAAGGCGGAGACAAATGTGTTGGAGTCAACCCGGACCGTGGAAGGCATGGAGCCATATTCGATCTTGTGGCCTTCCCCGCAAGAAGGCAACTCGCGGCTGATGCGCGGGCCTTTTTTCCACGTCAGGCCACCGTCACCGGTCGTGATCGCGTAACTGGACTCGCGCACGCACGTAGCGTCCGACACCTCGGTGCAGGACATGTAGGCCGTCAGGCTTTGTTTGCCGGTGACTTCGTAGTCCGTCCGCCCGGTCATCGCCTTGAAGTCGAACAGCGGGATGTTGTCGAAGGGCCCCTGCCACGTTCGGCCCCGGTCGGTGGAGTAATAGAAGTAGGTCCGCGCACCGGCTTGGAGACTGTCCCAGTGGAAGTTGACGATGGTGTTCGGTTCGTTGAAGTCCACCGGCACGGTGAGGGTTCGCGGCTTCAGTGTCGTGCGGTTCGAGCGCGGATCGGGAAAGGCCATTCGATGGTCGCTCCATGTGACACCGCCGTCCGTGCTGCGGGAGGTCATCCACCTTGAACTGGGATGCTCCTGGTCGGAATCGTGGTTCGAAAAGCCCGGGTGGTTCTTGTAAGGGCAATCGAGATACATGACGAGGATTTCGTTGCCCCAGTTCCAGATGCCGCCATTCGCCGGCCAGCCAAGGGCACGGCCCGGAGCAGGTTTATTGACGACGACGTGAATGGCTCCGGCCACTTCCCGCACCGGGGTTGCGGCTGGGCGGTTACCCCTTTCCGGTTTGGCTTTGCTCGGGGCATTCGCCGCCGAGGCGGTGGCTGCGACCAACGCGGCCAGCGGTGCCAGCAGCAGGGCGGTGAGGAGGGTGAGGGTGGCTTTCATGTACGCTCCTTTCATTTCTTGCTCCCGATGCAGTACAACCGGGCAGAAGTCCGGATCAGCAGACGGTCGCCCGCCACTGCGGGCGTGGCCAGACACAGCTTTTCGAGCGGGTTCGTGGCCAGGAGCCGGAAGGTCGGTCCCGACTGGACGATATAGGTGTCCCCCCGCTCGTTCAGGAAGAACAACCTTTCCCCGCACATCCACGGCAAGGCCGAGAAGTGCCCACCCAGCCGTTCCTCGTAAACCGAAGCGCCGGTGACGGCGTCGTAACAAGCAAGCAGGCCGATGTCCTTGATCACGTAGAGGTACTTACCGGCCACCAGAAACGACGGGACATAGGGAGCGGCCTGCGGTTGCCGCCAAGCCACGTAGCGGTTCGTGGTCTCACCTGCTTGGAGCGTAATATCGCCCGCCGCGCCCGGTCGGATCGCATAGAGCGGTTTCTGCCGATCCGCCACAAACCCCGAGCCGACATAGACCATGCCGTTACCCGCCACCGGGTTGGGCACGGTGATCTTGGACATGCCGCGCAGTTCCCATAGCGGCTTCCCGTTCAGAGCGTAGGACGTGATGCCGCCGGTTGCGGCAACAACCAGTTCCGTCCGCTGATCGTTCTGCCACACCAAGGGCGTACTCCAATTGGTCTCCGGCGGTCGTTTGACCCGCCAGATTTTTTTCCCGGTCGCAGCATCGAACGCCACCACGTAGGCGTCTTCCTCGTTGTCATGCACCAGAAACAGCCGGCCGCCGTGCATTACCGGTGATGCGCCGAACCCCCAGTTCTCCCTGGATTTGCAGGGCGGCTCCGAGAAAGACCACACTTGGGCGCCGTCCGCCGCGTTCAGGGCCACCAGCAGTCCGAACTCGCCGAACCAGGCGTACACCCGCTCGCCGTCCGTCACGGGGGTTGCCGAAGCGTAGCTGCTCTTGAGATGGGTGCGCGGTGGCACCGCCTGGTGAACTTGACGTTCCCAGAGTTTCGCTCCGGTGTTCAGATCGAAGGCGAGCACCAACCAGCGATGTTCGCCACGGCCGCCGCGATCCTTGCCCAGGAAGAAGCCGCCTTCCGGCTGCTCAGTACCCTGGGCGTCCACTGCGGTGGTGAGGAAAACGCGGTTGCCCCAGACAATCGGGCTGGACCACCCCAGGCCCGGCACGTCCATGCGCCAAGCCACGTTGTTCGTCGTGTTCCATTCCGTGGGGACTCCGCTGCTTTTCGGGTCTTGGGCTATGCCGCTGCCGCCGGGTCCGCGGAATTGCGGCCACTCTTTTCCGTCCCCGGCAAACGCCACCCCCAAACAACCCGCCACCAGGAATCCAGCGCAGATACCGCGTAATGCTTCGTTTTTCATTTTGGTGTCTCCTTGATGTCATATACGTAAAGATTGTCGCTCCAGCGCAGATAGAGTTTCCCGTCGCTGATCACCGGATGAGCCCAGCAGCGGCCTTCGCCCTTGGGCAGATCAAACATGCTGACCATTTTGAACTCATTCGGGTTTGCCTCGATGAGTGCCATTTTCCCGTTTTCTCCCAAGCAGTAAAGCATGCCATCGGCGTAGATGACCGACCCTTTGCCCGGTCCTCTCCCGGACCAGCGCTCCGTGCCGGTCTTTACTTCCACGCACTGCCAACCGACGCCGCCTGAGATGTAAATAAACCCATCAACAACGACATAGCCGCCAAGCTCGCAGTTGAGCTTGCCGCTTTTCCAGACCGGTTCGGCTTTTATCCCGGAGGCCGTTTTCCGGAGGGCGACAGCGCTGCCCCCGCGGGTCTGATAGGCGGTGGACTCGAAAACATAGCCATCCGCATAGACCGGCGAATTGCAGTGCGCAGTGCCACTCTCGGAAGTTGGCAGGCCGGCGAATCTGTTGTGGTGCCACAAGAGCGCCCCCGTCTCCGGGGATACCGCTACCAGCCCGCCGCGGGTCATGTTGACAATCTGCCGCACTCCCTCGAACTCAATCAGAATAGGGGAAGCGTACTCGGCACGCTCCGTCACTTCCTTGCTCTGCCATAAAAGGCGGCCGGTCCTTTTATCCAGTGCGGCAAACGTGCCGGTTTTTTGACCACCGAGGGTGCAGATGACCTTATCGCC
>CAZWJC010000307.1:0-8009 GCA_964634255.1 uncultured Verrucomicrobiota bacterium | reverse complement strand
CTTCGCCATGGAAATGCCGTCCGGCGCAAAACCCTCACCGCCGGGCACGCCTTCGAGAATGCGTTGCCAGCTCTGGCAACAGCCAGTGCGGAAATGGCCACACTGCACGCTGTCCATCAAGAGCAGCAGCTTCTTCTCGTCGCATAGCTGGCGCAGCCCCAGCAGGTATTCCGGGGTGGCGGGCGTGATGCCGCCTTCGCCCTGCACGCCTTCGATCAGGATCGCGACCGTCGCCGGCGAGAGAGCGGCCCGCGCGGCTTCAAGATCGTTGTAGGGGATTTGGCGGAAGCCCGGCACCAGCGGCTCAAACCCTTTCCGAACCTTCTCTTGACCGGTCGCGGAAATGCCGGCGAGCGTCCGTCCGTGGAAGGAGTTGAACGCGGTCAGGATTTCAAAGCGGCCTTCGTCGTGGCCAAACTTGCGCGCCAACTTGAAGAGCCCTTCGTTGGCCTCGCCACCGCTGTTGCAGAAAAAGACTTTGCCCGGTCCGATGTGCTTCACCAACCCGGCGGCCAGCCGTCCCTGCGGTTCCTGGTAGTAGTAGTTCGAGCAGTGGATGAGCCTGCGCGATTGCTCGATCAGCGCCTCGGTGATGGCCGGATGCCCGTGACCGAGCGCGCTTACCGCGATGCCGCCGCCCAGGTCGAGATAGCGTTTGCCGCTGACATCAAAGACGTGGCTGCCCAAGCCATGGCTGAGCGCAATATCGAAGCGCCCATAGGTCGGTATGACGTTTTTCGCGAACAGCTCGCGAATCGTCTCGAACTGGTTGCGCACGATGGGCGGTGGCGGCGGCACGATGTCTTTCATTTTGTTTTCCGTAAAACCAAGGGGGCAATGTTTAGTGCCCGCCTGCCTGTGTGAAAAGCGAAATATTGAGCGCGGTGCGGTTCTATTCGTCGGCCGATTCTCGGGCTTGCGTCGAATCTGGCCGGACCGTATCGTCCGGCCATGCAAGGCCATTCACGACCGGGTCGGCGTTGGCGGCGGTTTAACCGCAAATATGGTTCCGTCATGGGCCTCGGCTTCATTGTCCTTTGCGTCATTGCCTTCGTTATCGGTCTCATGTACTTGCTGACGGACATGAGTTTTCGGGCTCGATACTGACGCCGCACGGCAGAGACCTTTGCCACAAGCCGCACCTGACCGGTCGAATTCTCCATGCACTGTGTCATCACCGCCGGACCAACCTACGAATCCCTTGACCGCGTCCGCCGCCTGACGAATTTCTCCACGGGGCAACTGGGGACGGAACTGGCCAATCACCTCGCGTCTGCCGGTCACCGGGTCACGCTCCTGCTGGGCGAACAAGCTACCTGGGCCGGCGAGCGGCGCGCCCACCACTTGGAGCGCTTCAGCAGTACGGCGGACCTCGGTGAGCGGCTGCGGCGGTTGGCCGGCGAAGAGGTCAACGCCGTCTTCCACGCGGCGGCCGTGAGCGATTTTGCCTTTGGCAAGGTTTGGACGCGAGACGCCGCCGGGCAACTCACTGAGGTGAAATCCGGCAAGTTCTCCACACGCGAAGGTCAGTTGCTGGCGGAACTCCTCCCCACGCCGAAACTCATCGCCGAGTTGCGCGGGTGGTTTCCCCAAGCGCGGCTCGTCGGCTGGAAATACGAAGTGGACGGCGACCGCGCCGCGGTGATTCAGGCGGCGGCCAGCCAAGTTGCCGCCTGCCACACGGACGCCTGCGTGGCCAACGGCCCGGCCTACGGCGCGGGCTTTGGTCTCGTGGAAGGTCTGGAGCGATGCACGCATCTTGCAGGTAAACCCGAGTTGTTTACCGCGCTGGAAAGCCTTGCTCGTGAGCGATCCTGACGGAGGTGGTAGGGTGAACCGCCAAGGCATTCTGGGATTCAACCGCCGACGCTTTGTGCTGGCGACCCTTGCTGCGCTGCCGGTTGCCGCCGCGGCCGACGCTTTCTGGATCGAGCCGCGCTGGCTTAAAGTCCGCCGCTTGCGACTCGCCGCCGGCAAGCCCACCCACCGGCTGGTTCACTTCACGGATCTGCATCACAAAGGCAACCGCGCGTTTCTGGAATCGGTCGTGCGCAAGATCAACGCCCAGTCCCCGGATTTCGTCTGTTTCACCGGCGATATCATCGGCGATCTGATTGAAAAGCCAGCCTATCTCGAAGACGCGTTGCCGATCCTCGCCAAGATCAAGTCGCCGCTCTATGGCGTGCCGGGCAACCACGATTACTGGAGCAAGGTTTCGTTCGAGCCGATCGGCAAAACCTTCGCGGCGACGGGCGGCGGCTGGCTGTTGGACGAGCAACGCCACACGCGCGACGGCCAGGTGACGATCACGGGATTGGCCTGCAAAGGCAACGAGACGGTATCGCTCAAGCCTGATCCACGGACGAAGAATGTCCTGTTGATGCACTACCCGGCGTGGGTGGACAAACTGGGCGGCGAGAAATACAACCTCCTCCTGGCCGGGCATTCGCACGGCGGGCAGGTGCGGTTGCCGTTTGTCGGCGCGCTTTCCATTCCCTTCAACGTGGACGAATACGACATGGGCCTGTTCCAGACACCGAACGGTCCGCTTTACGTCAACCCGGGCATTGGCTATTTCGTATGGCGCGCGCGCTTCCTTTGCCGGCCGGAAATCACCGTGATTGAATTCTGAGTCTCGATTCGTATCGTCGCCGTCATGGCCGCGCCCCAAACCCAACCCACGCTCCCGCCGCTCACCCAGCCCGTGACGGCGCTCTGGGGCGTCGGCGGGGAACGCGCCGCCCAACTCGCGCGCCTGGACATCCGCACCATCGAAGATCTCCTGCTCCACCGCCCGCGTCGTTACGAGGATCGCCGCCACTTCCGCTCGATTGCCGAGCTGACGACCGATGAGCCGGCGCTCACGCGGGGCACAGTCGTTACGATGGGTTTGAAGCGCTTTCGCAAGGGCGCAAAGTCGGTGTTCGAACTCATCTTGGATGACGGCACGGCGCGGTTGCATTGCCGCTGGTGGAATCTGCCGTTCATGGAAAAATATTTCGAGGTCGGCAACGAGGTCGTGGCGTTCGGCAAGCTGGTCGGCCTCAAACCGCGCACGATGGATCATCCGGAGACGGAGGTGATCGAGGGCGGTGAGGAGCGGTTCGTGCATTTCGACCGGATCACGCCGGTGTATCCGCTCACGGAAGGGCTGCCGCAACGCTGGCTGCGCGGGTTGATCTGGCGGACGCTGGAGCGGCACGAGAAGAACATCAGCGAAGCGTGGCCAACGTGTTTTCGGCATTCTGCCGGAAGTTCCCAAGTGAGTTCTTCTGGCAAGATGCCGAAAGCACGCTCGTTTCCCACCCGCGCCAACGCCGTCCACATGCTGCATTTCCCGGAGGCGCTGGAGGACATCGAGATCGCGCGGCAGCGGCTGGCCTTGGTTGAATTCGTCGCGCTGCAGCTTCAGATGCAGCAACGACGGAAGCGGTTTGAAGCGAATTCCGCCGCGCTACCGTGTGGCGGAGACAAGAACCGGCTCATCAAACCGTTCCTGACGAAGTTGGGTTTTCAACTCACCGCCGCGCAGACCAAGGTTCTGCGCGAGATTCGCGCGGACATGGCGGGAGCGCATCCCATGCGCCGGCTACTGCAAGGCGACGTGGGCAGCGGCAAGACGGTGGTGGCCGCCTGCGCGGCCTTGATGGCCATTGAGAGCGGTTTCAGTGTGGCCCTCATGTCGCCGACGGAGATTCTGGCCGAACAGCACTTCCGCAACTTCACGCGCTGGTTTGAACCGCTCGGGCTGAACGTGGAATTGCAGACCGGCAGCCGCAAGACGGGTGAGTCGGAGAAACGGAGAAACGGAGAAACGGGGACTTTGCCCACCCTCCGGTCTTCCGATTCTCCGGTTCGGCCTCGGCTCGTCGTCGGCACGCATGCGCTGCTAACCGAGAGTTTCGAGATTCCGAACCTCGGCCTGGCCATCATGGACGAGCAGCACAAGTTCGGCGTCGCTCAGCGCGAGGCGCTCGTCCGCAAGGGCCGCTATCCGCACGTCCTCGTGATGACGGCCACGCCCATTCCACGCACGCTCGGCCTGACACTATACGGCGATCTGGACGTGTCGGTGATTGACGAATTGCCTAGCGGCCGCGGCCAGATCAAGACCTTCGTCCGGACGGCAGATCGTTTACCAAAGGTCTGGGAATTCATCCGCGCGCAACTCGCGGCGGGCCGGCAGGCGTATGTCGTCTATCCGCGCGTCGAGGAGACCGACGCCGGCAACGTGAAAGCGGTGCTGAAGGAGTTTGAAAACGTGCAAAAGCGGCTCGCGCCGTTCCGCGTCGGGCTGTTGCACGGTCGGCTGCCAGGCCGGGAGAAAGAGGCGGTGATGGCGGCGTTCCGCGCCAACACGGTAAGCGTGCTGCTGGCGACCTCACTGATCGAAGTGGGTGTGGACGTGCCGAACGCGACAGTCATGCTCATCGAAAACGCCGAGCAATTCGGCCTGCCGCAACTGCATCAACTGCGCGGACGCATCGGGCGCGGCGCGGCGGATGCCTATTGCATCCTTGTTGCGGCCGCGGAGACGCCCGAGGCGCGGCAGCGGTTGCGGGTGCTGGAGGAAACGAGTGATGGCTTCCGGATCGCCGAGGCGGATTTGAAGCTTCGCGGCCCGGGCGAACTGTTGGGGCGCGAACAAAGCGGTCTGCCGCGCTTTCGATTCGGCGACCTCGGGAAAGACCTGGAACTGATCCAGCATGCTCGGGAGGTTGCGGCCAGCCTCTTGACCGCGCCGAAGGCGCAGCCAGCGTAGCGAGCGGCGGCGGAATGCCGGCTTGCCGGGCGGCGGGACGCTATGCCGCCAACACGCACGGAATTGAGTGCGGATCCATGTCGCCGCTGGTTTTGGGGATCTGGCCCAGCGTGGTTCTTTCGAGCGACCTTTGGCGTTGATTCCAGCCTGCCGCGGTATAGGCTGGGGCCGAACGATACAACGGCGGAACAAAGAAGCGAGTTGGCACATGAAAGTGGTGATTCTCTGCGGTGGTAAGGGCACCCGGTTGCGGGAAGAAACAGAGTTTCGCCCCAAGCCGATGGTGCCGATCGGCCCCCAACCCATTCTCTGGCACATCATGAAGTACTACGCCCATTTCGGGCACACCGACTTCATCCTGTGCCTCGGCTACAAGGGAGGGATGATCAAAGACTACTTCCGCAACTATCTCTGGAACACTTGCGACATATCGCTTTCGCTGGGCCGCCAGCCTAAACTCAAGTTTCACGACCGTCATAACGAGGAAGATTGGACCGTCACACTCGCCGACACAGGTGAGGAATCTCTGACCGGCTACCGACTGCGGCTCGTGCAGCGCTATATCCCGAAGGGTGAGACCTTCCTGTTCACTTACGGCGACGGCCTATCGAACATTGATATCAACGCCTCGATCAAGGAGCACAAACGCTCGGGCAAGACCTGCACCATCTCGGCGGTGCATCCGTCCGGCCGCTTTGGCGCGCTCATTGTCGAACCCGACGGCGGGATTCACGAGTTCGCCGAGAAACCCCAAATGGAGCGCGCTTACGTCAACGGCGGCTACATGGTCTGCGATTATCGCGTGTTCAAGCACCTGCCAGACGATCCGGCCGTGATGTTTGAGCGCGAGCCGATCAGCAGTATGGTGCGCCAGGGGCAACTGCATTCGTATCGTCACGAAGGTTTCTGGCAGCCAATGGATACGTACCAAGAGATGCAGTATCTGAACAAACTCTGGCACGAAGGCAAAGCGCCGTGGAAAGTCTGGTGAACTGTTGAATCGAATGACCGTCAAGCCACCACGCAAAGCGAAGACCGCAGCTGCGAAGACCCGGTTTGGTGGCGTTTACCGGGGGAGCAAGGTTTTCGTCACCGGCCATACCGGCTTCAAAGGCGCGTGGCTGTGCGAGTGGCTGCTGGATTTGGGCGCAGACGTAACGGGCTTCAGCCTCGCTCCCCCCACGCAACCCTCGCTGTTCGGGCAAATCGGTTTGGAAACGCGGCTCTGCCACGTCTACGGCGACATCCGCGACGCGCAGGCGCTGTCACGGGCGGTAGCCAAAGCTCAGCCGGATTTCATTTTCCATCTTGCTGCCCAACCGCTCGTGCGCGAATCCTACCGCACGCCGGTGGAGACGTACCAAACGAACGTGCTGGGCACGATCCATCTACTGGAGGCTGCCCGCAGTCTGAAGAAGCCCTGCGCAGTAGTCTGCATCACGACCGACAAGTGTTACGAGAACCGTGAATGGGTTCACGGTTACCGCGAAGAAGACCCGCTCGGCGGTTACGATCCCTACAGCTCCAGCAAGGCCGCGGCGGAGATTGCCATCGCGGCATGGCGGCGCTCGTTTTTCCAGAATCATCCCGTGAAGGTGGCCAGCGCCCGTGCCGGCAACGTCATCGGCGGCGGCGATTGGGCGGCGGACCGCATCGTACCTGATTGCATCCGTGCGCTGCAGCGGCGGCAACCGATTCCCGTGCGGAACAAGCACGCCACCCGCCCCTGGCAACACGTGCTCGAGCCCCTAAGCGGTTACCTCTGGCTGGCCGCGTTACTCGCCAAACCGGAGCTGGGCCGCATTTCTGCGGACAAGCTCTGCTCCGCCTTTAACTTCGGCCCCGGCCACGATGCGAACCGACCCGTCGCCGATTTGGTCGAGGAAGTGTTGAAGCACTGGCCCGGTCGTTGGGAAGACCGGAGTGATCCGAAAGCCGTGCATGAGGCGAGTCTGCTTCAACTGACCACCGACAAAGCCAATGCGCTGCTAGGGTGGTCGCCAGTTTGGAGTTTTGCGGAGGCTATCCGGGAGACCGTCACGTGGTATCGCGCCGCCGAGACTGCGCCCGCCACGCTCCAACGACTGAGCCTGAAACAGATTCGCGAGTATTCGCAAGCCGCGCAGCGAGCAGCGCTCGCTTGGGCCGTCTGAAGCACTGCATGTCGAACGCCGAAACCAGCTCCGCAGGCGTTGCCACCTCGCACCGAATCGCCGTCACAGGTGCAACCGGGATGCTGGGCCGGCATCTACTCGATGAGTTTCTCCAGTGGCCAAACACCCGCGTGCTGGCGCTGGTTCGTCCTAGCTCCAAACCCTTAATCACCCACCCGTTCTTGAGCAGCGAGTGTGTGGACTTCCAAGACCGGAATGCGGTGGCGTCCGCTCTCGAGGTCTTCCAGCCAACCGCGGCAGTTCATTGCGCCGCCACGGGCATGCAACAACCTCGACCTGCCTGGTCAGAGTTGATCGCGGCGAACGTGACGCTCAGTACGCAGTTGTGTGAGGTGGTTGCCAGCCTCCCGGGCTGCCATTTCGTGTATGTGAGCAGCGGCCTCGCTTATCGCGACCAAGGCCGCGCGCTGCGCGAAGACGACCCGCTGGAGTCGCGCCACCCCTACGCCGCAACGAAGGCCGCCGCCGACCAACTCATCCATGCCATCGCCGCCGAAACCGGCGTGGGTCTCACCATCGCGAGACCGTTCTCTTTCACTGGGATTGGCGACAGCGGCACGAAGTTGTTTCCTTCCATCCTCGGAGCCGCAGCGGAGCAGCGCCCGCTCGCGTTGTCATCCGGCGAGCAAATCCGCGACCACTGCGCGGTGAGCGACGTCGCACACGGTATTGCCTTGGCCATCGCCAAACGGCATGCGTTGCCAAAGGAAGCCCAAGTCTTCAATTTCGGCAGTGGGAGCACAGCGACGTTGCGTCAACTCGTCGAAGGCGTGGTGAAGGAACTCGGGCTGGAAGTGACGTTGCAGTTCGGCGCACGCGCCCAAACACCGCACGAGCCCAAACACCTCGTCGCCGACACAACCCGCGCGCAGGAGTTGCTGCAATGGCGTCGCCAAACCAGCGTGGCGCACGTGGTCTGGCAACTCGCCCAAGCTGCGTTTCCAACTCTCAAACTCAAGCAACCCCGACGCTCACCATAAACACGAATCCGACAAGTCCAGCCCTGAGCATCGTGCTTCCCGCCTACGAGGAAGCGGCGAATCTCGATCATCTGCTCCCGCAGCTCCACGCCG
>CAZWJC010000306.1:0-8039 GCA_964634255.1 uncultured Verrucomicrobiota bacterium | reverse complement strand
GTCTGGGGTTCATCATGCCGCCGCACCCACCGGCTGCCCTCCCGCCATTTGGCCACCCGCTTCATCGAGGGCAGAAAGAAGTTGTGCAGCGGCCCCCACGCCTCGGGGTAGAGCGCGTTGATCGGCGTCAGGAGCGTTTCGTCTTCCAGCCGTCCGTAGCCCAGCAGTTGCCGGGGCCACATCCAGTTCTTCTGCTCGACGTGCGCGTTGTCGTCGCTGTGATACGGACGGGAGCGCGTGACCCGAATGGGCTTGGGCCGCACTTGCAGGTAGCGGATCAAGGCCCAGTTGAGCCACTCGCCGCCGTTGTCGAAGTCGAAGCCTAAAATCGCGAACGGCAGCGTCTGCTCGACGTTTTTTGTCTGTGCCAGGACGCCGTGCGCGCCCTTGTTCCACACCGCCCGGCCGGCGGTCCAGGGGCTGGCCAGGTCGGTGTAGGTCAGGCTCCAGACGAAGCTGCCGGCCAGGCTGCTGCCGCAGTGGGCCACGCTGTCAGCCTCCAGGAAGCCCAGCCGCCGCTCGTCCCAGACCTCGCCCTGAATCGGGACCTGGTGGCGCAGGAGCGTGCCCGGTCGGGTGCCGCTCAAGCCCCCGGTCGCGCGCGCTTTGGCCTCGGCCAGCAACCGGTCCAACGTGGCGGCGCTGATCGCGCCCAGGAGCTTCTTCTGCGTCGGCAAGAGCGCGCCGTAATGGCGGGGGTAGTGCGGCAGCCACAGTTCCAGGGCCGGGGCCAGCCGCTTGCCGCACACCTGCTCAGCGCAGCGCCAGATGCGTTCCACCACTTCCTGCACCGGTTCATACTTCGCTTCCGGGCCCGGGCGCGGTTGGCCCACCGGACGCGGTGGCCCGGCTTGGAGCAGCTTGATGGCGTACTTCCGTTCGTAGCCGTGGTGCTCGCAAAACTCGTCCAGCAGCCGGCTCTTGCCATCCTTGCCCCGTCCGGCGTAGCGCCGGCGCAGGCGTTCTAGTTCATCGCTTCGCTTCGTCATTCGTTGCATGTACATGCCTTGCTTTTCGGTGTCTTTTTCCCGTGAGGCAACGAATGGCTTTTCCCCCAGCTCCAGCACCGCCTTCGGTGTCTTTTAATTTGAGGCAACGCGGGCGCTTTAGACAAAGAGATTGTCTATTGACACGCCAGCCCAAACGTGCAAAATACCATTCGTTTGGTTGTCAGGTAGGGTTAATTGGGCTTTCCAGCCCGCTTTTTTTGAAGGCAAAATCATGAAGAACCGTTGTTGGCGTTTTCTTTCAGCGCTGGTCATTGCCGGGATACTGATGGCTCAATCACCGCTTACCGCGGCGGTGTACACGGACAAGAGCGTTTTCACCAGTCCTGGGGTTCTTGAGAGTGGTTACTACTTGGAGCAAGATTTTTCAGAGATTCCCCTTAACACAGCCACAGCAACACCCGGCACCAGTGGCACTTCGGTCACTTTCTCAGCCAACGGGTTCAGCTACCAGCTGGTGAGCAGTGGCGGATTCGTTTATCGGCCCAGCGGTACGCCGCTCGGCACACCCGAGGTGCAGGGGTATTCAGCAACCGATACCCTTACGATCACCTTCACGGCAGGTACCGTCACGGCCGTGGGTGGACGCTTTTTCATGGCGGATAGCACTGGATCGTCCGTGTTTAATGATGGAACGCTAACGGTCAACACGACCGGAGGGAGTTTCACGACCTCCGCCAGCAGCAGTCCCTCATGGTTTGGGGGCATTACAACTGTCAACCCGATTACATCGCTGACATTCGCCTCCTCTGGTGTTTCTGGCCACTACCCCACTTTCGCTGAATTCTACGTGGGCACTGCGGTGGTGCCCGAAGCCGGCGGCTGGGTGGCTGCAGGCTTTATCGCCTTGGTGGTCGTTGGGCGGCTTGGCTCACAGGTTCTCAAGCGCAGACAAGCCTGCTAGGCGGACAAACCTCCGAATTGAATTACAAGACGAGGCGTGGAGTTGTCCACGCCTCGTTTGCTTTATTGATCAACTCGTCTCAGTTGGGCATCGCCAACCGCAGATAGCGCGTCGGGCCTAATCCGTCGTCACTCGTTTCTGCACCATTCCAGTTGGTGAGCCGTCCTCAGTTCAGCACACACCCGCGCCGCAAATAGGTCGGTGTGTCCAGGTCTTCGCCCCGATGAAAGTTCGGCTCGGTTTTGTCAAACCGACCACGAGAAATCACATCGAGCGGCAAATCGCCCTGACGCAGCCGCGCAGCCGCCTTGCGGGCGCGACTGCCCGCGCCGCCCTGCCGCACGAGCGCCTGCTCCATTTGCGAAGCAGGCAGCTCAGGGGGAGGCGGCACCAGCCGCGTGCGACTGCGGGTTGGCGGCTCGGTCATGGGTAGAAACTCGGCACCTTCCGCCGCAGGTGGTAGTGAGCGTGCCCGCGGGGTGCTTTCATCCGAGCCGTTCTCAGCCACGACAGCCGCCTCAGAACCACGGCGCGTGGCAATCAGCGTGACGTGGAGACGTTCCGCAAACGCGGCGTCCACCGTCGCCCCCATCAGTACCTGCGCGTTTTCGCACTGACCATTGATTTGTTCCATGACGCGGTTTACGTCGGCCATGGAGAGATCATTGCCTCCATTCAGATTGACAACCACCGCTTCCGCTGCAGCCAAGGCTTGTCCACCGTCCAACATCGGGTGTTCGAGGATGCGCTCCATCACTTCGCGGGCACGATTCGGGCCATGGGCCTCCGCCGTGGCCAACACGCTCTCGGCGTGTCGTCCACGCACAAGCGCACACAGTTCCGGCAGGTGAATGGGCATCAATCCTTGGCGGGTGAGCAGGCGGACCAAGCCGCGCAATCCTTCAGCCAAGAGGGTATTCGCCGCCCGGAACGTATCCACCAGCGGCGTGTGTTCATCCAGTTGCTTGAACACTTGTTGGTTCGGCAAACAGATGACGCCATCCGCGGTGGCCCGGAGTTGCGCCAGACCGAACTGCGCCTGCCGGAGTCGGCGGCTTCCCTCGCACGCAAATGGCGTTACCGCGCAGGCGAGGACCAACGCACCGCCATCCTTCGCGGCCCGCGCCAATACCGGGCTGATCCCTGTTCCAGCGCCGCCCCCCAGCCCGCAAATTATCAGCACGACTTCCGCGCCCCGACAAGCTTCCGCAAGCGCGGCCAGGTTTTCCTCCGCGGCGGCTCGACCGAGTTCTGGATCTCCACGCGTGCCCAATCCCCGCAGCCGCTTGGATTCGAGATTCAGTCGCGTGCAGCCTCCGGCTGTGGTCGGCGATTCCGTTTCGGCGTTGATGGCGGTGAGCGAAGCCTCACTGCATCCGCCGCGCAGCAGCGTCTCCAAAATGTTCACGCCGGCATTGCCGACGCCAAAAATGCGCAACGTGGCGGCGGGAAGGCCCGAGGAAGCCGCTGGCGCGACGGCTGATTCGGCTGCGGTATTTCCGAGAATAAGCGAGTTCATGGGGAGAGAATCAGGAACGCCCGAGCAACTGTTTGAACGCGCCAGCGATTTCACCAACCAGCGATGCCTTTGCTGGATTCTTGGGCCGGCGATTGGCGCCAAATCGCACCAAGCCGATGGCGGTGGCAAACTCCGGTTGATCCAGCGCGGACTTGAGTCCACTCACGGAACTGCTCCGCCCGACGAACACCGGCAATCCGAACACCGTTTCTGCAAGGTTGGCGATCTGCGGGATGCGGGCGCAGCCGCCGGTGAGATAAACTCCGGCGCGCAGGTAATCGTACAAACCCGCCTCCTCGATGTCGCGGCGCACCAACTCAAAGGTCTCCTCCAGCCGCAGCCACATAATGCGGCGCAAGTTTTCCAGACTGATGGTCTTCAGCGGCAACCCGAAATCGTTCGTGATGTCCACCGTTTGTCCGCGGGCGCTTTCATCGAACAGGGCGCAGCCATACTCCACCTTGAGCTGCTCCGCCCGGCCCAGCGGCACCTTCAGTCCGATCGCAAGGTCGTTGCTGAGGTGATCGCCGCCCACTGCCAGCACGCCGGTGTGTTTGATGATACCGCCGGCGTACACCACGTAGTCGGTCGCACCACCGCCGATGTCAATCACCAGCGCCCCCAGTTCCTTTTGGTCGCGCTGGAGCACGGCGAGCGACGAAGCCAGGCCATTGAACACAATGTCGTCCACTTCGAGCTGCAGCCCCTTTACCGCGCGGATGGCATTTTGCAGCCGGTTCAGATTGCCATGCACGACATGCACGTCCACTTCGAGACGCCCCCCCAGCATGCCGACGGGATTCGTGAGGCCATCCTGGTCGTCCACGATGAAATGCTGCCGGATGGCATGGACGACGTGGTTCTGTGCGGGCAGGTTGATCGCCTTGGCGTTCTTGATCGCATCCTGCACGTCTTCTTCGGTGATCTCTCGGTTGGCCGAGACAATCGGGTGCACGCCGCGGTTGTTCAGACTGCGAACGTGACTGCCGGTCACGCCGAGGAACACATGGCGGATTTCCGCGTTGGCCATCTGCTCCGCCTCGACGATAGCGTTGCGGATGTCCTCCTCCGCCTGGTTGAGATCTACGATCTCGCCCTTGCGTACGCCGTGTGAGGCACATTGGCCGACGCCCACAATGTTGAGCACGCCATCGTCGCCGACCTCGCCGACGATGGCACAAACCTTGGAGGTGCCTACCTCCAGCCCGACGATGATGGAAGACGAATCAAACATGTTTTTTCTTCGCGCGTAAGGGTTTCGCGGCCTTCGGGGGCGCTAGCGGAAGGGCGCTGGCCTCAAGCCAGCGGGCGGGGATGTTGTTGCTGACCGCCAAATCCAGCGTGGCCACCGCGCGCTGCATGCGCACGCCGGCCTCGTGAATCTCGCGCCAACGCAGCAACTGCTGCTCGAAATTCTGCAGGCTCATCGTAACCTCGCTCCCCTGCCCCGTCGTCACCTGCAGCGTTTCCGTCGCCCCCACGCTGATGCGTCGCAGGTCCACCAACCCCATCATCGGGGAACGCTCGAACGCCTCGATCAGCCGTAGCGCCGCTTGAGCTGCGGGTGATTCGATGCGCCGGCCAAGTTGCACATCGTGCGGATTCACGCCGGAAATCACGGGCAGCGAATCCTCCGGCTGGAACAGGGGCGTGGAACGTTGCCGGGCATCCAGCGTGCGCATCACGAATCCCTGCGCATCCAACTGGTACACGTCCACCCCGACTCCGCCCGGGCCTTGTGGCCGCGGCAGGATCACTTGGGCCACGGGTTCTCGTTCAATCACGCGGACCCGGAGAGTGTTGGGCAAGACGCGTTCGACCGATGCCGAAGCAACAAACGGCACGTACTCGAGATTGCGCTTCACTTCGGCGAGATCGAGGGCGAACAAGTTCTCACCCGCGGTCACACCGGCCCAGCGTCGCAGTTGATCCAGTGAGATCACGCCATCGGTCTGCACCTCGACCGATCGGATGGCGAAGGTCTTATTCTGGTAGAGCAAGCGATCCAGTCCCCAATCCGCGAACCGCCAGAGCGCATAGCAGCCGAAGAGCCCGGCGAGCAACACGCCCGACGCCAGCGCGACCACTCGCACCCGCGCCGCACGGACCACGCTGGAGCGCAGATGCACGTCGAGCACATGACCGCGGCTCAACCGCCGATTGCGTTGTTTTCGCCGAAACCACATAACACTTCTGACACCTTGAGAGTCACACCGCCGGAAAGGTGACCGCTTCTGATTTTCGCCTCCGCGCTTCCGGATGCGCGGTGACGCCTTATTTCCGTCCCCGTTTAAACACCAGGTCCACCATGCGCTGGCAAAGATCCTCGTAGGCGATCCCCGCCACCTTGGCCACTTTGGGCAACGAGCTCGTCGCCGTCATACCTGGCAAGGTGTTGACTTCCAGCACCACGGGGCTGCCATCCGCTTGCACCATCACATCCACGCGCGAGTAATCGCGCCCGCCGATCGCCCGGAACGCCCCCAATGCCGCGGCCCGGATTCTCTGAGCTACGGGCTCGTCAAACGGCGCCGGGCAGAAATAGTCACTGTTGCCGGGAGTGTACTTCGTCTTGTAATCATAGATGCCGCTTCGGACGCGGACTTCCAGGATGGGCAAGGTTTCCTCGCCGAGAATGCCAACGGTACATTCGCGCCCCACAATACGCTCCTCCATCAGGACCTTCGCATCGTGCCGAAACGCCTCCGCCAAGGCCGCGCTCCAATCACTCACCCGTTCGACGAATTGCAGTCCCACGCTCGATCCCTGACAGGCGGGTTTGAGCACCACCGGCGGATTCCAGCCCATGGGCCAACTCGCATTGGCCGATTCGATCACCGCGAATCTCGCGGTCGGCACGCCCGCCGCCAAACAGCATTGCTTGGTCAGAACCTTGTCAAAACCCTTCCGGCTCGCCTCGGCGTCACAGCCGGTGTACGGCACGCCCAGTTTGTCCAACTCGGCCTGCACCGTGCCATCCTCGCCATACGTGCCATGCAGCGCCAGAAAGACAACCTGCGTGCCCGCGGGCAGTTTCCAGCCCGGCGTGCGCGGATCCAGCTCGAACACTTCGTGGCCGCGCGACCGCAAGGCGGCCGCTACGGCGGCGCCCGATCGCAACGAAACTTCCCGCTCGGCGGATGGCCCGCCCAGCATCACCGTGATCTTCAGATTCTCTGCCATGCTAAATTCGACCCGGCTCAATCGCCCACGATTTGAACTTCCGTCTCCAGTTCAATGCCCCGCTCCGCACGGGCCCGCCGGCGGATGAGCTCAATCAGCTCCAAGATGTCGCGGGCGGTCGCGCCCTGTTCATTGACGATGAAATTGCCGTGCTCGTGGCTTACCATCGCTCCGCCTACGCGTGTGCCCTTGAGTCCCAACTCTTCGATCAGTCGACCGGCCGGAATGCTGCCGGGATTCTTGAACACACAGCCTGCGCTCGGCGCCGCCGGTTGGGACTCCCAGCGCTTGCGATTAAACTCGCCCAGCCGCGCTTCGATTGCCGGCCGCTCCGCGGGTTCGCCCACCAGCACCGCACTAAGCGCCAGGCGCTGCTTCAGGAACGGACAGCTCCGATACTGCGCCCCAACCTGTCCCGCGGATCGTTCTTCGACATTCCCGCCGAAATCCATGCACCGGATCGTTTCTACGACATCAAAAATCGCGCTGCCCATCGCGCCGGCATTCATGCGTAGCGCGCCCCCCACGCTGCCGGGAATGCCTTCGAGAAACTCCAGCTTGCCAATCCCAGCACGTTTTGCCTCTACGGACACGGCCTTCAACCGCGCCCCGGCGCCACACTGCAAGCGGCAGCCGCTAATCTCCACTCGACTGAAGTGCGGATGCACAAGACAAACCACCACCCCCCGGAAACCGCTGTCCTTTACGAGCAAGTTCGAGCCCCGGCCCAAAACCATCAGCGGCATCCGTTGCACGCGGCACAAGCGCACCACGGTAACCAAGTCGTCCTCCGTCGCCGGTTCGATCAGCAAATCCGCGGGCCCGCCCACCCGCAGTGTCGTGCGCCGTGCCAGCGGCTCGTCACACAACACGCGTGTCTCGGGCGAGAGCCGGCGGGAAAAGTCGTTCAGCAACGCGGCGTCCATACGCATCTCGGGATTCAGGTTGGGCGTATGAAACATCATGAGCCCACCGTGGAGTGACACGCACAAGAGCAGTTCCCGGCTTTGTGCGTGATGCGAACCGCACGATCGTTCTTCTCGGCTATTCGTTTCAGGATGGCTTCCGCGATGTCGGCGGCGACGCCGGGTTTGTGCCAGAGCGCGAGCGCGTGCTTCGCCCGTTCACAAGCGGCGGGCTCATTGAGAAATTCGCCGACCCTGCGCGTCAACACTTCGGGCGTGGCCAGCTTCTGATCGAGAAGCCGCCCGGCACCGGTTTGTTCGAAGTGGTGGGCGTTGTGCCATTGATGGTTGTCCGCGGCTGCAGGGAACGGTACCAGCACGGCCGGCACACGCATGGCCGCCAACTCCGCCAGCGCCGACGCGCCCGAACGGCTGATAGCCAGTGATGCGGCGGCCAGCGCCACTTCCATCCCGTCGAAGAACGCCAGCACGATCGCTGGCAACTGCACAGCAGCGTATGC
>CAZWJC010000305.1:0-8059 GCA_964634255.1 uncultured Verrucomicrobiota bacterium | reverse complement strand
CCCGAACAGCGTGATGGCCACCGCCACCGCCAGCTCGAAGAATTTGCTTGCGCCAATGAGCGCGCCGGGCGATGCCACGTTGTGCGGCACCTTAAGCCAGCGCATCAGGAGGTAAGTCAGGCCGGAATTGAAATAGACCTGAATGAGAATGGGCACGGCGATCAGCAGCACGGCCAGCCAGCGTTTTGTCAGGTTCTCGGCCTGAAAGGCGAAGATCAATACCAGCGTCAACAGCAGCGCACCAATCATCACCGGATGAAACTTGGGCAGGAAACTCTGTTCAAACCAGTCCTTGCCGTGTGATTTGAGCAACAAGGTGCGGGTGAGCCAGCCCGCCGTAAGGGGAATGACGATAAACACCACCACGGACGTGATGAGCACTCTGGGCGGGACGACGACATTTGCCACGCCACACAAAAACATGACGATGGGTGCGAATGCCACCAGCATGATGAGGTCGTTCACCGCCACCTGAACCAACGTGTAGGCCGGGTCGCCATCCGTAAGGTAGGACCACACAAACACCATCGCCGTGCAGGGGGCCGCCGCTAGGATGATCAGGCCAGCGGTGTATTCTTTTGCCATGTCCGGGCTGATCCACGCGGCAAAGACATACCGCATGAATACCCACGCCAGCAGCGCCATGCTGAATGGCTTCACCAACCAGTTCACAAACAGCGTTGCCGCCAAACCCTTCGGTCGCCGGGCCACCCCGCCAATGGCGCTGAAGTCCACCTTCAGCATCATCGGATAGATCATCAGCCAGAGAAGCACGCCGATGGGCACATTCACTTGCGACCCCTGGCCGAATTCCCACTTGCTTAAAGTGGCCGTCAGATCGGGCAGCAGTCTGCCGAACGCCAGTCCCACGACCATGCAGACCAGCACCCAGACCGTCAGGTAACGCTCAAAAAAGGCCAGACGTTTTGGCGCCGCGGGCGGACCAGCAGCGGCAGCAGAGGATGAATTGCTCATGGCAGCGGGAGATGAACTGCGCTTCGCGATTTCTTCGGTCAATGACACCCGCAGCTCGGACCGCAACACGCGCTACCTGACGACGCCTCGCCGCCGCTCTTACCGCTGGACAATACGCCGAATCCGCCCAGCACCACGCGGCGGATCGGTTCGCCAGTCTCCGGATGTCTGGTCAGGGGTGACTCACTCATGCGCTGCTGAATCTCGTGGTAGCGCGGTTTCTCGCCCGCCTTTTGCGGGATGGTCTCATAAACGTAGGTGGTCATAGTCGGTTTGCGTTCGGTTGAGAGTGATTGTTGGAGAACAGTTGCCGCAGCTTCTCCGGCCCGACCGGTTCTTCGGCGACCCAAGGTACGATGGCGGTGCGCTTGGAGCACTTGCCGACGACTTCGCGAATGTAAGGTGACTCATCCGCGCCACGCGCCACGAGCAAGGGGTCGCGCGAGCCGCTTTCGGCGAAGCTTTGGTTGATGACCCACGCGAACGGCTCGATCTGGGCGCGGCGCAAGTCGTCTTGCAGCGCGGCGGCCTCGTGGACAGGGGTGGCTTCGGGCAGTGTAACAACCAGGACGCGCGTGAAGCTGGCGTCGCGCAGCCGGGGCAGGAGGTTCAGCACTTCCTCCGGCATGTCACTAGCGCGCTTGGCGACTTCGCGGTGATACGCTTCGGTCGCATCCAGCAGCAACAGCGTATGGCCGGTGGGTGCGGTATCGAGCACGACGAACGCATCCTGCCCTCGCGCTACCGTGCGGGCGAAGGCGCGGAACACGGCAATTTCCTCGGTGCAGGGCGAGCGCAGGTCTTCTTCGAGCAAGGCGCGTCCGCTGGCGTCGAGGCTTTTGCCAGTGGTGCTCATTACTTGCTCGACGTAAGCGCGCGTTTCCGCGTGTGGGTCAATCCTGCTAACCTGCAAACCTTCGATGTGTCCCGCCGCTGCGGCAACGTGCGCCGCCGGGTCGGTGGTGCTGAGATGCACTTTGAAGCCGCGCCGCGCGAGTTCCGTCGCGATGGCGGCGGCAATGGTGGTCTTGCCCACGCCGCCTTTGCCCATCGTCATAATGACGCCCCGCCCAGCCCTCGCAAAGTCATCCACCAATTCGGACAGCGTTTCGAGCGGCGGCAGAGACGGAGTTGAGGCGGCTTGAGTGGATTGTGGCAGCGACCCATTCCCGTTCTGCGCCAACGCCCGCAGCGCCGGAAGACCGATCAGATTGTGCGCTCGTAGCGGGACTTCGGTAACGGGCAGACGAGAGAGGAAATTCACGCCCTCCGCCAACGCTTTCGTTCCCCGTTCTTCCAGGGCCAGGGCCACCGGGTCGGAGTCGGACGCCTTGAACAGCCCGTTCAGAATGAGCCGTTGATTGCGCACACCGATGGCGGCGAGTTCGCCGCTGGTGCGTTCGGCTTCAGCGAGGGCGGCTCTCTGCGCGCGGCTCACGAGCACCAGCGTCGTGCGCTCGCCATCGGCGAGCGCCGCGACGGCGTTCTCGTAAATCACTCGCTGCTTCTGCAATCCTGCCAGTGGTCCGAGGCAGGAGTTGCCGGTGGTGTTCGTGTCCAGAAAGCCGGTCCAGGCCGTCGGCAGCGTCATGAGCCGCAGTGTGTGCCCGGTCGGCGCGGTGTCGAAGATGACGTGGTCGAATTCGGCAGTGGCTTCGGTTCGGCCGAGCAACCGGGAGAATTCATCGAACGCGGCTATCTCCATCGTGCAAGCGCCGGAGAGTTGTTCCTCCATGCCGCGCACGATGGCGTCCGGCAGTTTGCCGCGATACGGGCCGACGAGGCGCTCGCGGTAAGCGTGAGCGGCGGCTTCCGGGTCAATGTTCAACGCCAAAAGATTCGGCACACCGGGTATCTGCGTGGGCGCGCCGTTGAGTTTCTGGCCCAGCACTTCATCGAGATTGGAAGCCGGGTCCGTGCTCACGAGCAATACTCGTTTGCCCCGGTCCGCCAGGGCGATGGCGGAAGCGCAGGCCAGCGAGGTTTTTCCGACGCCGCCCTTGCCGGTGAAAAAGAGAAAGCGGTTGGGAGCGTCCAGAAAGGCGCTGAAGGAAGCAGCGGGCTTTGGCGGGGATTTCGTATCCATGGTAGTCATAAAGCATTTCGGGCGGCGCGAAGCGCCGTGGCCGCGTGCTCAAGGCCGACGATGGTCGCGAGTTCCTCCCGGCTGGGATAGCTGTTGTGGCTGACAATCTCACCGTTGAGCAGAATCAAATGCAGGCAGCTTGTCCCGTGATCGGTTACGGCCTTCACCACAGTCGCGTTGCCAGCAAATGCTTCGTAATGGTCGCTCGGATTGTAACGCTCCACCTGAATGCCTTGCGAGCGGAGCCATTCCAAGGTGGCCCTGAACTGAACGAGCTTCGGATCCACGCTTGGCCCGCAGACGCCCGAGGCACAGCACATCGGCGGATCAAACACCTCCAACTTCACCGGCTTGTCTTCCTGGCCTGTCATTTCAACTTCCCTTTCAGAACGTCGCCAACAAGTAGAACCCGGCTCCGATCAACAGAATGCCCGCGACAACTCGGATGGTTGCCTCCGCCTTCTGCGCCTTGAGAGATGCCTTGCCGAACGCCACGCCGAACAGGATGGCCCCGAGCGGAAGGCTGAAACCCACGCCAAACGCCGCCATGAGGACCATGCCCCAGAGAACGTGACCCATCAGTATGCTGGCACCGATGACGATGAAAATCCCTGGATTGCAGGGCAGAGAGGCTGCCGCCACGCCGCCGCCCATTAGCAGGCCCACCACCACTGTGCCCAACAGGCCGTGGGTGGCGGAAGGCGTTTCCGCTCGACGAGTGAATTGCGGCAGTTTCAACGGCAACAACTTGAGCGCGGCCAAGCCCAGGACAACCGCCCCGACGCCTGCCAGGAGCTTCCAGTATCGGCCGAGGAGCGCTTGAGCGGTCTGCCCCACAAATCCGGCGAAAAACCCCAAAACGATCAGTGCCAGCGTGGTGCCGATCATGAACGAGAGCGCGGAGGCGCAGGCCGTCTGCCGGTTGGCGTCTGCACGCGTGCCCGAGTAGGCCACGAGCATCCCCATCGCGGGCAGGGTGCAACACGCGCTGGCCAGAGCGCTCACCAATCCCAACAGAAAAGCCAGCGGCAAGGCCGCCGGGCCCAGGCTGGCCGACTGGAGTGTTTCGGTAACCCACTGCGTCATTTGGAAAGCCCCTTACCTGCCTTACTTGGGGCAGCAGCCGGCTCCCGCTGATGGACCACACCCGCCCGCGCTTGAAGCGGCGACGAATCCCTGCACCAGTTTCGATTCTGTGATCTCGCCGGAAACAGCGCTCATGCCACGCCCCTTGACCATGGCCACAACGCCAGGCACGGACATCTGCTTCGCAATCTGATCGTAATCCTGCGTGCCCACCTTCAGCGTAAAGAGGGCGCACTTCTTGCCTTGAGCCTCAATCAGACGCACCGCCCCGTTCATCGGCGTCGAAGGAGGATTGCCGGGGGTGCCCTCCTTCCCGGGCAGGTACACGAAAACGGCATCGGTTTTGGCAGCCATGGTGTTCAATTCGGCCAACGCCCCAATGCTCGTCCCCACGCTCTTTGCCACTGCTGGATCAGCCACGGCGGATTCCGCGGAGGGAATACCATCCTTGGCTGGCGTCACTGACGCAGTGAGGCCGGCAAACTCCGGCGCGGCTGATTGCGTTGTCCCTGTGTCGCTCTGGATCACGGCCCGCACCGCCAGCGCCCCCGCCGCAACCAGCACGATCGCGCCGATCACCCACCGCGTTTTGCCAGACGTGTCACTGCCGTGGCAGCTACAACCAGCGCCACAAGCCGCAGCCTGTTGTTTCAGCAATTCCATGTTGTCCGCCGGTTTCCCGTCCTCGTTCGGTGCTTTCATTTTTCTTTGCTCCTGGGTTCGTTGTTTGTTTCTAACCACAACACTTTGCTGCCTTCGGCGAATCAGTGGCGCGAACGTCATCACCGCCCGAATCATGTGCGGCTGTCTTCTCGCCACAGCATGGATCTGAAGCTGTCGCCGGGTTGCCGAGTCCTGCTCCAGTCAGTTTGTCGGCGAGTCGGAGGATGGCTTGGTGCGGGGAATCCTTCACCCCGGCAGCCAACTTCACCGCGCTTGCCATGTCCGCTTTGGAAACGCCCAACAACTGTGCCTGCCGATAGTGATACTTGAGGCACGGCTCGCAGTTGGCGGCAATGGCCGCGCCGATGGCCACCAATTCCGCCACGGCTGGACTGAAGAGGCTGCCCGGGCCGTTCGCAAGGCTCAGCGCCGCTCTCAATTGATCGCGCTCCGGATAACACCCGCTCGCCAGCACCTGGTCGCCCGCGAGTAACAAGGGCAGTGCGGCTTCGCCCTTTTCGGTGAGGGCGGTCTTGACCAATTCGTTTTCAACGAACGCGGCGGGGTTCTGGGAAAGATTGAATCGCTGCACTTCCACCCCTTGCTCCTGCAACCACTTCACGTCGGCGGCAAACCGCACAAGTTTCGGATCAACCTCTGGCCCGCACACGCCGGTGGAGCAACACATCGCGGGGTCGAAGACTTGGAGACTTGTCGAGGTTGAGTTCATACAGGTTGAATGGCCTTGGCCTAGTCGCGGCGACCGGCGGCGTAAGCTTCAAACACCATCTTGATCTGGTCGCGCACGCGACGAAACACCGCGAGCTTCTCCTCGTCCGTGCCCGTGGCGTGTGCGGGGTCGTCAAATCCCCAGTGATGGCGATTCACCTGGCCGGGAAACACCGGGCAAGCTTGGTCTGCATTGCCACAAACCGTGATCACGGTTTCCACCGGCTGCTTCAGGAATTCGTCCATGTGCTTGGAGCGGTGGTGGGAAATATCAATCCCGATCTCCTTCATCACCTGCACGGCCAGCGGATGAACATAGCCCGCCGGTTTTGAACCGGCGCTTTGCACGTCCAGCGTGTCACCGGCCGCCGCTAGCAGAATGCCTTCGGCGAGATGGCTGCGGCACGAGTTGCCGGTGCAGAGAATCAGAACGGTGGGTTTCATGCGCCACACCGCACGAGGCGGCGAACACTGGCTGTCTTCTTCGCAACGGGCGACGCCCCCAAGGCCTCCGGTATCCAGTTGCACTTTGATCCCAGAGCCTTCAGACGCCGCAAGTCGGCGCGAAACACCGGCTCGGTTTGCACGCAGTCCTGTAAGCAGCGCAGTTGCAGATCCAGCTCCCGGCTCGGGGAAGCCGGCAGCGAGTAGATCATCCATTGCTCGTGACGCCGCGCTTCCACCATCCCCGTCTGCCGGAGATAGGCCAGGTGCTTCGACACTGCGACTTGCGGTAGTTGCAGGATATCCTGAAAATGGCAGACACAGAGCGGCCCTTGTTGGAGTAGATGCAGGATCCGCAGCCGCGTCTCATCACACAGGCACCGGTAAATCCGAACGAGATTCGAGCATTCCATCGCCAGCATATTCCTCAATGGGCATATACGCGTCAAGCTTCACTTCCTCATTTCTGCCGGGCCGCGGCCATCAGTCGGCGCCACGCTTCCGCGACGACCGTGCTCCGCCTCTTGACCAGCGCTGCGGCAGACGCTGCCGCCGTTCGCAACACTCGGCCTGCACGGGCGAGCTATCCGCCAGCGTCTGGGCCTGCTTGGCGTCTTCGGTCATCTGCGGGTGCGGCGGCAAACACTGTCCCAGCCAGCGCAGCGTCTTGCCCGCCACTGTCGAAGATCTGTCCGCGGCCAGGTGGTAACACACACAGCGCCCCGTCTTTTCTGAATCCACCAGCCCGGCTCGTTTCAGAAGCCACAGGTGGCGCGAGGTGGTGGCCGGCGTCAGGCCGAGCATCTTCGTGATGACGCCCTCGCACAGTCCCCGATTGCGCAAGGCCATGAGGATGCGCACCCGCTTCTCGCAGGCCAGTGCCTTGGTGACGACAATGAACTGCCTCATAATGGCAGCGCCTTTCTGCGATCCCGCCCTGCAACGACCAAGCATGGCAACGCCGGTTCAACGCTCTTTGCCAAAAACTCGTTCGCTGGGTGAGGTGAGTGCGATTCCCAGCAGGGCGTTCATGCAGATTTCCGCGCGAGCTTCAAAGCCACTTCCGCAACGTGCGTGCCGAGCAGCGCCGCCGACTTCAGCCCGGTGTCATCTTGGACTACGTCGTCCTTCACGCTCCACAGCGTGCCACCGAGCATGGCCGGTGAATTGCCACCGACGGGCACCATGCCGTAGCTGAGCATCGCCGTGAGGATTTGTTGCACGACCAACTCCTGCCCGCCGTTGCGATTGCCGCCCACGGCCAGCGCGCCCACCGGCTTGTTCGCGAGCAGCATCGCGCCCTCGCGCAACGGCATGCAGCGCTCGATAAACGCTTTGCACAACGAACTGAGCGACCGGAAATATGACGGCGACGCGATGATTAGACCGCCAAACTGCGGGTCCTTCAGCCTCGGCAGGATGCCGTCGAAGTCATCCTTCGGAATTGCCGGCGACCAACCGGCGATGCTCAATCCGCCGAGGTCAATCAGCTCCACAGCGATCCGCGCATCCACGGCCTTCGCTGCCTCCAGCGCGGCCTGAACCGACTTCGCCGTGGTCATGCCTTTGCGCGGGCTGCACGCGATGCCAAGAATCTTCAGCGTCTTGCTGTCACTGACGTCCGCGGCAAGGGCGGTGGTTGCGGTTGCGGCCAGCGCGGCGGTGCCGGCGGCGGCCAAGAAACTCCGACGATTGACTTCTTTCTTCATGAGGTTTGCTTTCGTTTGGTTCTTGGGTTCACGACGCAGCATAAATCAGCCAGACACCACCAAGCAGCACGAGCACGCCGCAGACAGATTTCAGAATCGTGACGCCTTTGGACTGCTCGTTCCAATTCAGGAAGCGCTGGACGACTTCGGTAAACGTGCCGGCCACGATAATCACGGCGCAGTGCCCGATCCCATAAGCCAACAGGAGCGACGCGCCATAGAGCGGGGCCGACTCGGCGAGCCGAAACGTCACCGCCAGCATCGGCGCCATGTAGGCAAACGTGCAGGGGCCAAGCGCGATGCCGAACACCAGCCCGAGAACGAATGCCGCCAGCAGGCCCTTGCGCTTCATGCCGACCTGGCCGGG
>CAZWJC010000304.1:0-8110 GCA_964634255.1 uncultured Verrucomicrobiota bacterium | reverse complement strand
CGCCGGTTCCGAACTTGCCGCGGGCGTTGGCTCCATCCCCGACGACCAGATTACCGCCCTGGATCGTTGTCGTGCCCGTGTAGTCATTATCTGTTACCAAGGTCACGGTGCCTGTGTTGGTCTTGAGCAGACTGGTCGTTCCCGTGATTTTGCCCGTGCCAGTGGTGGTATCGAAGACGTAATCCTTCGTGGCATCCACGACGACGGATCCCGCAGAGACGTCAATGGCGAGGTCCACGGCGGTCCGCGCGCTGGTGTTATCGAACCTAACGTTGTCGCCGGTGGTGAAGAGGCTCGCGACGTTGCCATTCAGCCAGTTGGCTGTGGTGAAGTTCCACTGCCCATCCACATTGCCCAGCCACGTTAGGTTCGCGGCGGAAGATACGCCGCTCACGGTCAGGTAGATTTCCTTCGTGGATGGATTCACTCCCAACGTCAGACTGCCGGTCTGGGCCGGGTATTCCAGCGCCAGATTGCTCAGGTCCGCCGTGAGTGTGCCGCCACATTTCATCAGAGTGTAGGTACCGTTCGGAATGACAGCGCCCGTCGGCACCACCCGCACGACCACCGTCTCGCTCACCGCCAGATTGCCCGCGACGTAGATCTTGTCGTTGCCGGCGGCGCCAACCCTGAAGAGGTTCGTCGTCACGTAGGAACCCGCCTGCGAAAGGTCATTGGAAAAGCTGAGGGTGCCGACCCCGGTCAAGCCGGGGGTAATCGTGCCCTGCACAATCGCCACATTACCAGCAATCCCCCCGGAGCCCGCCAAGGTCTGCCCCGCCGCCAGTGCCCAGGCCGCATCCATCCCTGAGACGTCGAAGATACCCGGAGAGACAACCGTAATCAGAGGCGAAGTGGCGATCGAACACGTTCCGATGAGGGCCAGCGAGCCGTTGCTGACGGTGGTGTTGCCCGTATAGGTGTGGCCGGGGTTGCTGAGGGTCAGCTTGCCCGTGCCGACCTTAATCAATGATCCGACGCGACCGCCGCTGTAGGGGGTGAAACGGCCAGCGAACAAGGTATCGGTATTCAACGCTCCAATCTCCCAATACAAAGGCGTGCCCGCGGTCTGTTCACTCGACTGGAGCTGGGTATTCGCACCCTCTCCTTTCAAAGCACCGATCCGCCAAACGCCGTTGGCTTTCGTCATGCGCGGCCCAAATCGTCCCGCATTCGTGCCCATGTCGATCGTGATGGCACTGCAATCATAGACCGATCCGCTGCCCAAGTTGAGGCGGGCAAACCCGGCGGGACTGTCTGCAAACGAGATCGTTCCAGTGAAATTCGCGAGTGCCGCGGCCACTCCGTTGCCCATGGTGAGCCGGTTGGCCGTGTTAATGTACATGGTGCCAGTGCCTCTCCAATAGCCGTTGAACGAGTCATAGTTCCCGCTCGCATTGAAGATTCGGCCGGAGGTCTGCACGTAGTTGGTGTTGGCATAGGCCACCCCAGACATCATTCGTACCCCACCACCGTTGAAGACAACTTCGCGGTTGCCGCTGCCCAGCGCCGCCGTATTGCCCACCGCCACCATTCCTTCTTCCAACTGGACTGGTGCGCTAAAAGTGTTGGCCGCGCCCAAGAACAACGTGTTCGGGCCCTTCTTGACAAAGCCCTGTTCGCTGCTGACGACCGCTGTGATCTTCGCGTCGTTGGTCCCGTCTGTATTCGCCAGATCACGCACGTTAATCACCGGTGTTGCAGCGCTGTTGCTCAAGGTCAGCGTGCTACCCGCAACAACCCACCCCGCTTCCGGAGTGCCGACGCTGTCGGCATCGCCGAACACCAGGCCCCCAACAGTCCGCGCCGAGTCCAATGTCACCGTGCGTACAGCGGTCACCTCGTTGGTAAAGTAAGCGGTGCTGCCGGCACCGTCGGCGAAGATGTTTCCGAGCCAGTTCGCCGCGGCGCTCCAGTTGCCGTCGGCATCCGCGTTCCAGGAGCCGTCGGAGGCGGGACTCGTGGCTGAGGCCAACATGAGGAGGGATGTTCCGATGATTGTTGCGAACTTACGGGTTGATCGAGCAGTTGGTTTTTTCATGGGTTGATCACTGTGTTGTCTTGAATGACTCCGGTGCTGATTGTTGGAATGGGTGAAGGCAGGACTGGATTTCGGAATGTTACTCACTCACACGGTTGGACGTTGACACCAATCTCCCTGAGTAGATTTGCCACCTTCAGTTGTCAGTTGTCTCCCTTGGCAGCACAACGCCGGTGGCGCTGAGTCTCGGCTGCCACCCGACGAGCCCCATAAGCACTCGGCCGCAGATTGCGTCAACTTCGCCCGGCACGGGCGGGGGCGGTCAGGACATTGGGCGACCGTTCTCATGATTGCGTGAATCATCGTAACAGTCGTGCCAGATAGATTCCCACCGACTTTAGGCAAAGCAGTTTGAAAAATGTGTCTTGATCGGATCACCTCCCTGAATCAAAGCCTTGCCGCCAAGCCCGATGTGTCCTCCCCAAACGGTGCGCATATTTCAAGCTCCTTTGCAGCATTTGGGGGCTGTGGCGCGCGCGCGGGCATGGTACCGTCGAAACTGAAATCAAGCACCGCCGGAAACTCACATACCCTCACTGGGCGCGGGGTGTTGCGGTTGGTGCGAATCAAATGTGGTTAACACTACTTGCCGAACCAACTGAATGCTATGAAGCGAGTCTCCCTGATCTTCATCCTCGTCGGCGGCTTTCTGCTGTCTCTCTCCACCCACGCGGCTCTTCTCCGAACCGAGCAGTTCGTCGGTTACGACACGGCGAATCTGGGCGCCACTTCAACTTCAGGCACGCTGAACGGGTGGAACATGTCCACCGCAGAGATCACCCTCACGAACGGCAGCGGCAGCCTGGATGGAAAGGCGTTGGGGCTCGTGGCATCGGAAGGCGACCGGGCGTTCATCAGTGCATACCAAGGCGCGTCCGCCGTCGGCGCCCGCAACCAGTTCGTTGCCAACAGCACGTTCCCCCAGGGCAACGAAACCAACGTTTACTACTCATTTCTGTGCCAGTTTCGGAATGCCGCAGACGTGTCCACTGAGGGTGAGTACCTCGCGCAGGTGAACCGGGCGAACAGCGGCATCGGCACGCCGCAGCATTGGAACCTCGTCGCCAAGAACGTCGGCGGCCAGATTCAGCTCGGCCTCGCCAAGGCGGGCGCGCCCAGCAACGCCACGAATTACGCCCCCACCACCGTCGCCGTCGGACAGACGGTCTTCGTTGTTGTGCGGCAACACATCCTCCCGGGCACCCAGAATGATGTTTACGACCTCTGGATCAATCCGCCCGCCCAATACTTTGGCACGAACGAGGTAGATGTGCCGGTCTCGGATGCCACGATCGGCACCGTGCCGGAGGATGGCACGGAAGACGCCAGCGGAACCGGTCCGGGCCGGTTCGTGATCTTCGCTGGAGCGAATGCCGAGGTGGACGAATTGCGCTTCGCCACCACTTGGGCCGAAGCCACCCCGCCCGTGGGCCAGTGCAACGGCGCGGGTGTAACCGCCGATCCGGTGAGCGTGACCCAGTCCGCCGAGATCAACGCCGCCTTCAAGGTCGCGGTGTCCGGCACCAGCCCGACGATCCAGTGGCAGTTGAGCACCGACGGCGGCGGAACCTGGAACGACATCGCCGGCGCGGTTGCCAGCACCTACACGACACCGAATCTGGCGATGACGGATAACGGCAATCGCTACCGCGCACTGGTCAGCGTGCTCTGCAACCACTCCACCGCCACCTCTGGCGTCGCCGTGGTGACGCTCACCAACCCGGTCGTCACACCGGTCAGCGTGGTGATGAACGACACCTTCCTCGACACGGACCTGATTGGTTACGATGATCGCTCCAATCCTCCCATCTCGGAAACGAATTCCATCTGGTACACCGTCAACACGGACAGCCTGTCGGCCTATGGCCAGGGCGGCAACATGGTGGCAACGCCTTCCGCGGGCGGATCGAGCCTGTGGCTGGGGTACTTCGTCGATACCAACCTGCCGCCCGTTCATCTGGCAGTCGGACGCACGCTCAGGGTCACGTTGCCCTTCACGCCAACAGCGTTCACCGCCTTCACCAACAATGCCGGTCTGCGGTTGGGCTTATATGACTACTACGATGGTGGCACGCGTGTGACCAGTGACGGCTCCGCGGCTGGCGGCAGTTCCGGCAACGGCAATGGCGTCCGCGGTTACATGCTGAACCTGGATTTTGGCGCCACGTTCAGCGTGAACTCCCCGGTCCAACTCCTCGCGCGAAGCTTCCTGCCCGACAACAATCTCATGGGCACGGTGGCGGATTACGAGTCGCTCGGCAGCGGTCCGGCAGGCGGAGGGTATGTCGGCGCGGCCGCCTTCCAAGCCGGCACGGAATACACCCTCGTCTTCACGGTGGCCAGGACGGCCGAGAGCACGGTGGACATTACTGCGACCGTCAGCGGCGGCGGTACGAACTGGTCGCACAAGGTGACCGACGCAAAGTATGCCTACCACCGCTTCGATGCGTTCGGCATCCGCCCGAACTCTTTGGAGACCAGCGCCGACAGCTTCATCTTTCCCGAGTTCAAGGTTGAGGTTCTGCAAGGGGCGATCTCCGTGCCGCCGTTCAAGCTCACCGCGGTCCAAGCGCTCTCGTCCACGGCGGTGAAACTGACGTGGGACTCGGTCAGCGGCGCGACCTACCACGTGCTGGCCGCCGATTCCCTCAGCGCGGGCACGTGGACGACCAACGGCACAGTGGTGGCCACGAGCGCTTCGACGTCTTACACGAACACCCCCATCGCGAGCGGCGTAACGGCGCGATTCTACCGCGTCTTGGCACCGCCCTACACGCCGTGAGCATTCAGTTTCGGTTGGTTGGTGGTTGAGAAGAGAGCGCCGGGCAACCGGCGCTCTTTTCTCGTTCTGCCTTGTCGCCAGCATCCACGGCCCCTTAGCTTGCGCGCCGTCGTGAACGGAATGCAGACCTTGATCCAGATACTCACCGGTTGCGCCTTAGCCGGACTCCTCGGCGCCGTGGGATTGCGACTGAGCTTCGACGAGGTTCGCGAAGCCCTGCAGCGTTGCCGCTTCACGGCCATCGTGGCGGCCAATTTCGTCGCCGTTCCCGCATTCAGTGTCGGCGCCGTGAAAGTGCTCGACCTCCCGGATCACGTCGCCATTGCGATGATCCTGCTGGCGGCGGCCCCGTTCGCCCCGGTCGTGCCCGTCTTTGCACGCATGGCCCGCGCCGATCTGGCCCTGGCCGCCGGACTGACCGCGGTTTACCCCTTGCTTTCCGTGGTACTGACGCCGCTGGCGGCCCAAGGTGCGTTGTGGCTGCTCTCGCATCGCGACCCCGTGCGGCTGAACCTACTCACCAGCCTGGGCGTGCTCGCGGCCACCATCAGCCTGCCGCTGGCGGTCGGCGTGTTCCTGCGACATCGCGTGCCAGCGCTTGCCCAACGCCTGCTTCGCCCCGTCGAAATCCTCTCGGAGGCCACCGGCGCCGCGTCGTTGACACTCGTCACGATCTCGGAATTCCGTTCGATCACCGATCTGGGATGGCGGGCCTGGGTCGCCATGGCCATTGGGTTCGAACTTTCGCTGGCGCTGGGTTGGATCCTCGGCGGTTCGGTTCGGGGCGCGAGGCAAGTGGTGGCGCTGGGCACCAGCAATCGCAACATCGCCCTGGCGCTGTTGGTGGCGTTTCAAAGTTTCTCGGGAACGCCCGTGGTCTCAGCGGTCGTCGGAAACGGCCTGCTGCTCATCGGCCTGGGCTTGGTTCACGTGGGGTGGTGGCGGTTCCTGCGGCGCGGTCAAACCACTGCGCACAATTAACGCGCCCGCAACTGACGGTCCACTTCGCAGACAGCCGATGGGTAGTGCTATCGGTTTACGGTCTCGACTCCCGGATTCCCTTGTGCCTCTGACCGGGAAAGAACATATCCCGCCAGACCAAGCCACACTCGCGGACCATTTGCAGGCAGTAGTCCAAGTCGCCGACGCTACGGTCACCGTTGTTCGTGCCAAAAGAGAACTTCGCGCCGGCCTGCTTGGCCAGCCTTATGAACTTCGGGCTCGGCAGCCGGTAACGCGCGTTGATCTCGATGGCCACGCCATGTTTCACCGCCGCGTCGATCACCCGGTGCATCCGCTCCTCAGTCCAAAGCGCGTCGTACTCGGCAGCGATCACGTCCGGCAGGAAAGTCGGGTTCACGTAGATATCAACCGGCTCATTGCTCAGGATGCCCACCGCCCGATTCACCAAGGTTTCCATAAAGGCTTGTTTGTCGTCCACGAAGACCTCGTCCTTCATCCAAAGCCGCATCCGCCGGCCTTTGTCGTCCGTGTAAGTCATTGAATCGGTAAAGACGTAGTCGAACTTGGCGATGGCTTCGGGCGAGAACATCTTCACCCACTCGCGCCCCTCGGCCTGCATGGCCACGAAGACGGGTTGGCCCTTCATGGTTTCCAGGTATTGGTGGATGCCGGCATCGTTCGTGACCGAGAAACCCACGCCGCAATTCACCGCGATGCCGTAATACACGCCCGTCTTGCGCGAAAGCGCCAGCGCCTCTTCCAGCGTCAAGCCGCCTTTGAGATGCACGTGCGCGTTGATCACGGGGAAGTTGCCAGACTGGAGCTCGATCATCCGGCGATAGGTGGCATCTACCACGGGCTCCTCCAACGGCTCGGCGATGCTGTCCGGCAACAGTCGCACGCGGAGGTTCCGGTATAACGCCTTGCTGGCTTCGTCGTGACACTGGAGCGCGAAGGTTCCGCTTCCCAGCTTCCGGCCCGGCCGGTTGCCCGGAACGACCGGCTCCTTCGGCTCAACGTAGTCAACCAGGAGTGTGCCGTTGATCCGGATTTGCACCTGCCGGCCACGCACAAGCAGGTTCAGGCGAAACCATTCGTTGTCCGGAACAATGGACTTGTACTGGTTCCGGATGCCATAGAGGCTGCCGGTCTTCTTGGTCTCGAAGTAGTTGTCGTGCGGCACCTGGGAGTTGTTGACCTGGACTTCAAAACCCTGCGCTGGCCATCCGGCGTTCTGAAAAGCTGTGTGGAAATAGACGCCCGAGTTCGCCCCGGGCTTCGACATCACTTCCGCCTCAAACTCGAAGTTCTTGAAGTCCGCCTTCGCGCCATCGCCCGCGTAAAACAGGTGCGCCCGCGGCCCGTCGCAGGCAATCACTCCGTCCACCACCTTGAACGAGTCGGGATGCTCGCTGGCTTTCCAGCCGCGTAGGGTCTTGCCGTCGAAGAGCGATTGCCAGCCGGAGGCAGAATCGCTGGCAGGTTGGGCCACGGCGGTGAAGGCCACCGCAAGCATCAGCGGGATCAAGGTTGTTTTCATCGTTTTGGTCTGTCGGCAACCGGTGTTGTGGAGCAAGACTGCACTTCCCGGCGCTGGCGTCAATAACAGCGCCTGCCGGGCAGCACGATTTTGGAAGCGCCGATGTTGCCTACTGCCGGGGATTGAAACGTGATTCCCGGGCAAGCTGCTCCCAGAGCTTGCGCTCCGTCTCCGTGATCCGCTCCGGCAGTTGAACAGACGCCACCACGAAGAGATCGCCCCCCTCACCGTCACGCTGCGGCAAACCGCGGCCGCGCACCCGGAGCTTCTGGCCGTTCTGGGTGCCCGGCGGAATCTTGATGTTCACCCGCCCGTCGAGCGTCGGCACGCTGAGGTTCGTGCCCAAGACTGCTTCCCACGGTGCCAACTCGGCTTCGTGAATCAGGTTGTGGCCCTCCACCTCAAAATCCGGGTGTTTGGCGTACCGCACGCGTAGGAAAAGATCACCCGCTTCGCCACCACCCACACCGGCCTCTCCGCGTCCCGCCACGCGCAAGCGTTGTCCTTCGCCCACGCCGGCCGGGATTTTCACCTTGTAGGTTTGCGTCCGGGTTCGTCCGCCGGCCTCGGAGGTCAACGTCACCGCCCGCACCGATCCGTGCGCAACCTCGTGGAGCGTCACCAAAATCTCGCCTTCAACATCACGACCGCGCTCAGCAAACTCCTCCTCCTCCTCGAAATGCGGCTGCCCGCGAAAACCAGCCCGACCGCCACGCGCCCGTTGCCCAAAAAGCTGCTCGAAGAAGTCGCTGAAGCCGGCCCCGCCGAAATCGAACTGAAACTC
>CAZWJC010000303.1:0-8151 GCA_964634255.1 uncultured Verrucomicrobiota bacterium | reverse complement strand
CACCCGCCCCGCGGCTCGCTCGGAGAGCGAGCCCTACCAACGATTCACAAGGCCGCTCCGGGAGACTGGAGCGGCTTTTTGTCTGCTTCGTCCGCCGAATGAGCTTCTGCAGCGCACGACAATCCTGGAAAGAGTCGCTGCCACGACTCGGCTTGATGCGACGCCGCTTGTTTCAGTATTCTCCGCCGCCATAAGAGCCGAAGATGAACGCTAATATGAAACTCCGAAGTCCTATCCCCACCGTCTGTTTCACCACATTGCTCGCCCTTCTCGCGCCAGCCTGGTGCGTTCAAGCCGCCGACGTCACCAGTCCCGCGGTATCGTCCGTATTCGGCCAGGAGCGTTCCTCCGGCGAGGACGTCATCCACTTCCGCAACAACGACGTCCTGCGCGGCAAGGTGCTGAACGAGACCCTGGAGATCGCCACCGCCTATGGCGACGTGAAGGTGGAGTTGCGCAAGTGCGCCGGCGTCTCCTTCGAGGGCGCGCGGGCCAACACCGAATCCATCGTCACCGTCAACTGGAACCGCCTCACCGGCATCATCAAGGACCGCACCATCCGCTTCCAGATCGGCTCCTCCGGCGCGGAGATTCCCGTGCGCAAGGAAAAGGTCCGCTTCGTCCTGCTCAAGAAATCGCCGGCGGAGGCTGCCTTCGTCAAACCGGGAGAGAAAAGCGACCTCTACGTGATGAGCAATGGCGACCTGCTCACCGGCCAGGCGACCAGCCCGTCCCTCAAGATTCAGACCGACTACGGCGAAATTCCGGTGGGCTTTGCCGAGATCAAGACAGTGGAGATGCAGGGCGGCAACAACGTCACGGCCATCATCAAGAAGTCCAACGGCGATACCATGCGTGGCAGCCTGCTCACGGATGAAATGACGCTCAACCTGGACGTGGGCTCGAAGGCCGAGGCGGTTTACAAGGACAAGTTCTCGCGCATCTACGTGGCGGACGGCGTCCGGCAGGTGGCGGAGCTGTTTGGTTCGCTGGCGCCGATGCAGGGCGAGTCCGACGGGGCAGCTTTCGCCTCGCCCTCGTTGGAAGGTCGCAGTTTTGTCAATTCCCTTGGCATGAAGTTCCAGTTGATCCCCGCCGGTGCATTCGCGATGGGGTCAGAAGACGGAGGGAGCGGTGAGAAACCGGTCCATGAGGTCGAAATCAGCAAGCCCTTATACATGGGCGTGTATGAGGTGACACAGGCCGAATACGAAGCCGTGACCGGCCAGAACCCTGGCAATTTCAAGGGCACGAACAACCCAGTGGAGAACGTGAGTTGGAACGAGGCGGTCAGCTTCTGCGCGAAACTGGAGGAAAAGGAAAAGGCGGCGGGCAAGCTGCCCGCGGGCCACGAGTATCGGTTGCCCACCGAGGCGGAGTGGGAATACGCCTGCCGTGCTGGCGGCAAGGGCAAGTGGTGTTTTGGAGACGATGAATCCCAACTCACCAAGTACGCCTGGTTTACCGTGAACAGCGAGAGCAAGACGCATCCCGTGGGATTGAAGCGGGCCAACGCCTGGGGACTGCACGATATGCACGGCAATGTTTGGGAATGGTGCAAGGACTGGTTTGGCGACTACTCGCCGGGTAAAGCCAAGGACCCGTGCAACAATGCATCGGGCTCAATCCGCGTGTTTCGCGGTGGCAGTTGGAGCAACGCGGCCGGCGACTGCCAGTCGGCGGATCGCGGCGCCTACGACGGCCCGTCTAACCAGAGCGACTATCGGGGTTTTCGGGTCGTGCTGGCCCCCAGTCAGCCTTGAAACAGCAGGTAGGGCGCGTCGCTCCGCGCGCGCCGTTCAAACGTGAAGGTAGGGCGCGATCTCCGTATCGCGCCGCCGAACCAAGTGGGGCGTCAGCCTCTGGCCGCGCCGCTCGGCGGCTCGGGGACAGCCCGTCCTACCGCGGGGTGAATGACTTCTGGGTAGGGCGCGATCTCCGCATCGCGCCGTGTATTGAAACGTCAAACCAACCGCGCTATCACCGAAACCGCACATCCTGAAGCGGCGGGCAAGGGACTGCCCGCCCTACCGTCACGAACGGCTTGTCGCGCATTGGGGTAGGGCGCGTCGCTCCGCGCGCGCCGCACAGAAGCCCAATCAAGCCAGGGCGTCTTCCACCCAGGCACGCGCCCGCTCGGCGGGCTGGGGACAGCCCGCCCTACCATGGTAGTCTCAGCCGTGTTAGCTCCGGATTCAGGTTTGTCGCATGCGCGCACGCGCGTTACGCTTGGCGCATGGACTTGCCCGTCCGCAAAAAGCTGCCGCATGAAGCTCCCTCGTGGGTCGCCGCTGGCAGTTGGTTCTTCATCACGATCAATTGCCAGCCACCGGGAAGGAATCACTTGTGCCAGGCGGACACCGGCGACGCCGTGCTGGCCGCCGTGCGGCATAATCACGGGAAGCTCATCTGGTATTGCCGCCTCTGCCTGCTCATGCCCGATCATCTGCACGCGATTCTGGCATTCGGATGTCAGCCAGGCATGGAAATGCAAGCCAGTGTCAAAAACTGGAAGCGGTATGTGGCCAGACACCATGGGATCGCCTGGCAACGGGATTTCTTCGACCACCGGCTGAGGGATCAACAGGAACTTGCGGAGAAGACCGATTACATCCTGATGAACCCGGTCCGCAAAGGGTTGTGTGAACGGGCGGAGGACTGGGTCTGGGTGTATCGCCCAAACGATCGCCCGCCGCCGACACTTGGGTAGGGCGCGCACTCCGTGCGCGCCGGTCAAACAAAGGAAGGGCGTTGCGCTCCGCGAGCGCCGCCGGATTGGGCAGGGCGTTGGCCTCTGGCGGCGCCGTTGCCTGCAACCGGTTCTCTGAACGTCGCGCACGGAGTGCCGCGCCCTACCCTGTAACGACATCTACTTGTCACGGTACTAGCTTGCGGGATCAGCTTCGGCACGAACGACCTCACGCAGACCTACCTGGGCATGAGCCGCGATGACTCGGGCTCGTTCATCCCGGTGCACCGAGGCGGAGATTCGTGCCGGGAGATTCGCGTTATCGGAATCCGCGATTTGTGAGGTGTCATGGGTTGCGGACGCTGGTAGCTTGACCGCGTCGGGTCCGGCTGTGGGCGCAGCCCATATGAACCGGAAACGGCGTGTGATGGTTGGAACGCAGAGCATCTTCACAGGACTGTGGCTGGCGCTGCTGGTCGGAAGACTGGTGACCGCGCAGGCGAGCGATGTCCCATTGCCGTTGCAGGATTTGGCGGTGCGAACCTGGTCGAAAGAGGAGGGGTTGCCCGATAACTCGGTCATGGCGGTCCTCCAAACTCAGGACGGCTATCTGTGGGTTGGCACACAGCGTGGGCTGGCACGGTTCGACGGGGTGCGGTTTGTGGCGGTCAATCCGGCGCGGACGATGGGGGAAGCGGCCTTCGTGGTGACGGCGCTGTGCGAGGACTCTGCGGGCCGGTTGTGGGTCGGCACGCAAGATCACGGTTTGTTCCATTACGACGACGGGGTGCTGGTGCGGTTCGCCGCGAGCGGGCTTCCCGCGGACACGTCGGTCAATGCTATCGCTGAAGACCCCGGCGGTTTCCTGTGGGTGGGGACGAGCGCGGGGTTGATCCGGATGAGCGGCGATAGTGCGATGCGCTTTACGGTGAAAGAGGGGTTGCCGCACGACGCGGTGTCCAACGTCTCAGTGGCCCGGTCCGGCACTGTGTGGATTACCACAATCGGAGGCATGTCCCAATACAAAGGCAACCGATTGTTGCCGGTGGATTTTCAAGCGGATGCTGCGGGGCGCAGCCCGGGTTTCCTCGGCGTTTACGAAGACCGACAGGGGAACTTGTGGGCGTTTGGCGACACGTATCTGGTCAACTTGGCCGAGGGTAAGCGCGTGAATTACTTCCGCAGCGGCGACACGTCTTCCGTGCGCATTTGGAGTTTGTGCGAAAGCCGCAACGGACAGCTTTGGATCGGCACCAGCGGGCAGGGGCTGTTCTGTTTTGCCGGCGACCGATTTCTGCCCCTGGCGTTGCGCGCAGGTGGAGTGGCGAGCGATGTGCGCGCGTTGTGTGAGGACCGTGAGGGCAATCTCTGGTTGGGCACACGTGGCGACGGCTTGGTGCGGCTGCAGCCGCGCAACGGTCGGGTGTTGACCGCGGCTGACGGCATTCCCCCCGGGCCGGCGCGGCTGGTGACGTTCGACGCGGCGGGCAAAGGTCTGCTGGGCTTTGGCAACCGCGGCCTGTTTTCCAGCCGCGGGGAAGTCTTCAGCCAGGCAGCAACCGAGTTGCGTCCCAGTATTCAAAACCTTGTTGCGTCCGCGTGTGCGGCTCGCGACGGAACGCTTTGGATCGGTACGCTCGGCGCCGGGCTTTACTGTAAGCACGGACAACAGGCGGTTCGTTACACGATGGCCGACGGCCTTTCCGACGAAGCGGTTCTTGTGTTGGCTGAAAGCGCAGGGGGCGCGGTTTGGGCGGGGACGAGGTCGGGCAGCTTACACCGGTTTGAAGGTGGGAAGCTAACGAGCTTCGGTCGTGGTGCCGGGTTGCCTGGAGAACCGGTCACTGCGATGCTGCCCGACGCCCAAGGCGCGCTGTGGATTGGCACCGAGGGGGGCGTCCTGCTGCGCGAAGTGGCGGGGCAGTTCGGCCGAGTGACGAGCGCCCAAGAATTGGCGGGACAACCCATCCGCGCCCTCCATGCGGATGCGACAGGCCGGTTGTGGATCGGAGCTGGAACCAGCCTTGCCTGCCTCCACAATGACCGGCTCTGGGTGTTGCGGTCGGAAACGCGTGCTGTTGGCGAGACGGTTTGGGGAATCTTGACCGACACTGAAGGGAACGTGTGGTATGCGACCGGTGCCAGCGTTAGCCGGATCGCAAGCCACGCTTTGACGCGGATGCTGGAGGCCGAGCCTCCCATCCGCCCGCTGGTTTGTTTCCAGATGGGGGTCTTGACGAACACCGCAAACCAATGGGGCTGGCCACGCGCCGCGCAGTCGGTGGATGGGCGGCTGTGGTTTGCGACTCCGGCGGGAGTTGTCGTCTTCAATCCGACATCACTCAAACAGGAAACCCAGCCGCCAGCGGTCTTAATCGAAAGCGTTTTGGCGGATGGCGTAAGGCTGTCGCGACAGAATCTGGGGGATGAGCGGCTACGCCCCAAACTCTCGCCCCCTTGGCGATCCAGCTCAGCCCCGATTCGATTGGGGGCGGATTTGCGCTCCCTGGAAATCCAGTATACCGCACCCTACCTGAGCAATCCGGAAACCGTGCAGTTCCGTCACAAGCTGGACGGTTTTGACGTGGACTGGGTGGAGGATGGTCCGGAGCGTCGGGTCCGTTACGGTCGGTTGCCCAACGGCGATTATCAGTTTCAGGTTCGCGCCAGCAGCACCAGCGGTTTGTGGCCGGACGTTTCCGCGAGCTTTTCCTTCGTCATCCCGACACCGCTCTGGCGCACAGGTTGGGCGATTGGAGGCTACGGGTTGGCAGTGGCGGCGATCGTGGCCGCCGTGGTGCGCTGGGCCTCGCACCGCCGACTGCGAGCCCAACTCGCCCGCCTGGCGCAACAGGAGGCGATGCAGAAGGAACGCATGCGTATCGCCCAGGACATGCACGACGACATCGGCTCGAAACTGACGAAAATCTCCTTCATGAGCGAACGGGCGCGGGGCGAGTTACGCGGGCAGGATCCGGTGGCGGGGAAGCTTGATGCCATCGCCACCACCTCGCGGGATTTGCTGAAGACGCTGGATGAAATCGTGTGGGCCGTGAACCCTCGCAATGACGATCTCGAGCATCTGGCGGCGTATCTTGGGCAGTACGCGACGGAGTATTTCCAGAACACGGCAGTGGAATGCGAGGTGCGCATCCCGCGACAACTGCCGTCCCATCCGTTGTCGGCGGAATTGCGGCATAACGTATTTCTGGCATTCGAAGAAGCCCTGAACAACGTGCTCAAGCACGCACAGGCATCGGTCGTGCGAGTGAACATGGCTTTGTCTCCTGAGCCCTTCGAGATTACCATCACCGACAACGGCCGCGGCTTCGACGTTCCGCCCGTAACGGTGGGTGGTCGCAGTGCGGAAGCCTCCGGCCAGCCGCAGGATCAGGACGGCCTGCACAACTTGCGGCAGCGGCTTGCAGACGTCGGCGGGCAATGCCAATTGCGGAGCGAGCCGGGGCAGGGGACGACCGTGAGCCTGAGATTCCCGCTTACACGCGAGCGGGCGGTACAAACATGAGCAAGGCAATTCGAGTATCCATTGTGGACGACGAAGCGGAGCTGCGCGAACAGATCGCCGGGTACGTGGGCAGCGCGAAAGGTTTCCAATCCGTGAGCGCATATGCCAGCGCTGAGGAGGCGCTCACGGGGTTGCCGGCGGACCAGCCGGACGTGGTCCTGATGGATATCAATCTGGGTGGCATGAGTGGCATCGATTGTGTCCGCCTCCTCAAGCCGAAGATTCCGGCGGCGCAGATCGTGATGCTGACGGTATTCGAGGATACGGAGAAAATCTTCAGTGCGCTGGCGGCAGGGGCGAGCGGCTATCTGTTGAAGCGGCTGGCACCCTCGAAACTGTTGGAAGCCATCAGTGACGTGCATGCCGGCGGTTCACCGATGTCCGCCCCCATCGCGCGCAAGATCGTTCGCTCCTTTCAATCCACTCCGGCGCATGGACATGAGGCGGCCGACTTGTCGCCTCGCGAGCGGGAGGTGCTGGAGAAGCTGGCGGAGGGGTGCGCTTACAAGGAAATCGCCGATCAACTCAGCGTGAGCATCCACACGGTGCGGAATTATGTCCGGCGCATCTACGAAAAGCTCCATGTCCGCTCGCGCACGGAAGCGGTGGCCAAGTTTTTACGGCGCTGAAATGTTGATGCGAGCAAAACAACTCGTGCGCTCCGTAAGTGCGGCCCTGCTGGCGGTCCTGGGGGCCGGCCCAGTGGCGGCAAACACGAACGAGACGTTGGTGGCCGAGCCGGCGTTGCGCACACGCTGGGCGGCGGACGTCAACCCCACCAACGTGCTTCCAGAGTATCCGCGGCCGCAACTGATCCGATCGGACTGGCTCAACCTAAACGGGCTTTGGGACTATGCCATCACCGCCGAGGCAGCCACCAACATGCCGGCGGCGGAGGGGCAGATCTTGGTTCCCTTCCCGTTGGAGTCAGCACTTTCTGGCGTAGGCCGGCGACTGGACGAACACAGCGTGCTCTGGTATCGACGCCGTTTTGCCGTGCCGTCGGCGTGGGCAGGCCGGCGGGTGCGCCTGCACTGCGGCGCCGTGGACTGGCAGGCGCGCGGCTGGCTGAACGGGCAGGAGCTTGGGCAACACCGGGGCGGATATGACGCATTCAGTTTCGATCTGACGCCTCACCTGCGTGGGGCAGGGGAGCAGGAACTGGTGCTGGCAGTGACCGACCCCACCGAGGGCGGACAACCTCGCGGCAAACAGGCGCACAAGGGGCAGGGAATTTTCTACACACCGGCCTCCGGCATCTGGCAGACAGTCTGGCTGGAGCCCGTGCCGGAAACCTGCATCAACCGGCTCCGCGTGACGCCGGATCTGACGGGACTGCTGGTGCGGGTTGAAGCCAACCGACTGAGCGAATCGCTGTCGGTCGAGGCGACGGCCTCCTTCGCGGGCGAAATGGCGGCCCGGGCCAGCGGTCCGGCGAACCGGGAGTTTCGATTGGAGGTCCCTTCGCCGCGGTTATGGTCGCCGACCCACCCGGACCTCTACGACTTGGAGATTATCCTGAAGGACAATGGACGGGACGCCGATGCGGTGAAGAGTTACTTCGGCTTGCGCAAGGTTGCCCTGCAGAAGGATGGGGCGGGCATTACCCGAATCGCGCTCAACGGCGAGTTTCTCTTCCAAGTGGGGACGCTGGACCAGGGCTACTGGCCGGACGGCATCTACACCGCACCGACTGACGCCGCCCTCCGCTACGACATTGAGTTTCTGAAGGACGCCGGTTTCAACCTGGCGCGCAAGCACGTAAAGGTTGAGCCCGAGCGGTGGTATTATTGGTGCGACAGGCTGGGCTTGCTCGTTTGGCAGGACATGCCCAGCGGCGAAAACAGCACCCCCGAGACACGCCTGCAGTTTGAGGCGGAATTGCAGCGCATGGTGGAACAGCGGCATAACCATCCCAGCATCATCGTCTGGGTAC
>CAZWJC010000302.1:0-8294 GCA_964634255.1 uncultured Verrucomicrobiota bacterium | reverse complement strand
GCAGCATCATGGCGAGGTTGGTCTTGCCGCAAGCGCTCGGGAACGCCGCCGCGACGTAGTGCTTCTTCCCTTGAGGCGAAGTCAGCGCGAGGATGAGCATGTGCTCGGCGAGCCAGCCTTCCTTGCGCGCCACGATGGAGGCGATACGGAGGGCGAGACACTTCTTGCCAAGCAGCGCGTTGCCGCCATAGCCCGAGCCGTAAGACCAGATCGAGTAATCCTGCGGGAAGTGGACGATGTATTTCTTCTGCGGATCCGGCTCGCAGGGCCAGGGCACGTCGGCTTGACCGGGTTGAAGCGGCGCACCGACCGAATGCATGCATTGAATGAACGCGCCATCCGTGCCCAACTTGTCGAGCACCGTCTTGCCCATGCGCGTCATGATGCGCATGTTGACCACGACGTAGGGCGAGTCGGTGATCTCGATGCCGACTTTGCAAATCGGGGAACTCAGCGGCCCCATGGCGAAGGGGATGACATACATCGTGCGGCCAGCCATGCAGCCCTTGAAGAGGCCGAGCAGCGTTTTCCGCATCTCCGTCGGCTCCGCCCAGTGATTGGTCGGGCCAACCTGCTCCTTGGAGTCCGCGCAGATGAACGTGCGGTCTTCCACGCGGGCCACGTCGCTGGGATGCGAGCGGGCCAGGTAGCTGTTGGGGCGGAGTTTGGGGTTCAGTTTGGTGAACGTGCCCGCAGCGACCATGAGGTCGCAGAGTCGTTGGTTTTCCTGTTCCGAACCGTCGCACCAATGGACCTTGGCGGGCTGGCAAAGCTGCGTCATTTCCTCGACCCAAGCGAGGAGTCTGGCGTTTGGGGTGGGTGCTGCGGTTGTGTTTGCGTTCATCGTCTGTTCAATTGTGTTGTGCTGCTGGCGCTGAGCGCGCCCCTGCCGCCCGACCGGGCCAGCAAAAGCGGGCAAGATGGAACTGAATCGGCCGCCCGCTAGCGAGCAAAAAATAGCCTCAAATTCACTGCGCGCGAATCCGCCGGGTCGCCAAATCCGTCACCTCCGCGGCCAACCGCCTCCCCGGCATCATTCAAAACCGATCCACCCATCGCAGGATGTCACTCTCCCGCGGTGACTTGTCCAACGTGAGTCGCGCTGGCGCATCCAAGACGCGGTAAGCTTGCCGCAACCCGGCCACCCCCGCCAACCGCTTGTCCGCGTTGAGCAACAGCAATGGATGCGGTGCGGCCAGCAGGGCGGCCGTTTGGAATCCGCCCATGCTCTGCATCCCGGGACAGAACGAATCCGGCTTCAGTAACGCCGCGTCATCAAGTCCCCGTAGGCTCTCCGCATCGGCAACCACCATGTCAGCCGCTGGCGCGGCCAGCAAGGCCCACAGGCCCGCCGGGCCCTCTCCGTGAAGCACCACTTGCAGCGGCGCATTTGTTCCCGGACGTGGCGGGCGGACGCCAGCAATCACGGCCAGCAGAACGCGCACGCGGTGTTGCAGAAACGTCCGGTTGTAGGTCGTATAGAAGTTTGCGAAAGGATCCGCCGCAGGCGAGGCCGAAAACCGGGTGACAACCAACACCCCATGCCCCGCGCGCAACAGGCTTTTGGCCAACCCCTGCGGGTCGCCGTTGGCATCGAGATAGGCCGCAGCCGCATTGGTATGGGCCAGGACAACGACCTTGGATGGAGCGCGCTCGGAAGAGCGTCGTTTGACGGACCGGAACGAAGTCGCGGCGATGGTCTCCAGCTCGCCGTCCTGCCGAATCTCCAGCTCAGTCGCCTTGAAGTCATCGCCCGTCCGCACTGGCTTGAAACTGACGTGGACCGAGTTGTTCGGCCACTCCACCTGGAGCGTGTGCCTCCACATCGGGAGCAATACGCGACGGAACTCGGCAATCTCCTTCCTCTTGTGAGGCTGCAGCGCCGCGAGTTGCGCGCGACGTTGGTCGATCAGCCACGCGATGAGTTGCTCGTCAGTCACCGCATCTGCCGGAAGCCGGTCACCTGGAAATACGCGCAACTCGGTGTCGGGTGGTTTCTCGTACGGCAGCTCGGCGGAGGACCGCGTGTCGGGCTGATTGCAGAGCCAGCGTTCAAACCAGGCATAAACGGCCTCACGACTGGTCTGGTTGTAGTTGTGGCCCGAATCAAAGCGACTGTGCCGAAGGTTGTCCGTGGCGGCGAACAACCGGTAGATGGATTCCACCGCCGGCCCTTCAACCGTCGGCGTATCCTTGGTCCAGTCGCCAGTGGCCGCGACGAGCAGTTGCGGGCGTGGGGCGGCGGCGGCGGCGATTTCCATGTTGGAATACTTGACGCGCAAACCGGGTGCGTTTTCGCAGGAGCAGCCGCCTTGCATCGAGTGCGAGACCATGCACACGGGGGCTTGGACGGCGAGGCGATCGTCAATCGCGCCCAGCATGAAGGTCTGGGTGCCACCGCCGGATGCACCGGTGCAGGCCAGCCGTTTGCGGTCCACGTCAGGCAGCGATTCGAGGAAGTCCAGCCCGCGGATCGCGTTCCACGTCTGGAGGCCCATCAGGCTGACGCCCCACAGTTGGCAAACGGCGTTTGTCGCAAAGAACCGATGGCGTTTGTAGAACTCGGCATTCGGCTGACCTTCGCGCGGATAGTTTGCGAAGGAGGTGTCGTTGTAGCCCACCATGTCGTAGGCGAACGCGATCATGCCGCGTTTGGCGAAGTTGATGCACCGGCCCGGGATGCTGCCATCCTTGACATCCGTAAGCCGTCCGTTCGCCCAATGACCGTGCGGATTCAGAACCGCGGGGAACGGGCCGTTGCCCTTGCCGACCGGTCGATACAGGTTTCCGCAGGCGTAAAACCCGGGCCAGCTCTGGAAACTGACTTTCTCCACCGAATAGTCGCCGTGCTCGACACGGTCGAAAACGTGCGCCTGGAGCGGCGTCCGTTCCGGCATCGGCCACAGGCCGCAACTGACCAACGCCTGCTCACGGATTGCCCGCGCCCGCGCCTGCCATTCGGCGGGCGAACTGACCGGCGGAAACTCGCGGGGCGTATTATGGGTGACAACCTGGTTGGTGACCGCCAAGGCGCTGAGTTCCAGCGTGAAGACAGCAACCATCACTTGAGTGGGTGGCAAAATCATCGGATGTCGGTTTTAGTGCGGAGAAGCGTTCATGTTTCGATCGAACCACGGTGAACCTGCCCCGCGGATTTCGGCCGGCATCGTTACCGCTTTGGAAGCACCATGCCAGACTTTTCTCGCCAGTGCCAAACCGACGCCCTTCTACAGTGACTCTCCGAGGCTTTCGCGCCTTTCGAAGCACGCTGCAAGTTGTTCTGGCCAAGGTGCACGCCGGTTGTTTATCTTCCCCTCACCAATAAGGTTGGATCGCCGTGAGCAAGCCGCAAACACCCAAGCGGAGAATTCTCGTCGTGGACGACGAGCCGATGGTGTGTGATTCGGTGGAACTCATGTTGGCCTACGACGGACACGAGGTTCAAACCGCGACGAGCGGGCCGGAGGCGCTAACGCACCTTGAGCAGAGTCCGTTCGACCTCGTCATCACGGATTACGCCATGCCGCAAATGCGCGGGGATGAGCTGGCGCAGCGCATCAAGCAGCGCAGCCCGTCCATGCCGATATTGATGATCACGGCTCACGCCGAGTTACTTGAGTCCACCGGTACGCCCTTGCCGGGCATCGCCATGGTGATCAGCAAGCCCTTCATGCTTGAAACCCTCCGCGAGGCCATCCGCAAAACTTGTCCGGCGACGGCCTGACAACTTCCAGCCACTCAAACGCTCGGATTCTGTTCCCCTCCCCCACGCTTCTTTGCGTCGCGAGCGGAATCGTCATTCTCCTTACTGCGTGCCACTCTGCCTAAGCCCAACCGGCGGCACCCGCCCCTCAAAGGCCCAATGTCCTCTAGATCATATCGGACGACCACGCTGCCCACGCCATCGGGGCGTACGGCAACCAGTTCGCCGATCTGACGAACTGAGTTCCAGTGGGATTTGAGCTGGTCGGTGTCCGTAGCCGGCCCGACACCACGTTCCGTAACCTCCCCCAATTGTCGCTGCGGGTCGACATGTCCATACTTAACCCACCAGGATGCAGTGGTAGGGGTCATGGAAGCGAACATTGGCACAGTAACTTGCGGGCAACCGACGGCAGTCGCCGGCGCATGGAAAGCACGCTCCGCGCGTCGCAGCCTCAACGCATGGGCACTGCTGGCGGGCCAGGGTCTACTCGTTCTCGGCATGCTGGTGGCCAGTCACTTCTTCTTCAGTCATTTCGTCGTTCAATCCATGCGCGTTTCGGGCACGAGCATGACGCCTACGTTGCGCGACGCTGAGTTCTATCTGGTCAATCGTGCGACCTGTCTCTTCCGAGCGCCAAAGCGCGGTGAGATCGTCGTGTTGAAGGATCCCACCGACCAAAGCTATGCCGTCAAGCGCGTGATTGGCCAGGCGGGTGATACGGTGGAACTGCGGGATGGCAAGATTTTTGTGAATGGCGAGCGGTTGAATGAGAACTACCTCCCGAAAGACCTTCGGACTTACCCGTACACTGCGGCTCGGCAAACGGTACACTGTGGCCCCGACCAATTCTTCGTCCTCGGCGATAATCGCTCCCTGAGTAGTGACAGTCGCTGCTACGGGCCGGTCGCACGCAGCGCTATTCTGGGCCTCGTCATGCGCTGAGTGGCGGATCGCCCGCTCCCCTCCCAGTTCCTGCTTTGCGTTTCACCACGGAGCAATCTTGCTTCGCGCCGTGTGTTCACTATTCTGTCAACCATGTTGACGCATTCGGTTGACGCGGGCGCGCATGCCCGCCTTGGCGAGTTGGGACTCCGCATATTGTCCGGCGGGCAGATCACCCGTGATGAAGCGTTGGAGCTCTTTGCGCTCCGGTCGCAAGCGGACATTTACGATTTGCTGGCCTGGGCCAACCGCATCCGCGAGCACTTCAAGGGCAACAAAATCCACCTCTGTTCCATCGTGAACATCAAGGCCGGCGGCTGCCCGGAGAACTGCAAGTTCTGCGCGCAGTCGGCGTTCTACCAGACCGAGTCGCCGCGTTACGAGCTCGTGCCCACCGAGGACATGCTCGCCGCCGCTGAGGAGGCCGGGCGCAACGGCGCCATCGGTTTCGGGTTGGTTGCCGCCTGGCGCGGTCTGGAGGAAGGACCGATTCTCGACGCGATCTGCCAACAGTTTGAGGAACTGCGGCGCAGCGGCAAGGTCCGGGGCGATGCCTCGCTGGGCATCATCACGAACCCGCGCGTCGCGGAGCGGCTCAAGGACGCCGGCTGCGATTGCTACAACCACAACCTGGAAAGCTCACGGCGCTTCTTTCCGCAGGTCTGCGACTCGCACACCTACGAGGAACGGCTCACGACGCTCCAGCATCTAAAGAACGCCGGCATCAAGATCTGCTCCGGCGGCATTATCGGCATGGGCGAATCCCGGGAGGATCGCTGCGATCTCGCGTTCTCGCTCAAGGAAGTCGGTGCCAGTATCGTGCCAATCAACATTCTCAATCCGATTGCCGGCACGCCGTTCGGCGAACGCCAACCGCTCACACCGCTGGAAGCCTTGCAGACCATCGCTTGTTTCCGCTTCATCCTGCCGACTCAAGAAATCATGGTGGCTGGCGGTCGCGCTGTGAATCTGCGCGATCTCCAGAGCATGATCTTCATGGCGGGCGCCAGTGCCGTCATGATTGGCAACTACCTCACGACGGTCAATCAACCGCCGGAGAAAGACCTGCAAATGATCAAAGACCTCGGTTTGGATCCGCACTGGGAAGAACACCACGGCACCGCTCATTCCCCGGCGAATTCGGTTGCCGCTGCGCCATCCGCGAGCCAAGCTTCGCGGCCATGATTCAGTCCCGGGAGCTTCGTTATCGCCTTCTCCGTTGGGTGTTGGCCTTCTGCGCTCTGGCGTGGGGCGCGTCGTTCTTCGGCGTCTTCGCCAGTTGGGAAGCTGCCGAGAGCGCGCTCGAAGGTTTGGGCGCCCAGCCTATCGCCTACGATCCGATGCTCGATTACTGGCTTCGCATGGCGGCCGGCGCATTTGGACTGGTCGGCGTGGGATACCTCCTGCTGGCGCTCAATCCCGGAAAACACGCCGCAATTCTATCCTGGGCCGGTTGGCTCATGGTGCTCGAGGGCGGCGTGCTGGCATGGCACGGCTTCCGGCTCGGTCTCCGCCCCTTCCCTTTCTACGCTGACGTTACGGCCTGTTTCCTGGGTGGCGCCGCCATTCTGGGACTTCGCCGTGCAGCCAACGCTCCCCGATCCTGACCGAGACTGCGCATGCAGCGCCTGCACCTCAACCACGACGGCTATCGCGGAGAGACGATTGACATTACGACTGCCCTCGGAGACTGCACCCAAGCCGCGCGCAGGCACGGTTGGATCGTTGACGCGATCCCTGCCGCGCCGGGGCTGAACTTGGTAACGCTGAAGCGGGAGGCTGCGCCCGGGTTGAATGCGGCCTCCACGCGCCGCGTGTATCTCAGCACCGGCATCCACGGCGATGAACCCGCGGGGCCGCTCGCCATACTGCGATTGCTGGAAGCCAACGCCTGGCCGGAGGATGCTGAATTGTCCCTTTGCCCGTGTTTAAATCCAACTGGTTTTCCGCTCAACCGCCGGGAAAACGCCTCGGGATTGGATTTGAACCGGGACTACCGCAACCCGCAGTCCGCCGAGATTCGTGCGCACGTTGCGTGGCTGGAACGGCAGCCGGTTTTTGACCTGACCTTGTGCCTGCACGAAGATTGGGAAACCCACGGTTTCTACGTTTACGAACTCAACCCGGACGGCCGGGCATCTGCGGCTGAGAAGATTGTCGCCGCCGTTTCGGAAGTCTGCCCGATTGACGGCTCGGAAGTCATTGAAGGTCGTCCGGCCAGCGGCGGCATCATTCGCCCAAACCTGGATCCGGCAACGCGTCCACAATGGGCAGAGGCGTTTTGGTTACTCCAGAACAAGACCCGGCTTTCCTACACGCTCGAAGCGCCGTCAGATTTCCGTCTGGAAACACGCGTAAAGGCGCTCGTCGCTGGAGTTGATGCTGCGCTAAATGATCTGAGAGCCACGCCGCCGCCGGTGGGTTAGGCAGCCTTGCCCTCGCGCTGTTTCATCCACGCCTTGCCCAAGTGACTGAGCGTCTCGCGCTTCAGCACCTTTTCGGCGAGGGGGAAAACAATGCGTTCCTCGCGGTCAAAGTGCTTGCGCGAGTAGGTCACGGCATGCAGCAAAAGCCGGCGGGCTTCCGCCACCTGCTTGGCGCTGCGGACTCGCAAGAGATTGGCATCGATCTCGTGGTGTTCGTACTCGAAGCTGTCGCGCTGCCCCATCTGCTCCAGGCAATGTTCCAAAGGCGCGAGCACGAGATCGTCCTCCGTGTGCGAGTGGTTGTGCAACAGACTCTCCAGCAGCGCCGCCAGTGCCCGCACCTCGCCAGCGGTTTTCAACGTCGGCAACACGCGTTCGATGTGATCGAAGACGTTGTGAAACACAATGTGTTCGGCGAGCAGAATGTCTGTGATCTTCATCGTAACAATCGTTTTGTCTCTCGGTCCGCCGGCTATTTAACACGCGGCGGGGGCCGACTCAACTGCCGGTTGCGTATTCCTCCACACCGCCGCAGGTGCATACTGGGTTGCGGTCGCCGAAGACGTTGTCCACGCGCCCCACTGCGGGCCACGTTTTATGCTCACGTAGCGCGGACACCGGGAAGGCTGCTTGTTCGCGCGAATAGGGCCGTGTCCACGTGTCCGCCGCCACCGTGTCCGCCGTGTGCGGTGCGTTCTTGAGCGGGTTGTTCAACGCGTCCAGCCGCCCGGTTTCCACCGCCTGCATTTCGGCGTGGATGGCAATCATCGCGTCGCAAAAACGGTCCAATTCGGCCTTCGGCTCGCTTTCCGTCGGCTCGACCATAAGCGTGCCGCCGACCGGCCAGGACAACGTTGGCGCATGAAACCCGTAATCCATGAGTCGCTTGGCCACATCTTCGGCGGTCGTCTTGTGGAACGCCCGCAAATCCAAGATGCATTCGTGCGCTACCAAGCCGCCCGGGCCTTTGTAGAGCGTGGGGAAGTGCTGCTCCAGCCGCTTGGAAATGTAGTTGGCGTTCAGAATCGCCACCTTTGTCGTCTCGGCCAAGCCCTGCGCGCCCATCGTAGCGATATACATCCACGAGATCGGCAGGATGCTGGCGCTGCCCCATGGCGCGGCACTCACGGCGCCGGTCTGCGACTTCAAGCCCGCCACGTTGTGACCGGGCAGAAAGTTCACCAAGTGCTTCGCGACGCCAATCGGGCCAACGCCCGGGC
>CAZWJC010000301.1:0-8308 GCA_964634255.1 uncultured Verrucomicrobiota bacterium | reverse complement strand
GGATCTTGCGCCAGTCCCGACCGGGCCGGTGGCCGGTCAACCCCATCACACCCAGGGTCCAGAGCGCAGTCTCGACCCCGACCATGAGAACCATCAAGACGCCCACGGTCGCCTTATCGAACAGAAGCAGCGCGAGCGGGATGGGCACGTAGCCGTAGTTGTAAATGCCGACGCTGACCGCGAACGTGCGAGCAGCCCGCGGTTCGCGGAGGCCATGTAATGGGCGGGCCACTGCGGCGAGAGCCATGCCGAGCGCCACCGTGCCGAAACCCACTGCGGGGCCCAGCAGCAAGTTGCGCCACTCAGCAAGTGCGGTGTTGCCCAACGTTGAATCCAGAATCAGGCATGGCACGAGGAGGTTGATGTTGACGCGCAGCAGACTTTGATCGGCCTCTTCGGTGAGCCAATTCAATTTCCGGATCAAAAGGCCCACGCCGATGATGCCGAAGACCGGCAACACCGCACCGAGGACCGTCTGGAACTCACTCATGCGGGCGGAGCCAGTGGCAGAAATCCGCCCCGCGGTCAATGCGCTTTGTCGTCCAGAAAGTGCGCGAGCGCGGTTTCGAACTCCATCCGCTGAATCTCCCGGAGTACTTGCACATGTGTGGAAACCGGCTTCTGGTCCGCCGCGGCTTCGCAGGCATCCACGAACGCGGAGGCATCCCATTTGCCGGAAGGAACCAGCTTTGTGGCCAGGTCGGCCTCGCCCTTGCCTCGCAGGAACTCGCCCACCCGCCTCGCCAGTTTCGGGTAACAGGGGTGCTCGCCTACACGCCGCCACCAGTATTTCGAGTTCCAGTAATCCGGTTCGCGCCGGTGCATCATGGCGTGGACGAGGCTGCCGTCGGGATTCTCGATGCCTTGGGCGATGGTGTGGGCCGCGTCCAGGTGATCGTGCCACAGCAGGATCAATCCGCGCGTGGCAGGCTGGACGATTGCGGGTGCGGCCTGTTGTTTGAAGAGGATCGTCAGCCGTTCGTTCAGCGCTGTTGCCGGCAAAACGCCAGGTCGCGGATCCGGGCCGAGCAGGGCCAGGCCGCAGGAGGTCAGTAGTTCCAGAAACGCGTTTGTGCATGCCATGGAGAGAAGTGTAGCGCCACATTGCCACCGGTCCAAATCCGCCTCGCGTTGTGAACTGAAACGGCGATTCGTAAGGGCCTGAACCTGTGGAGCTGTCTCAGCCGCTGTAGCGCGGGAATGTCGTGGCGTGCTGGAAATTGATACGCCCCCCTCTGCTTGGCGACCGGACAGCCGCGCTCCGGTCCACGGGACGGGAAACCTGTTTACAGCTTCTGCCGGGTGGGTGTAGTGTCTCGCCACTGAGAGGTGACTATGAAAGCGAAAACATGGTGGTGTTTGGTGGTCGGGGGAGTCATGGCGGTTACGGCATCGCCCGGCATGGCTGGAGACACGATTGACCTCCGCTTCAAATCGCACGGTGCGCAAGGAGAGCTGCGTCTGCACTCGCGGCTTGGCCTGCCGGTGAGCGCAATGGTTCCCGAATACACGATCCAGTGCAGCACGAATCTCCAGGACTGGTTCACCGTGGCCGGGCCGGTGAACGGCGGCGTGGGCGTCTCGGACGAGGAACTGAGGGTGGCGGTACCGCTACAAGGAGATCGCGCGGTCTATCGGGTGGTGGCCAATGTGAAGCTGGCGGAGGACGGCGGCGGGGAAACGGTGTATGGTTACGGCACGGAGTTCAGCAAGGAACTCCAGCGTCTGGGGCAGCTATCGTTGAACGACTTCGTCGCGCGCTACGGCCTCACCAACCGATACCTGCCGCAGATTTCGTTCGATCCCACGACGGCGGAGTTTTGGAGTGATTTCAATCTTGATCCAGCCGTTTACAACGCTACCAACGCCGTGGAAAAGCGGCTGACGGACTTCAGACTGAATGCCGAGGAGTTCGCCGTATTCCGGACAAACGGCTTCGTGGTAAGCCAACGACTTGGCGCTGCCAGCTTCACAGATGTGTTCTACAACATTTTTACGGACGACCTGCCGGTCTTCTTTACGGCCGACGCGGCGCTCCATGCCTGGCATCGTTCGTACATGGGCATGCTGGAGGAATTGGAGGAGAGTTATCTGGCCCGGCTGGTAGAGAGCAGTTTGCGCGGCATGGCCGACCAGGTGCCTACGCTCTGGAACGAGGCTGCCAGCACGGCGATGGCGAGTGGGGTGCAGGATGCAGATTACTTCCTTGCCGTTGCCAGGACGTTGCTGACCGGAACCAACAATAGCGGTTCCCTGGGGCAGACAGCGCAAATTCAGGCGACACTGGCGGCCATCAGCAACCTCCAACCTGCCAGTGTTGTGATGTTCGGCACCAATCGTTTCGTGGATTTCTCGCAGTTCCAAGTGCGCGGCCATTACGAAACCTCGCCGGTCCTGCAACGCTACTTCCGGGCGATGATGTGGTGCGGTTTGATTGACTTCCGATTCAGCGGGTTCGAATACACGTTTCCCGCGCCGGTCGAGAATTCCCTGCGCGAACTCTCCGGAGCCGCGGCTCTCAACATGCTCGCGACGCGGGCCAATCGCCAGGCCAACTGGGCCAAGCTGGACGAGATCCTCCAGATGTTCGTCGGCACCTCGGACTGCCTGACGGTGCCGCAATTGAACGACCTGCTGACGGCCGCAGGCATCCAGTCACCGGCAAACCTCGCCACAGCATCCGCACTCAGCAACCTGCAGGCGAGAATCATGTCTGGCGATGTCGGGGTGCAGAGCATCCGTAGCGGTTATCTCTGGTCGCCGCTCTCTCACGAACAGATCAAGCTGCCGCGCACGTTCTGCCTCCTTGGCCAACGATTTACCCTCGATGGCTGGGCGCATAGCCAGTGCACGTTCGATTCCATCATGTGGGATGAAAACGGCATCCCGGGTCTTGAGGACAAGGTCATGCGCCGCGTTCCCAGCGCGCTCGACGTGGCGTTCTCGGTTCTTGGCAACAACCAAATTGTTCCGGAAATCGCGGCGCGCATTTCCAACACAACCCTCACACCAGGCGACGGCCGCCCGTACTGGCGCGACGGCAAACCGTATCAGCACAACCTCGCCGCCGTGCGAAACGTCGTGGCCACGCAAGACTCCGCCATTTGGACCAACAACATCTACACATGCTGGCTTGCCTGCCTGCGCGAGTTGTCCACCCCGACGACCGGGCCCGAGTACCCGGAAGCCATGCGCACCCGGCCCGCCGCCATGAAGTCGCTGAATACCCAACTGGCGTCGTGGACCGAGCTTCGGCACGACACCGTGCTGTACGCCAAGCAACCGTACACGGGAATGATCCTCTGCTCATACCCGCAAGGTTATGTCGAGCCACGACCCACATTCTGGGCTCGGATGAGAGGCATGGCGCTGCGCACGCGTGACCTAGCGGCGACAATGACCAGGTCGGGAACGGTTGTCTTTGAGCCGACTTACTATGATCCATGGGGAGGAAACCCGCCCATCACCAACTCCATGGGAGCGATCTGGACCAACCGCGTCCAGTTCCTGGAGCGCTTTGCAGAAACCATGAGCACGCTCCAAGGCATCTCCGAAAAGGAACTCGCACGCCAGCCGCTTGCACCTTCCGAGACGGCGTTTTTGCAGGGACTGGTCGAGGATCTCTCTGTGAGCTACACCGGCGTTCGGACCTATAGCGGGTGGTTTCCAGGGTTGTTCTACCTCAATACCCGAGCCCAGCACTCTTACTACTGGGCAGGAGACCCATGGGATGCCTTGGTAACGGATGTTCATACTGATCCGGAAGATCCAGACGTCGGCGATCCCGGTAGCATACTTCATGAGGGTGTAGGCAACGTTCACCTGAAGTTGATCGCCGTAGACTGTGGCCCGGGCGACCGGGCGGTCTATGCCGGGCCGGTATTCAGTCATTACGAGTTTCATTGTGGCCCGACCACGCGCATGACCGACTCCGAGTGGAAAGCCAAAGTCACCGCCCGTGACTTGCCGCCGCAACCGGATTGGACCCGCTGCTACCTGGTGCCCAGCCCGTGAGCCGGATGAGGCAATGAGAGACAGGCTGTAAGCCTCTCTGACGGAGTCGCCCATTTTGTTTCTGGGCTTCAGTTTCGCAGATGCGGTTCTGCGACCGGCGGCTGCCCATTCGTCCGAACAAAATCCCGCCTCGGTTGTCCATACCAACGTCCGACAGCGCCGGTTTGTGGCAGCCTTCGGTGAGCGCGCACTTGCGTCGCGGCGGCAGACCGGCACAATCAGCGGACGCAATGGTGCGGGTGTTTACAGATCGAGCTTCGCGCAGAGCAGAGGCAGTGTCGGCACGGCTGGGGTTGGGAGTCTGCCTCGGCTTGGCTGTGGCCTGTCTGGCCGTACCGGCTTGGGCGGCCAGCTTCAGTGCTTCGTTGGATCGCACGACGGTTGTGGTGGGGGAGACCGTCGGGCTCACGCTGACGTTTGAAGGCGGTTCGCTGCAAAGCAATCCCCGTTTGCCGGCCATCCCGGGGGTTCAAGTGGCCGCAGGCATCAGCCAGAGCATGAATTCCAGCATGGGCCCAGACGGCAAGATGACCTCGGTCCAGAGCTTCAGGTTCAACTTGGTCGCAACGCAACCTGGGGAGATTACCATTCCAGCCTTTCAGGTGGACTTGGCGGGTCAGCGGTTGTCCAGCGAGCCGCTGAAGTTGCAGGTGCTCCGTGAAGATCCCTCCGCGCCGCCTCCTGCGTTGGCCAACTCCGCCGCGTTTCTCTGGCCTGTCTGGCCCAAGAAGGAAGGCTACGTCAACGAAATCGTGACGCTCGAACTGCGACTCTACCTCCGGAGTGGCGTGCGCTTCGGCGATTTCCAGTTCCCGCCGCTCGCGGGCGATGGACTTCAGGCCGGCCAACTCACGCAGGGCGGGGATTTTGAGCGGGCCGTCGGGAACGTGCCATTCCGCGTGATTCCGCTGCTGGTGACACTGACGCCCACCCGGACGGGCGCCCTTGGGATCGGCCCGTTAGAAGGGAGCATCACCATGAATCCCGCCGACTTCTTTCGCCTTGGCCCGCAGCCCAAGCCCGTTGCCCTCTCCATGGATCGGCAGGAGTTCCGGGTGTTGCCGCTGCCGACGAACAACGTGCCCGCCAGTTTCAATGGCGCGGTCGGCAGCTTCGAACTCGCGGTGAGCGCGGGCCCGACAAATGTCACCGTGGGGGATCCGATCACGGTGCGCATTCAACTTGCCGGCCACGGTGCGTTCGACGCGTTGACTTTACCGGAACAGCGGGCATGGAAGGATTTCAAGACCTACTCCGCGACATCCAAGGTGGAGACCAAGCCTCCGCTTGGAGTAGAAGGCATGAAACTCTTCGAGCAAGTCATCGCACCCCAAAACGCCGAGTTGAAGGCGATTCCGCCCGTCGAATTCAGCTTCTTCGATCCCGCGCAGAAGGCGTATCGGACGCTGAAGAGCGCGCCGATAGAACTCACCGTGCGTGCGGCGGCAACGGTCGCGCCGGTGATCGCCGCGGGCAAGCCCGCGACCGAAGACAACGCGCCACCTGCGCAGGACATCGTGGGGCTGAAGCAGCATCTGGGGACGCTGGCGACCGTGCAGGGACCGCTGCCGCTGCGGCCCTCGTTCTGGGCACTCCAAGCCATCCCCGTCCTGGCATGGCTGGGCGCGGTGGTATGGCGCAAACGGGCGGATGCCTTGGCCAACAATCCCCGCCTGCGCCGGCGCAAGCAGGTTGCGCAGATAGTGAACGACGGGTTGGCTGAGCTGCGACGACTTGCAGGCCAGAAGCAGTCGGAAGCCTTCTTTGCCACGCTGTTTCGAGTGTTGCAGGAACAGATCGGTGAACGGTTGGACCTGCCGGCTTCGGCTATCACCGAAGCCATCGTGGACGAGCGTTTGAAATTTGGCGGTTTGGCGGAGACGGCGTGCGCGTCGCTTCACGAGCTGTTTCAGACCTGTAATTTCGCGCGGTACGCGCCCGTGCAATCAAGCCAGGAACTTGCCGCCATCGTTCCGCGCGTGGAGGCTGTCATCGAACAACTGCGGAGGTTCGAGGCATGAGGCGGATGCTCTCTCTCGCCCTGGCTGGCGCAGTCGTCATGATGGCGACTGCGGCGTTCAGCGCACCCGAGGCTGGCGCGACGAGCGGTGGTTTTGACGCCGCCAACAAGCTTTACGAGGCAGGTAAGTTCAACGATGCGGCGGCGGCTTACGAGCGGTTGCTCCAGGGCGGCATGTCCTCGCCGGCCCTGTACTTCAACTGGGGTAATGCGCAGTTCAAGGCGGGACGGATGGGACGAGCGATCGCTGCATACCGGCAAGCCGAAGCGCTCACCCCGCGGGATCCGGATGTGCGCGCCAACCTGCGCTATGCCCGCAATCAGGTTCAGGGTCCGACGTTGCGCCCCGGGTTGCCGGAGCGCGCGCTCGGGGTGCTTAGCCTCACAGAATGGAGTCTCCTCACCACAGCGGCGTTCTGGGTGTTGCTCGCGTTGCTGATCATGGGGCAGCTCCGTCCATTGGCGAAGCGCCCGCTGCGCAATTGGGTTTTCCTGGCTGCGGCGCTGACCGTCCTCCTCGGGGCGGGGTTGGGCGGGAGCTCGCAGATGCGGCTGGGCGTTGAGACGGCGATTGTGACAGTGGGCGACGCGACGGTGCGCAACGGACCGTTCGAGGAATCGCCCACTGCCTTCACGGCGCGCGACGGTGCGGAACTGCGCGTCCTGGATCGGAAGGACGACTGGTTGCAGGTCACCGCGGGCCCCCGCCGGGTGGGCTGGCTCCCGCAGACACAAGTCACCGTCCTGCCCTCGCGCTGACTTTGTGCACCGTGTTGCCGCCACGAATTGATTGCTTCTCGGGGGTGAGTCAGCAATCAATATGCGGATGACGATTGATTTGACACAGTCTCCGGCGTGGAAGGCCCTGCAAGCGCACCAGGCGCAGATCGCCCCTTTGCCCATGCGCGATCTCTTTGCCCGCGACCCGCAGCGGTTCGAACGCTTTTCGCTGACCTTGGGCGACCTCTTGCTCGACTACTCCAAGAACCGCATCACGCCCGACACGATGCCGCTGCTTTTCGCGCTGGCCCGCCAGGCGGATGTGGAAGGCTGGCGCGACCGGATGTTCCGCGGCGACAAGATCAACGTCACGGAGAATCGCGCGGTGTTGCACGTGGCGCTGCGGAATCGCTCCAACCGCCCGATCGTCGTGGATGGCGAAGACGTGATGCCGAAGGTCAACGCGGTGCTCAAGCAGATGCGCGAGTTTTCGGACGCGGTGCGCAGTGGCTCGTGGAAAGGCTACACGGGGCAGGCCATCACGGACGTCGTCAACATCGGCATCGGCGGCTCGGATCTCGGGCCGGTCATGGTCACCGAAGCGCTCAAGCCCTACGCCAAGCCGGGACTCCGGGTTCACTTCGTTTCCAACGTGGACGGCACGCATATCGCCGAGACGCTCAAGCGATGCAAAGCCGAGACTACGTTGTTCATCATTGCTTCCAAGACCTTCACCACGCAGGAAACCCTGATGAACGCCGAGTCGGCCAAGGCGTGGTTCCTGAAGGCCACCGGCGACGCCTCAGCCGTCGCCAAGCACTTCGTCGCCATCTCCACCGCGCGCAAGGAAGTCACGGCGTTCGGGATTGACGCGAAGAACATGTTCGAGTTCTGGGACTGGGTCGGCGGACGCTATTCGCTTTGGTCGGCCATCGGGCTTTCGATCGCCGTTGCCATTGGCATGGACAACTTCGAGGAGTTGCTGGCGGGGGCGCACGACATGGACGAGCACTTCCGCACTGCTGCGCTGGAGAAAAACATGCCTGTGATCCTGGCGATGCTGGGCGTGTGGTACAACAACTTTTTCGGCGCCGACTCCCACGCGGTTTTGCCCTACGACCAATACCTGCACCGCCTGCCCGCCTATCTCCAGCAGGGCGACATGGAGAGCAACGGCAAACGCGTGACTCGCGACCAAACCGTGGTCAACTACTCGACCGGCCCGATCATCTGGGGCGAACCCGGCACGAACGGCCAGCACGCGTTCTATCAGCTCATCCACCAGGGGACGAAGCTGATCCCGACCGACTTCATCGCGCCGGCGCAGACGCACAATCCCATCGGCGACCATCATCCCACGCTGCTCTCGAACTTCTTTGCGCAGACCGAGGCGCTGATGAAAGGTAAGACAGCCGAGGAAGCGCGTGCCGAGTTGCTGGCTGCCGGCAAGAGTGGTGCGGCGCTGGAGCAACTCGTTCCGCACAAGGTTTTCCCCGGCAACAAGCCGAGCAATTCCATTCTGATTCGGAAGATTACACCCCGCACGCTCGGATC
>CAZWJC010000300.1:0-8314 GCA_964634255.1 uncultured Verrucomicrobiota bacterium | reverse complement strand
GCCAGTTCGCCGTAGCTGAGCGCAGCAACGAGCGTGAGTGCACCGGTGACTAGCCAGACGACGAGTAGCCAACCCGGTGAGCCGACCAGTCGGGCGATATCCGCCGAAACGATGAAGATGCCCGAGCCAATCATCGAACCAGCGACCAGCATCGTGGAATCGTAAAGCCCAAGCCCTTAGACGAACTGCGTCGAAGTCGATGCGGGCGATGGAGTCATGGTGCGCGGGGTGGGATCGCCAAGAATGCGGACCGAGTCAAGTGCTGAATGGGGTTGGTGATGGGTGCGAGCGGTTTGACAGCCGGGAGTGACTCTGTTTAAGTGGCCGCACCAAATTTATGAAACGAACCCTTCTTGGTCGGTGGATGGTCGGCTTGGTGACGCTACTGGTGTTGCTTCCGGCCACTTGGGCGCAGGAGACGGTGACCATTCCCAAGGCGCGTTACGAGGAATTACTGCGCAAAGAGAAGGAGTGGGACAAGCTGAATGGCGATTTGTCTGCGGCGAAAAAGGAGACGGCCCAGCTCAAGAAGGAGAAGGACGAAGCGGTGGCCAAGGTGGCGGCGGTGAAGGCGGCGGCGCCGGCTGAACCAATCATCAACCATGTTTCGCCAGCGATGAATACGTTGCCGGCCTTGCAGAAGGGCGAGACCGTGAACGCGCTTGACCTCGCCAACCATTATCGTGCCGATGTGTCCGCGGCGGACGCGCGCTATCGCAAAAAGGTCTTCAAGGTGCAGGGGGAGATCGTGGGGTTCGACAAACCGCTGCTGACCCGGAATTACCACGTGCTGCTGCAGACAACCGATCGCCAGATGCGGTTGGTTTGTACCGTTGTGCCCCCCGAGAAATTCAGTGCCGTCTTCACCACGGAAAGCGGATCGCATCTCGTGGGGACGACTTCCAGCGGCGCGCGGACGCCGTTGGCCAAGGTTGGCGACACCGTGGTGATCGAGGGCCGGTGTGGCGGCTTGGACAAGTCGGTGATCGAAATGAACGGCTGCTCTCTGGTCTCGGTGCGGTGACGGGTGTTAGCGGCCGAGCAAAGCGAGAATCGCCACAGCCAGAATAATTCGGTACCAGCCGAACAGTGCGAAGGTGTGCGTCTGGACATACCGAAGCAGCCACTTCACCGCCACAAACGAGACGACGGCGGACACCACGAAACCCAGGCCGACCATGGGCCAGTTCTCCGGCGATGCATCCGCGGGAGACTGACGGAGCGCTTTGAGAATCTCGTACCCGCCGGCGGCCAGCATGGTCGGGATGCCGACCAGAAAGGAGAATTCGGTGGCGAGGGGGCGATTCAGCCCAAGTAGCAATGCGAAGAGGATGCTCGCGCCGGAACGTGAAGTGCCCGGGAAGACCGCCGCGATCAGTTGTGCCGCACCCACCGCGATCGCCACCTTCCACGTCACCTGATCCTTCAGCTTCTTGCCTTTCAACTGCCATTCGATGCCCAAGAACGCGAGGCCACCGATCAACAGTGCCGAGGCAATGGGCAGCACGGTGTCCGGCAGTTCGAGCCCCGCCTTCTTCAAGGCGAATCCGCCGATGCCTGTGATGAAGAATGCCAGGGCAATCTTGAGGGCGTAATCTTGCGTGGCCTTCTCTCGCCAGCGAAAGGCGAATTGGCTGACCCGGTCGCGAAACACCGGCAACACGGCCAGCACGGCACCGCTCTGGATCACGATGTTGAACAGATCACTCTGTCTCGGGATGCCCTTGAAATGCTCCACCAACAGCAGGTGGCCGGTGGACGAAACTGGAATGAACTCGGTGAGTCCTTCGACGACCCCGAGGATGACAATGGCAAGCCACTCTGGCATGGCCGGTAGAAACGCAAAAGTTCCCACCGACACAAGTGCAAAGATGGAGTCTGGAGCGAGCGCTCAGGTGTGAGCCAAGACTACTTCTTGTCTTTGCCGCCGAAGGAGAGGAAAGACTTGGTGTCTTCCTTGCGCTGCTTGACTTTCAATTGACCGAGGATCGAGTGCCAGCCGATGTAGATCTTGTGCCACTGATTCTCGAGATTGCGCAGCGCGCCTTCGTTCATCTCGCCAAGGTAACGCAGGGAGGGCGCCATGCCCAACAGGTTGTGGACTTCCTCCTTGCTGGGGGACGCGACCTCCACGGAGGCGAGGATTAGTTCCAGCTCCTGCACGATGACGGTCTTGACTTCGAGGAACTGGTTCTCGTCCTCAATGGCGAATTTCTTGCCGCGTGCCAGGTTTACGAAGTTGTTGAATTGTTTCCAGCATTCGAGGTAGTTCTCCATCTGCTGGATCAATTGGTCCAATTGTTTGTTGGCCATAAGCGGGAGGAGCTTGAGATTAAGTCGTCGGCGAAATCGGCGTTTGAGGTGACAGGAATACGATCGCGCCGCCGCGCAACTCGCGGGCGGTGATCTTCAGACTGGAATAGCGAATCACAAGTTCGGACAAGGGCACATCGGCTTTCTGTGCCTGGCGGAAGGTCGCAGTCACGTGCTGGCCCAGCTCGCGTACCAGCGGAGCCGGGAAGGATGAGGGCAGTGTGGAAATTACCACCCGACCATCACGGTCCACCGTGAAGGTGCCAAACGGCAAGCGCCGGGGCGACTGCGCCGGCTTGTTAAACAGGTTCAGGACGCCCATAACGCGACGGCCTTCTTCATGTTCTCAGCCACTTCGTGGCCTGCCAGCTTGGCCTGCCAACCCACGACCAAGCTACCCGCCTCCGCCGGGGCTAACCCGACGTGACGTTGAGGTCCCAGACCTTCGATTTGTTGCAGCGGGCCCGCCGACAGGCGATCAGCGATGCCGCTGAAACGCGCAAGGGTATCGCGTGTCCAATCGGCCTTTGCTTCCGGGCCTTCCAAGCCACGGCTCTCAAAGGTCTTTTCGGGATCGCTCTTGGCCACGAGGACGAATTCCACGCCGTCCAGTTGCGCCACGGCGTTCATGGCCGCGACGGCTGGAGACACGACGGCTTGGGCCTCGGCGATGGGTTCTGTGGATCGGGACTCGTCGAAGGCTTGGGCCGATTCGAGCAGCAGGGCGTTGTAGGACTTGAAGATTGTCCGGGCCCGTGCGGGTTCGGCGGGCAACGACTCAAAACTGCCGGTCCTCCAAGCAAGAATGCGCTGGAAGGCCGCTTCGCCTTGTGTGCCTTCCGTTTCGGCGTCCACCAATTCGCCCCCGGTGATCCAAATCCGTCCGGTCAGCGGCCCGTTGATGATGCGCAACAAGACCGAACTCTGGGAAATGCACTCCAGTTGGATGATATCCACCAGGCTCTTGCTTTGAACGCCGCGGAAGCCGAACTCGGTGTCGCGGCCCAACAACGACTCCAAGCAGTCGAGGAACAGTTTGATTTCCTCTTCGGTGCCGGGCTTTTGCCAGAACAAGTCCACCCCCAACGCGTACACGCGCGAGCGGAACTGCTCATCCTGCATCGAGGTCAGGACGACTGTGCGCAGGCGCGGGTACTTGCGGCGCACGACGGACAGGACCTGCAGACCGTCCATCTTCGGCATCTTGAGGTCGCAGATGAAGACACGGTAGGGCTCGGCTTCCAAGAGGGCCAAGGCCTTCGGGCCGTTGCCTGCCGTGCGAATCTCCGGCTTGCTCGGGAGCTGCGCGAGAATCTCGCGATACATCTCCAGCAAATCGGGCTCGTCGTCTACCAGCAAGATTTTCGGTCGTGATTCCATCCGTTCTGATCAACCGCTAGCCGTGGAGCGGCGCAAACACAAGCATGAAATTCCCGTCTGCAATTATTCCGCGTTAAGCAGGAGGCATTCCCGGCGGCCACCTGTGACCTACAAACCGGGTAATCTAGCTGGGTTGGTGCGGTTCCCGGTGTTCGGTGCAGGGTCAAGGGCCTGATGTTGGCATGGACCACCGCCGAAAAGAGGGCAAAACTAAGGACAAGGGAGTCCACGGATGGGACATGCCCAGCGACTTGTGTCCGGTTCTCCCCGACATGGACGCCCCGACAGCAAGTCGGTGAGGCAGGTTGAAGAAGCCGACCCGCACTGGCAACTGAGCAATGCAATCAGCCGTGCGGGCCGCCGCCGGTTCCAATCCTCGGGTTGCGGTTGGACATCATGCCGGTCGTGGCATGCATCTTGCCTCTGATGTCATACGCAAACCGTTCACTCGGCAGCACAGCAATGAAAAGCGTATCGCACATGTCCGGTTGTTTGGCCCGTCGGCTCGGGAAAGCTGACGGCGGCTCAGTGGGTGTGTGTAGATGCTCAAACCGACACGCGAGTCATGAGTAATTTCACCCCAGGGGCAAAGTTCAAGGTCAGTGGCCTGTTCAAAGCGGCCTACCGGTGGTTGCGCGACGAATCCGAGCCCGCCCAGTCGGCGTCCCCGCCGCCGTCGCCCGCGCCTGCGGGTCCGCCGCCCCCCACGGCCAAGCCGCCCCCCGGGTCACCCAAGGCTGCCTCCCCCGCGGCAGCGCCCGCCGCCCACGCTTCGAACGGCGAAAGCCTGCATCTACCGCTCCAGCCGGTCTTGGACACATTGCCCGCGGAATTGAAGTCGAAACTGCAGGAACGGTCCGTGGGACAGATGACCATTCCCGTGCCGATTGCGAAGATCGTAGCTCAACTGCCGTTGGGGGTCGTCAAGATTACCTTTGGCGAGTTGCGGCAGGCCGCTCCCCATGTGTTTGCCCCGACAGCGGATGCGGACAATGCTCTTGTTTCGTTGCCGTTGAGCGAAATCCTGCCACGTCTGGGAGCAGCCAAGCTTTCGCGCCGCGCCGATCAGAAGGTTGTTGAGGTTCCCGACGAAGTTACCAGCCCCTTTGGCGCGCGGGGCAAGGGCTTGGTCATCTCGGCCGCGCCAGAGAAATCGTCCTCCACAACTCACCAAGCAGCCGCACAGCCGCCGAACCCGATCGTGCCCGGCAATTCGGTGCCGCCGACCGCGACCCCGCCCGCTTTCCAACGAGGCATGACTCCGGCCGCTCCGAGCGCTCCTGCCGCACCGGCGTTGCCAGCGCGCGCTGTTGCGCCAGCCGCGCCGGGGTATCCGCCGGTGCCGACCAGCCCACCCAAGCCTGTCTTTCCGTCAGCCGCGTCGCCAGCAGCCCCAACGTCGCCGCCCTCCACAGCCCACCCGCTCATGCAGCCGGCGGCGAATGGAGGTAATGGCAGCAATGGCAGCAACGGCAAGGGGACACCGCTGCCGTCCTTTGCGCCACGTTCGACATCGCCGCCCGCCGCAGCTCCGGCGCCTGCCGGTGCAAACCTAGCATCGGCCAACAACCCGCCCCCGGCGAGCACGGAAACATTGGAGGTGCCGCTGCTAAGTCTCATGAATGCTTGGCCGCAAGCGATCCGGCTCGAGATTGCGCAGATGAATTTGATGGATGCCAAGGTGGTGTTCCCGGTTGCCGTTCTGGAGAAGGGTCTCCGCCAGGGGAAGGTGGAGTTTCCGTGGAAGTTGGTGCGGGCTTGGATTCGGCCCGAGTTGCCGCCGCACGCGTCGCCCAGCGACGGTGTGGCGCTGGATTTGCCGTTGAGCGTGGTCGCGCCATTGTTCATCGCGCGGCGCAAGCCGGCGGCCAAGGCCCAGCGCAAAGTGGCGGTGGACGAGACCATTCCCAACCTCTTCTTCGGTTTCCCGCAAGCCGAGGGCGCGCCCGGGTTCGGCAATGCGGCCCCGGTCAGCGCCCCGGTGGCGGCGAAATCGGCCGACACCAATTTCTACGCCTTGCGCGATTACGACGAAGAGAAGGCGCAAGCGGAGAAACAGGCGGCGGCCACTCCGCCCACCGACTTCCTCAAGCGCGGCGCGACGCCCAACGAACTGGTCACCCGCGCCACTTCTCTGCCGGGAGTTGCCGGCGCCTTGGTCGCACTGCCCGACGGTCTCGCCGTGGCAAGCCGCGTGCCGGCGACCTACAACAGTGACACCCTGGCCGCGTTCCTGCCCCAGATCTTCGGCAAGGTCAGCCAATGCACGGCGGAACTGCGCATGGGCAGCCTGAACAACCTGAATTTCACTGTTGGCAACGTGCCGTGGAAAATCTTCCGCGTGAACAACGTCTTCTTCGCGGCCTTCGGCCGGGCAGAAGAGCCGTTGCCTTCGTCCCAGCTTGCCGCTTTGGCCGCGGAGCTGGATCGCAAACCGAAAGCCACATAAAAACCTATGGCCATCATCAACCAAGCCACCAAGGAACTGCAGGTCAAGATCGTCTATTACGGAACCGCCATGGGCGGCAAGACGACCAACCTCGTGCAGGTCCATGACCACGTCCAAACCGGCGCCGGTAACAAAGGCAAACTTGTTTCGCTCGCGACCAGTTCGGATCGCACGCTCTTCTTCGACTTCCTTCCCATCGAGGCGATGTCCATCAAGGGCTTCAAGACCAAGTTCCAGCTCTACACCGTGCCTGGCCAGGTGATCTACAACACCACGCGCCAGCTCGTCTTGCGCGGGGTGGACGGGCTCGTCTTTGTGGCGGATTCGCAGTACGACAAGATGCAGGAGAACGCCGAGAGCTTCCAAAACCTCGTAGATAACCTCAAGTCACTGAAGATGGATCTGAACGACATCCCTTACGTGCTGCAGTACAACAAGCGCGACCTGCCAAACGTCGCCCCCGTGGAGTACATGGAGTTCCTGTTGAACAACCGCGAGGTACAGGTGCCGTCTTTCACCGCGTCGGCAAACCGATGCGAAGGCGTGTTCGAAACCCTGAACATGATTACGCGCATGCTGCTGAACAAGTTCATCAGCCAGAGCGTGCCGCAGTACGCATGACATGTCCACGCTGCCCCAGTTGCTTGAGGCCGACGTTCAGCGGATTGACGCCGCCCTCCGCGAACTGCTGACGCAGTGCGATGCCACCACCGCGCTGGTTACCGATCAGGCCGGTTTCCTCATCACCCATCAAGGCGATGCCCGGCAATTCGATCTGACCACCATCGCGGCGCTCGCCTCCGGAGCGTTCATGGCTAACCAGAGCATCGCCAATCTCATTGGCGAGGCGAATTTTTCCAGTACTTACCAACAAGGCGACGGACACAGCCTCTTTGTGCGGCAAGTGGACAGCGAATGCATGTTGCTGGTTGTGTTTCCAGCCAAAGGCAGCGTCGGAGCGGTCAAATACTTCGCGGCGGGCGTGAGCGAGCGGATCGCGCAACTCTTGACGATCGCCCGCGAGCGCGATCCAGGGGCTGGGGTGGACTTGGCCGTGCTGAACATTGCCGACAGCGAAAGCATCTTCCGGCGCAAAAACTGAGCTGCATCATGCTGTCTCGGTGAACGCATTCACAGTCCGACTTCCAGAGTTGAGAAACCAGACCGAGTGCCGCGGTAACTACTGGTGGCGGAGTTTCCACAGCCCCAACCCACCCAGTAGCAGCAAAGCGACTGTTGTGGGTTCAGGGATGATGTTGAAACTACGGAAATTGACCATGGCGGCAGGATTGTTGGCGTCGGTCCCCGAATTTTCTACCAGAAACAGCAAGGACTTGCCCGCAGATATCTGTCCCTTCTGCCAAGCGGACTGAGCGGTCGACCAGGATGTGAGTGTACCACCGAGGTTGTCCCAGACGCGCAGTTGGAATGTCCCAGTGCCTCCGGCCATGACGGCAGGTACTACCAAGGTGCTCGGAACAAACGTTCCGCTCGACGCGCCGGTCCGAAAGGCTGTAACGGAGCCTGGCACGGCGGCTAAGGCCGACTCCGATTGACCTGTGCCTGCCGCGCCGAACAACTCAGCCGACCAACCTGTGCCAGCGAGGGGCTCTCCAAGATAGACCGTTGAGCCGGCTGGAGTTTCCGTTGCGGTGTTACCAGACTTGAAGCCAAGCATATCCGCCCCATAGACGTGAGCGACAATACGGCCCGGCACAGAGATGTTGTAGAGCAACGTCCCTTGACCGCGAAGGCCAAGCAGGGAGCAAGTGATGATGATCAGCGTGAGAATGGATTTCTTCATAGCAACTCTCTTGTTCAATTCTTCTGTTGACTTCAGAGATGGTTGCCCGAACGACTGCCACCTCAGCTTGGCTTCAAGCGAACCATGCTGGCGCTCAACTCGCAAGGTTTTTCGAAGCCTCGTCGTGGCGACAGCGGCGACACCACGGCTTACGGCTGCCGATTACTAAGCACGACAAATTCCCAGACCAAATTCTAACCCATCATCGCCAACAACTTGTGCGCCTAAAGAAATTCGCCATGGGCGGACACGACCGCTGGGCATCTTGCGGCTTGTCTTCCGTGGGGCGCTGGTGCTTTGCTGGTGGGCAACATGAACACCGCCCCTAGTCCCCATCGGGTGCTGATGCTGAGAACGCGTCTCCTGCT
>CAZWJC010000299.1:0-8370 GCA_964634255.1 uncultured Verrucomicrobiota bacterium | reverse complement strand
CGGCCCTGGGCAATGGCGCCGGTGGCAGCCCGCATGCCCACAGAAATTCGCGCGCCTTCGAAGGCGGGTCCGGCGGCGGTGGAGGTGCAGAGGATACGATCGCGGTTGCCTAGCACGATTTCGCCGTTCGTGCCCAAGTCCACGAGCGCGATGAGCGGGTCGCTGTTGTGCAGCTTGGTTGCGAGGACGCCCGCCAGCAAGTCGCTGCCAACGAAGCTGCCAAGACAGGGCAGGAATCGCACCGGCGTCGAGGCCGGCAGCGGCCAGCCCAACTCGCCCGCCCGCAGCACCTGCTCGCCCGACGAGGGCGATTCGAACGGGACACGGGATAGCGGCTCGACACTCAGCCCGCAAAACAAGTGATGCATGACCGTGTTGCCGACGATGACCACCTGACGCAGTCGCGCCGGATCCGCTTGGGCGCGGTTTAGCAAGTCGCCGGTTAGCTGGCCCAACTGCTCGCGGATCGCTTGGGTGAGTTTCGCCTGGCCACCAGCCATTACGGCCAGGTCAATCCGGCTCATGATGTCGGCCCCGAACTGTGCTTGCGCGTTTAACGCCGTCCCGACCGCCAGGACGTGCCCCGTCTGCAGATCGAGCAGTTGGGCCGCAATCGTCGTCGTGCCGAGGTCCACGGCGATGCCGAGACCTTCTTGCGGAGTGAACTCGAAGATGGACTCGTCCGTCAGAATCGCGGCTTCCCACTGGGCGAGGTCCAGCCGCAGGTCTTGCTCGGCGCGGTGGCGACAAGCCAGTCGCCACCCGGCATTGAGTTCTTCTGGCGTCAGCTTCGCTCGTTCCTCCGCGGTGATCGTGAGTTCTCCCGCCAGCAGGCGAATCTTGCATCCCTTGCAGCGCCCGCGTCCGCCGCAGGGAAATTCGACGCCGTGCGCAAAGAGAACGTCCTGTAGCGGCGTGCCACGCTTGACAACGAAGGTTTGCCCGAGGGGCTGAAGTTCGATTGTGACTTTCCCGCTCATGGATGCTCTCGGCGACTCACTCCCGCGATTCGCTCTGTGGGGCGATACCAGAGCGACTCCCAATACTTGCGCTCGACGGCGTAAACGTCGCGCACGTCATCTGCCCCCATCTCGATGGGCAGAATCCCATAGCGCTTCATCTCGCGCACCCAATCGTTGCGCGGCCGGAACTCGGGCATGTCGAAGCGTGGACTCTTGGTTTCAAAGAATCGTGTGCCGGCTTTGATCATGGCCAGCAGCTTGCGGTAATCCGCATCCTGCGTATCCGCGAATACCGGCGTGTTGCCATTCGCCTCGCGGCAGAGTCCCCAGCCGCCGGCTTCTTTCGCGAGCGGCGCCAGCAGGGCAAGCGAACGTTCCGGACGGGAGAGGTTGAAGACGATGTGGCGGCTGGTGAGCAAGCGCGGATCGTCCAGACTAGGTTGCCAGAACGAGACGCCGCGTTCGTCGGCCAGCGTGCGCGGCAGCAGACGTGCGGGCTGACTGTGGCAGCCGGCGCACCGGTTCTGGATGACCGCCGCGCCCGCCTGCGTTTCTGGCCAGTCGTCGCCGGTGTTGACTTGCTGGTTCTCGGCGTAGTTGCCGATCATCCCACAACCCAAGGCCGCGTAGGTGCCTGGATAGGCGGCGCCGGTTTCGATCCAGAGCCGCAGCTTCGCCTTTTCCTCCGGGCTGGCTTTTACGTCGTGATGAGAGCCGTCGAGTCTGGTGAGGAGGCGGCTGGCGGACGAACCGAGCGTGCGGGGAGCGTAGTTGCTCACCGGCTGGTTGCGGCCATCGGAGAACAACCGGGCAATGGTCAGCATGTAGTAGCTGTGACTGAACATGGGGCCGCGATCGCCCGCCAGAATCAATCGCCCGGCTCGCGGGCCACCGCGGTCGGTCTGCTCGTAACCGTGACAATCGACGCACAGCCGATCCAGGATTGGTTGGATGTCGCGCGGGAAATCAAATACGTCGGGAACGCCGGCGATGCGTTCGATCTTGGTGGGTGGTTGCCGCAGCGCGACGGGTTCGGGGCTGCCCGTTACGGGCGAGCGCGAGCGCGCTTCGTGGCAACCCACGCAACTCGTGGTTTCGCCCGGCTGCACGGCGGTGAAGCTCTGCATGCGCTTCACCGCCAGGTCGTTCTCATCCAAAGCAACGAAAAACACGCTCCGCAGCGCTGGCAGTTCAAAGTATGCCGAGCCGTCCTCCGCGACCGGCACCGTGCCCAGAATGCGCTCCAACGTGAAAGTGCCGCCATAACTGATCGGTTCCATGCCGCCGGTGTAGTGGATGGGCATGGGCAGCGTTTCGAGCACGAGCAGCTTCTTGATGTCCCCTGGCTGCACGCCCTGCATGTTGCGCCCGTCATAGACGTTGGCCAGCAGCATGCGGCCGGCAGGTTGATCGGAACGAATCCTGGACTGGATGGCGACTTCGCGGTGACGCGGCCCCAGTGGGCGTGGTTCGTGGCATTCCAAGCCAGCGTTGCGATCTTCAGGCGGCAGGCGAAACACGACCTGTTCGACGCCTTCGCCATTGAGCAGCACCAGGCTGTCGCCCCGCGCCGCGAGAAAGCAATCCTCCGAGAAGGCCCACGGGTCACGGAAGTCTGGTCGCTTGCTGATCGTCCGTGCGGACTTGGCTTCGTCCGGTCCGGCGTCCGGATCTACGACCGTAACCGTGCCCACATGTTCCTTCATGCCGTGCCCGGGCGAGAACGACGCCACGATCTTGTGCGAACCCGGAATGGGCTTGGCATCAATCATCGTCGTGCCCGGATGCAGGTTGCCGAACCAGATTGCCTGAGCCGTGCCATCAGGGTTTGTCGCCCACAGGTGATGGTAATGCACCTGGCTGCGGTCCACGTACTCCCAGCGCGTGTAGAGGATGCGCCCGTCGGCCAACGGCCACGGCGTGTTGTCATGCTCGTTGTTGCTGGAGATAGCCCGAATGTTCTTGCCGTCAGCATCGCACGTGTGCAGGACGGCGACCTGTGTAAGCCAGCAGTTGACCCAGCGTTTGCAGCGGGAGGAGACGAAGACGATTTGCCCGTCGGGCAGGTAGCTCGGCTCAATGTCGTCAAACGGCCCTTCCGTGAGCTGTTTCAAGCCGCTGCCGTCAATGTTGATTTCGTAAAGGTGGTATGTCTCCTCTCCGCCTTTGCGATAGGAGAACAGCAGCTTGCGGCCATCATAGTGGAGCTGCGGATCGCGTACGCCTCCGCGTGCGTCTTCGAGCAAGGTCGTGAGTTGCTGGGTGCGGAGATTGACTCGGTAGAGCTTCGTGCCTTCGGCGTACGCTTTCCGGTCCGGGTCGTGGGCGTAGTAGCTGAAGTTGGCGTACCAGTGCCCATCGGTGGGATTCAGTTTGCGGGCGGCAAACACGATTTCCTCCACGCTCGCTAGCGCGCCGGCTTGGGCCTTAGCCAACAGGGTAGAATCCGTCGGCGCGACCGCGCGTTTCGGAGGATTCGGTTTGGGCTGAGCAGCGACAGGGGCACACCAAGCTTCGAGCATCAAGGCAGCACTGACGAGGAATAGGAGTATCGCCGGCGCACCGCGCGGCTTCCGAACCGGTTTCACGCAATCCGAATTCACGACGGGCCGAAGATAGCGGAGCGTTGGAATCAACGCCAGCCTGCCATCACTTGGTCTGCCTGAATAGTGTAAGCACGCCGGGAGACGGTGCATGCCGGTCGCGTCCGGCGTGAACGGGTGTGAACGGAAGTGGCGACAGGAGGAGCGCGCCCGGGGACCGGGCGCAGCGGCAAAACCTGCCAATCCCAGCTGGACCTCCACCCCATCGGGCGGCTTCCCCGCGCTGCGGACAGGGACTGTCCGCGGTCCGATGCCTCAGATGTGTGGGGATTTCGTTCGCCGTGACCGCCATTTCCTTTCGTATCCGGCGTGAACACGTCCCTTGCGCCCCCCGTCCAAGCGTTGCTAGCTTTGATCAGCAACGGGTCAGTGCCGTCGCGATTCGCGTTTATGAACCAGAAGCATCGCTTTCAGCATCGAGGTGGTGAAACTCGCCGCGTGTTTCTCCGTAAGGCTGCCGCCTTGGGGGCAGTCGCCGGGGCGGCCTCGTTGCTTAGGACGCCGGTCTTTGGGCAGAATCAAGCTCCGTCCGCCAACGTAATTGGCGCGAACGATCGCATTGCCGTGGCCTACATTGGTACGGGCAAGCAGGGCATGGCGCACATTCGCCTTGAGAAGGAGGACGCGCAAAAGAACAATATCGTGCAGGTGGCTGTCTGCGATCTGTACCAGAAGCATTTGGACGAGGCAGCTAAGTTCATCGGGTTGGAGGCGAAAGACTGCCACCGGGATCATCGGCGTTTGCTCGAACGCAAGGACGTTGATGCCGTGGTACTCGCGCCCGTGGACAACTGGCACGCCCAGTGTTCGATTGACGCGCTGGATGCTGGCAAGCATGTCTTCTGCGAGAAACCGATGACGCGTTACCTTGATGAAGCGTGGGAGGTTTATGACACGGTCCGGAAATGCGGCAAGACTTACGTGATTGGTTCGCAGGGGTGCATGGACGCCAAGTGGCACAAAGCAGCGGAATGGGTCAAAGCCGGCAAGGTCGGTCCGCTGGTCTGGGGGCAGGGGAGTTACTGCCGGAACAACCCCAAGAACAGTGAATGGACGTTCGAGGTGGACGCCGACGCCAACGAGCAGAATCTCGACTGGTATCGCTGGCTGGGCCGCGCGCCCAAGATTCCCTGGAATCCGGACCACTACTTCTCTTGGCACAAGTACTACGCTTACAACTCCGGCATCATCGGCAACCTGCTGCCGCACCGGTTCCAGCCCCTCATGATTGCCAGCGGCAACCCGGAGTTCCCGCGCCGCGTCGTCTGCACTGGGACCAAGAAAGTCTCCACGGACCGGGAGATTACCGATACCACCCACCTGTTGACCGAGTTTCCGAGCGGGCTCACGCTGGTGGTAGCCGGTACCACCGTCAATCAAGTCGGACTACCGGACATTCTGCGTGGGCGCAAGGCGACGCTCTTTTTTGCTTCGCAGGGCAACAAGGTTGAATTGAAGCCCGAGACGATCTTTACGGAAGAGTTTGAGGCACAGGAGTTCAATGATCCCGCTTCGACTGAGAACATCCAGCGTCTGGAGAAGGACTTTTTTGACTGCATCCGGTCGGGGCAAACGCCTGTGGCGAACGTCGAACTCGCCATCCGCGCGCACACGGTCCTTTGCCTCGCTGAGATGTCGGAACGGTTGGGACTGGCACTTTTCTTCGACGAGAAGACACGAACGGTCAAGACGGGAGACGGCAAAACCGTGAAACCGATCAGCTACGATACGGTTGTCCCGCCGCCGCCGGCGTAGTTAATGACGTCGCCATGAGACGAAGCCGTTCCCCTTGCACGATCGCTGCAGTTCTATCGTTTCTGGTGGTTCTGAGCATCGCCTCGCCTTTGCCCGCGCAACCCGCGGCTTCGCCGTCGCGTGTGCCACTCATCTACTGCACGGACTTATTCCATCCGCACGACGATCCGGACGATCATTTCGATCTTGCGACGGCCTTTGCGATTCCGGAATTCGACATCCGCTGCATTATCCTCGACCAAGGGGACGTGCAGGTGAAGCGTCCAGGTGACGCGGCCGTGGCTCAACTCAACCAGATCACCGGGCGCGACGTGCGCGTGTTCCATGGCCTCGGAGCGAAGCTCCGCAGCCCGGACGACAAAGGTCTGGATCAGCCAGCACAGTTCCAGACAGGCGTTGCGGCGATTCTCGACACGCTCCAACAGGCGACGGCACCAGTTGCCATCGTAACGCTGGGGAGTATGCGCGACGTGGTCGCCGCCTTCAATCGTGATCCGGCGCTGGTTCGAGCGAAAGCCGGCAAGGTCATGGTCTTCATCGGCGAGGCGTCGCAAGCGGAGTTTAAGGAATGGAACGTGGCCCTCGACCCGCAGGCGTATGTTGGTTTGATGCGGTCCGGCTTGCGCATCTATTGGGTGCCCTGCTTCGACGGAGGGCTCTGGCAGAATGCGGGCCATGCCTCCTTTTGGCAAGCCAAGCAAAGCGATTTGCTCGGAGAAGCCTCGCCACAGCTCCAGCTGTACTTCATTTATGCCCTCGAGAAAGAAACCACCGATCCACTGCGGTTTTTGCTGGGGACGGTGTCCCCAGAGCGCCGCACGAAGCTCTTCGCGGGGACGAGGAACCTGTGGTGTGCAGGGATACTGGCTTCACTCGCCGGATACGACCTGGTGCGGGAAGGCGAGCGTTACGTTTTGCGACCGCCGGTGTCGACGAGCCTTCCGGATCCGACGCTGCAAAACAGCCTCTTTGCTTTCGAGCCCGTGGCCTTGACCATCACTGACGAGGGCGTGGTGAAGTATGATTCAAGCCCTCAAGCGCGCCGAGTGCGGCGTTTCGTCGTGCGCGACCAAGCCAACTATGCGCGTGGTATGACGGAAGCCACGAGGGGTTTGCTCGCGACGGTGGGACGGGCGAATGCCGCCTCCAACGCGCCGGCGGTCGTCGTGCCATCGCTCGGCGTCCTCGCCACCAACTCCGCGTATTGGATTTCCAACCGGGTGCATGGCCGAAATGGAGTGGATACCAACCGCACGCGGCGCGTGTTTCTCGCGCAGAAGTGGACGCCCACCTCCACCACCGTCACCCTTCGCAACACCAACTGCTGGCTGTTCGGTGCGAAAGGACTCACCGCGCTCTCGCCCTTCAACGTCGCAGCGGTCTATCACTCGCCGGGGACGCCGATATCCCCGCGGCACCTCATCATGGCCAGTCACAATCGCACGCGGCCGACGAACCGGTTCGAGTTCGTTACGGCGGACAACCGCGTCGTCGCACGGACCATGATCGCCCAGACGAATTGCGTGGCTGTGCCCGACTTGACGATCGGTCTGCTTGATGAGGACTTGCCGCGGGACATCGAGTTCCTGCGCGTGGCGCCACCGCGGTTTCGGGAACTGCTGCACGAGCGTCTGCGCAATCCGAAAGTCAGCGTTTACGATTTCCTTGGCCGCCGGCGCGAGCGCGAGATCTTCGTGCCGGTGGTTGGTTTCAACCACTGGAAGCAGGCGTTCGTGGCCGATTTCGCCGGTTCAGGCGTGTTCTTCGATCAGTCGCTCTGGTTTCCCGACTGGTTCGGTCATGCCGCAGGCGGGGATAGTGGCCATCCACTTTGCCTACTGGTAAACGATGAACTGATTCTGCTGTCTCACTTCACCAACGCCATGGGAGGCGTGATTTATCCGGACCGCATTGCCGAGGTCAACGCCGCGATGGCCGGGCTTTCCCAGGAATACAACGCGCCGGTGTACGAGTTGACAGTGGCCGACGACCTGATGCGGCTCAAGTGACCTTGAGCCCGGACCGGGAAACACAGGTCACCCACAGCTGACAGCGCCAATCAGCGTGTATGCCGCGTGAGGTTGATACGGAGCGTCGCTTCGGTGTCTTACCATGAGCGCTATGCGACCTGCCGCCCGTTCACCCTGTCATAACTGACGCACCAGCTTCTCAACCAGGAACGTGCTTTCGCGCATCGCTTCTTCCGCGAAAGGCCCGAACCACTCCGCAACATTCTGGAAGCGGGCAACGAACTCGTCTTTGTCGCCCCGTTCGATGAGCTCGAGATTCTGCTGTAGCGACTCAATAAAGTCCTTCAGGAGCACGCGGCGTTCGGGGGTGGCGAAAACGATTTCCGCGCACAGGCGCGGGTCTTGGGCGAAGAGCCGGGCAACCATGGCTAATCCGAGAAGATAAATGGGACTGGAAAGTTCTAATTGCGAACACGCGCTGTTCCAGATGCTGAGTTCCCGGAGACCCAGGTGGCTATCCAGTCGCAGCCAGGACCCGTTCCTCAGACGTTCCAAGGGTAGGCTTGACCGCAAGCGTCGCGACGAAAGCGGCGCAGGTCCAAGGATGCCACGGAAGATAGACCCAGACCGCGGTGGTGTGGGTCGAGCGGCGACATTGAGACATGGAGAAACCAGCGTGAATGAAACCGTCTTGGAGAATAATCGGGTACTCAGCGCTTCGCCTGGATAACCAGTGCTTCAACTAAACCAGCGAGTTGGGCAACTGCCGCCTTAATCACTCGGTGTTACCGTCCGAACATCCAAGTGTCCCCGCCGATGGCAGACGGATCGATGAACTGGAGCCAGTTGTCGGATTTGCCCGCTGCATGCGGGCAGCCCGATACTCGCCTAAACCGTTCGGCAGCGGTCACTTCTCTAAGTGCTGCATTGACAAGGAGATTATCAAAGCGATGTCTGTGAATCAAGCGAACAAGGGCCTACTTGATTGAACAAATCCCTACTCGGCGTAACACTGTTAGTGCCCGTTTTGATGCCCGCCCAGCGAACGCATTCAGGCGCTGGTTCGGGTGATTGATGCCC
>CAZWJC010000298.1:0-8427 GCA_964634255.1 uncultured Verrucomicrobiota bacterium | reverse complement strand
GTGTTGTCGGAGCGGACCACGTAATGGAACACCTCGCCCAATCCTGTGGAGATCGGGCCAAGCTGGGGCCGCGCGATGCCCGCCGGCAGCTCAATGGTTTGCAGCCGCTCGGTAATGAGCTGCCGCGCGCGGAAGATGCTCGTGTCATCATCGAACGTGGCCACCACCTGCGACAGGCCGAACTTCGACACCGAACGGATGTTGTTGAGGCCGGGCAGGCCGCTGATGGCCAACTCCACCGGAATGGTGACTTGTGCTTCCGCTTCCTCCGCATTGAGGGAGGGCAACGTGGTGTTGATTTGCACTTGCACCGGAGTTGTGTCCGGGAAGGCGTCAATCGGCAGGTTCGTGAGCGAGCGTCCGCCCACGACGATGAGCACCAACGCCAGGATGGCGACGAGCAGACGGTTCTTGAGCGAGGATTTTATGAGCCAGTTAAGCATGGGAAAGTCTTTCAGGTGATGATTGCTCTCGGCCTAGTCATCCGCGCATCCCGCGCCCAGCCGGGAAATGAGGAAGGCGGATTTGAGCGGGAAGGCGTGATTCACCGCCACTACTTCTTGCGCCTTCAGCCCCTCGACGATTTCCACCTTTCCGTCGAAGCTGGCCCCGAGACGGACCGCGCGAGCGTCAAATAAATCGTCCTCAACTTTCACGAAGACAAAGCTCTTCCCTTCCATGCGCTGAATGGCTGAGGGCGGCAGCAACAGCGCGCCTTCCGCGTTGCGCGTCAGGATGCGGGCTTGGGCGAACATCCTGGACTTGAGCAACCCATCGGGGTTCGCCACCTCGGCGCGGGCGCGAGCCATGCGGCTCTTCTCGTCCACTTCCGCCCCGATCCACGTCAGCTTCCCGGTGAACATCTGGCCCGGCAGCGATTCCACCCTCAGTTCCACCGTTTGCCCTACTTTCACGCGGGCCAACGCCGACTCAGGAAGGTTCAGCATCGCCCACATGGTGGAGCGATCCGCCAGTGTGAACAACGATTTGCCGGCTTCCACCAGCGCACCACGCACGACGTTGCGCTCGACGATTTCACCCGCAAAAGGCGCGCGCACTTCCAGATACACTGGGTCATTGGGCTTCGCCCCCATCCGGTTGATGTCTTCCTCGCTGAAACCGAACGTGCGCGCTTGCTGGCAGGCGGAGCGATGTTCCGCCTCGGCTTGTTGCAAGTCTTTCTCCGAGGTCACGCGGTCGGCGCGCAGCTTGCGCTCGCGGTCCAGCGTCTGATGCGTCAGCACCGATTTGGCCACCGCTTCCGCAATGGCCGCCGACCAGATGTTCGCCACGCACTGCTTCTCCTCGACCTTGCTGCCGAGGTCCACTTCCACGGCCTGCACGATACCGCCCACCGGCGCGGCAATCTGGGCCAGCTTGTTCTGATTGAACGCCAGTTCGGCGTAGCACTCCACCGCGTCGGCAATCGTCCCTACGGTCGGAGTGTCCGTCTGCACGCCGGCGATGGCGGCCGAGTCTTTGGCGGCCAGTCGCACCTTCGCCGACTCGCCAGGTTTCAGTGTCCCCGCCAGTTGCGGTTTGCAGATGCCGCATTGCGCTTCCGGCACGTTGTGCTCGGTGCACATCTCCACGCCATCCTTGGTTTCGACATGGGCTTTGGCCTCGCCATGTCCGCCTGCGCCGTGCCCGTGTCCGTCATCTGCGGGTTCGCTCTGCTTGGAGCAGGCCGTCAGTAGAGTCACCGCCGCCACCAGCGGCAGAACGGTCAGCTTGGAAATCGTCATTGGTTTCATAGTCTTCGCTTTGTCGTTCACTCGTTTACTTGGCGGGTGCGGGAGCGTGCTCGCCCGGGCCATGGTTATGGCCCTGATGATCGTCTGCGGCGGGCGAGTTGGTTTTGGCGGGGGCATGGCCGGAGTGGTCATGACCATCATGCTCGTTATGGGTTTCCTGCTTCTTGCAACCGGCGAACAGCGCCACGGCCACAACACTCGCCAGCGCGGCAAGTTTCAGAGTCATTTTCGTCTTCATGCTAAAATTCGAGTCGGTGTGTTAAGGGGTTCAGTGTGTCGTTTGAGAATTCCAAAAGACTTTGGTCAACAAGGGTCTTCCAAAGGTGGGCTTGCGGTAGTGAATCGAGACGGCTATGCCGCTCTTGAGTTGTGCTGCGGTAACAGCTAGGCCGTCTCTGAGGAAATCCGTGTCCTTGTTCCAATCGAGCACCAGCGGCTTGTTATCCTTCCCAGCTTTGAACACCAGCGACTGGGTGTCGTGGTCCACAAAGACCGCAGTGCCCATCGTCTGAATGGGCCTCGGCAGGCGCGCCCACGCTGGGCTGGCCATCATGGTGAGGAACAGAACCGCCAGGGCTATGAAGGTATGCCGTCTCGTTATGGTGCTCACGGTATCCTCGCTTTCACGGTTGAGTCTTGCCTGGTTGCCGTTGAATTCCTCCCGCTGCGAGGGACTCCAGTTCAGCTTGGGCGACGTTCAGTTCGAGCAGCTTTTGCTGATAGGCGAGCCGCACTTCGGCGGTGGTGCGTTGCGTGTCCAGCAGGTCAATGAAGCCAAACTTGCCTTGCTCAAAACCGCTTTGCACCAGCCGCAAGGCTTCGTTGGCCTTGGGCAGAATCCGTTCGCGGTAGTTGGCCACCTGTTCCAAGGCGGTGCGAAACCGCTTGCTCGCCGTGCCCCACTCACGCAACAGCCGTTGCTCGACCGCGACCTGGTCGGCCTCCGCGATGCGAACATTGGCTTGTGCCTCCTGCTTTTTGCCTTTCGAGCGGTCAATGATCGGCAGTGGGATGGATAGTCCCATTTGAATGATGGACTGTCCGGTTTCGCCAATGCGTCCACCTGCCACACCCATTCGCACGTCCGGGTAAGGCTCAAGTCGCGCCCGCCGCAACTCCAGCTCCGCCCGGTCTCGACTGGTCTTGACCGCCAGCACGCTGGGGTGGTTCGGCAGCCATTGTTCCGGTCCTTGGTCAAGCAGCGTGAGGCTGGCAGTTTCCGCCAACGCGCCCGACAACGGGGTTTCGGTCAAATCCGGGCGACCCAGCAACAAAGCGAGCGTCTGCCGGGCCGTGGTCAACTCGCGTTGGAAACCCGAGAGTTCGGTGCGGGCTTGTTCGAGCGGAATCTCGGCGCGCAATTGCTCCTGATCGGCAGCCGCCCCGGCAGCCACCCGCTTGCGCGCTGTCGAGGCGGACGACTCCGCCACCTTCACCAGTTCGCCGGCTACATCCACCAAGCGTTCGGCGGCGAGCACCTGGTAGAAAACAGATTTCACGTCGCGAACCAGTTCCACGCGGCGCAGGGTCAGTTCCGCTTCCGAGAGCCGGACGCCGGAAACGCCGATCTGGCGGTCGAGCTTCTTCTTGCCGGGAAACGGAATCGTCTGCGCCACGCCGATGGTCTGCTTCGAATCCGAGAAGTTTCCACCCCCGCTCACGGGCCAATCCTCCGCGCTAAGGGTCAATTCCGGGTTCGTCCAGAGCTTGGCCTGATAGGCGCGACCGGTGGCCGCATCTATGCGCCCGCTGGACGCGCGCAGTTCAGGATTGTTCTCCAGCGCGAGGCGGACTGCTCCGTCCAGCGTCAGGACATTGGTCGCCGAACTCACGGGCGGCGGTGGCGCGGGCGAATCAGCCGCCTGGGCAGCGAATCCCAAGAAGCAGCCGCCGCTGAAGGCCAGCGAGCAGGCCAAGGAACGCAAAACTGTTGAATCAATTCTTTGCTTCATAAATTTCAAACAAGACACGGACACGAACCACGAACACAAAACGACTGGATTACGGCAAATGAGAGCGCGCGGCGTGAGATCACACCACGACGGAGATGGAGTCCCGAACGGGACTACTTAGGAAGCAATGGAAGGCGCACGGGGAGGAAGGGCCGTGCGATGGGAGAATTGCCAGACTCTGGGAAGTTCCGGCGGAGATTCCGACGCGACCAACGATGCGACTTGAGGCTCGGGCAGCGGAACTTCAATCACCGAGGAAAGCAGGGCGAGGAGGAGCAGCGGCTGGGGCGCGGAGACAGTCAGTTCTTCAGCCCGGTAATTCCCGCTCTCAACGACGCACGCGTCGCTTTCGCAATCCTTCGGGCTGGAAGCCCCTGTATCCACGAAGCAACAGGTCTTGAGGAAATCGAAACCGGGAACGCCCTCCAAAATGCAGTGCATTGACGCCAGTCCATAGAGGACCAGCGCCAACATCGCGGCAATTTTGGTGAGCTTGCTCACGGCGGATAGACTACACCACGGCAGGAATCGTTCAAACTTTATTCGCAAACCCAAGGTTCTGAACGGTCTTCTCGACCCCAAACGGGTTTGAATCAACGCTCCACGAGTCCCGCCGACTTCATGGCTTGACCAGCCGATAAAAACGCCGGCCCGTTGTCTCGCTGACTGTCACCGTCCAGCGACCGCCGACCAGGGTGGGGTTCTGGGCCACCAAATCCCACGCTGCGCCGCTCGTCTCAGCCGACGACTCCAATCGCCAATCCTGTTCCGCTTCCGGCCAGGAAAGGGTGACGCTTGTGCCGTCCCGGCGGAGCGCGAGCGCTGGCGGAGGGAGCACTTCAAAGTTCTGCATCATCCCCGAATCCTCGTGTTCCAGGTTGTGGCAATGATGCACGAACACGCCGGAATGGGTGTCGAAGCGCGTGAGGACGCGCACTGTCTCGCCCGGATTCACCAGCACAGTATCTTTCCAGCCGCCATCTTCGGGCGGCAACGATGCCGCGCTGCTGCGGCTCAACACCTGGCAAAGCGCGGCGTGCGCGTGCATGGGGTGGGGCTCAGTGCCGGTGTTCCGGTATTCCCAAATCTCCACGTCCCCGAATGGAACGGTGAAGTCCGTCCGCTGCATGTTGAAAAGCTGCCCGTTGATGGTGTGAACCATGCCGGACATGGCCAACGTGAAGGCGCGCGTGCGCCGGGCTTGTGCCGGATTGAGGGGCGTGAACGGTTGCAGCGTCGCCGGAACGGTTGCATTTCCACTCGCCGCGCTGTCCACGTATAAGCGCAACAAGTCCATTTCCGTGCCCTGTTGCGGGCCGCCCATCATGCCTCCGCCACCAGGAAAGCTGAGGCTCTTCAACACAACCGACGTGCCAGTCGCGTATGCTGAAAAGTCCACGAGCACTTCCAAACGCTGTCCGGGCGCAAGCATCGCCGAAGTCACGGACACGGGTGATGCCAGCAGGCCGCCGTCTGTGCCAATCAGGCCGAACGGTCGCCCATCGCTCAGTGCAACCTTGTAGATACGAGCGTTCGATCCGTTCAAAAGCCGCAAGCGGTAAAGTCCGCGATCCACCGACAGCCAGGCATCCGGCGTCCCGTTCACCAGCATCACATCGCCGAGGTAACCGGACATCACATCCATCATGGACGGAGCATAAACCAATTGGCGGGAAGCACTGACCCGCTTGTCCGTGAAGACGAGCGGCACGTCGTGGCTGCCCGAAGGCAAACCAAAGGCCGCTTCCGCCGGGTCTTCGATGATGAAGAAACCGGCCACCCCGGCGTAAGCCTGCTCCGCCGTCAGTTGGTCCGTGTGCGCGTGATACCAGCAAGTGCTCGCTCGCTGGCGGACCGGAAAGCGAACCTGGTAGCTCTGCCCGGCGGCGACTTGGTCACGCGGGTGACCGTCCATTCGCTCCGGGGCTAATACTCCGTGCCAATGGAGCACCAAAGGTTCACCAAGGTTGTTCTGAACTCGCGTCGCGAAGTCCTGGCCGCGTCGGACGCGGATCGTCGGGCCGGGGACTCCACCGTTGATGGCGGACACCGCCGTGGAGTAACCGGGCCAGATGGCGAGATTGGCGCGGGCCACAGCCAACGAGCCGCCAGCCCAGGCAGCGGGGAATCGCAACGGATTGCCGGGGCGTGCGGACTGCGCCCGCAACCGGGTCAGCGGCAGGAACTGCATTCCCGCCGCGACCATCGCCGCGCCTTGCGCGGTGCGCCCAAGAAACTGCCTTCGGCTGGTTTTCATCGTGGAGTCGCGTGAGTGAGGACACTGCAAACAGAACGAGCGGTGGTGCTCTGGGCAACCCGCTCGTCAGTGTTGTTTGGCCATTCGGTTCAGTGTTGATGCCCTTTGTGCTCGTCCATGCCTGGGGTCGGGCCAGCACCCTTCTTCATCACGCAGCAGGACATGTCTTCGCTGCCACACTGTTTGCAGGTGTGTTTCACCACGCTCTTGGCCTGCTTGCCGACGCCTTCGGTCACAATCTTCGTGTCACAGCCGGGGCACTCGTGACGTTGGATGTTCGCCGTCTCTTGCCGCCCACCCTTGCCCATCGGCTGAACGACTTTCACCCAGGTGTCCTTGCACTTCGGGCAGGACATGACGATGGTGTCGCCCGCCTCGACTTTCTGCACATCCGCCGCCGTGCTGAGGCGGAGCAGCTTCATCATGCGCTCGCCGCCTTTCTCTTGGGCCACAGCGCTGTTGGCCAGAAGGGCGAGGCCGGCCACGGCCACGATGAGTGTTCCGCGAGTCAGGTAGTTGCCAATGTTCTTGATGCTCTTCATACAATGTTCTCTTTCAGTTTGTTGTCTGGTTCACTGGCAGCCACCGTGGCCGCCTTCCATTTCTACTTACTCCGCAGCCAGCGAAATCCCTCAAAGAATCTGCCGAGAAAACAAAAGCGGACCGCCTTTCAGCAGCCCGCTTGCGTCAAATGCAAATTGACAGCCCTTTACTTCTTCTCCATGCCGGGGGTTGGTCCAGAGCCTTTCTTCTGCACGCAGCAGAAGGCGTCCTTGCTGCCGCAGGTCTTGCAGGTGTGGACCAACACATTCTGAGCCTGTTTCCCGCGTCCCTTGGTCACGATCTTTGTTTCGCAACTGTCGCACAGGTGAACCTGAAGGGTCTTCAATTCCTCCGGCTTGACGGCTTTGAAGGTCTTCTCGACCACTGTGATGGCGGTGTTTTTGCACTTCGGGCACGACATGGCAATCACGTCGCCCGCCTCAAGCGCCTGCAAATCTTCCGCCGTCTTGACCGGCTTCATCATTTGCATGAGTTTCTCCGCCCCCTTTTGCTGCGCCAAGGCGGTGCTCGGTGCGGACAGGATACCAATCATCGCCAACGCAAGGCTGGCCATGATGAGACTTCGTCCCAGAGGTTTTATTAGTGCTTTCATTTGTTATGTGTTGTTTGTGTTCTACGCCGACATGAACTGCGTTATTGAGTCGGGAAGATGCTATTGCTTGACACCCGTGCGATCAAGCCGCGTTCCCAACATTTGTCTTTGTTTTTCTTCAGCCTCACGTAGTGGCATGCCTCTGCGTCTCACGGAGTCAGATCACGCCTTCGACTCCGCTTGCGGCGGCGTCGAGTCTTGATGCGCCTGCTTTTCCCACTCGACAAACTGCATGCTCAAGTCTTCCCATTTCTTGCGTGGCGGTTTCGGGCCTTTCACCCATTCGACCTGCCGCCCGCGCCAGAGGGAATAGATGGCCGGCACGATTTCGAGGGTGAGGATGGTGCTGGTGATCAGGCCGCCGATCATCGGCGCAGCGATGCGTTGGATGGCTTCCGCGCCCGCGCCGTGCGCCCAGAGCGCCGGCACGAGGCCCAGCGTGATCATGGAAACCGTCATCAGCTTGGGCCGCACGCGCTGCACCGCGCCGTAGGTGATGGACTCAAACAGGTCGTGCTGGGTCTTCATCCGACCGGCCTTCTGGTAGGCGTGGAACGCCTCGTCCAGGTAGATGATCATCACCGTCCCCGTCTGGGCGGCAAGTCCCGCCAACGCGATGATGCCCACCCACACCGCGATGCTCAGGTTGTAGCCCATGATCCAAAGCAGCCAGATGCTTCCCGTCATGGCGAAGGGAATAGACAACAGGATGATGAACGTCTCAGGGATGCTCTTGAAGTTCATGTAGAGCAGCACGAAGATCAGCGCCAGCGTGATCGGAACGACGACTTTCAGCCGTTCTTTCACGCGCAGCATGTGTTCGTATTGGCCCGACCACTCGAATCGGTAGCCCGTGGGCAACAGCCCGGCCTTCTCGATCTTCTCCGACACCGCCTTTTTGGCGTCATTCACGTAGCCGCCGATGTCGCGTCCAGCCATGTCCACATATACCCAGCCGGTCAGCGCGCCGTTTTCATTGCGAATGACCGGCGGACCGCTGGAGGTGCGGATGTCCACCAGTTGGCCGAGGGGGATTTGCTGAAGCGCGCTCGAACCGCCGGCCGAACCCCCGCCAGCCATCGCATCCCCGCCGCCGCGCGCACCGGGTTCACCCAACGGAGCAGCCATCACGGGAACGAGCACGCGCTTGAGTTTGTCCACGTCATCGCGCAGTTCGCGGCTGTAGCGGACGTTGATGGTGTAGCGCTCGCGGCCCTCGATGGTTCGCGCGATGGCCATGCCGCCAATCGAGGTTTCCACCTGCATCAGCACGTCCTCGACGTTCAATCCGTAGCGGGCGATCTCCGC
>CAZWJC010000297.1:0-8441 GCA_964634255.1 uncultured Verrucomicrobiota bacterium | reverse complement strand
GACCGATGGAAGTGTTATCAGCCTATTGAGAAGACTTGGTTGGTATGGAAGAGAGCGAAAGCTGTAGATAAACCTGATTTGGCCCAAGTGCTTTCATTTGCTGTACGAGACGAAGCCTTTTTCGCAGGCATGGCGCGCTATTTCATTCGCAAAGTGTGGAAAGTGCCCGGCGTGTAGAAGCGATCAATGGATTGCTGGCGGTGCATCACACAGGATTCATTGTGGCCGAAGCCGGGCAAATCTATCGCGGCTACACGAACGGCGACCACGGGATTGATGGCGAGATCGGGTTCAAGGACGACCAGGTCCGCGCCTCCGGGAAGCGTCTGTATGTGCAGCTCAAGTCCGGCGATTCTTACCTCAAGAAGCGCCGGCGCGATTGCACGGAGGTGTTCCAGACCAAGAACCCGCGCTGGGCCGATTACTGGCAGCAGCAGGCTTACGCGGTGATGCTGGTCATCCGCACGTCGGATGGCGAAATCCGCTGGATGGACGTGAGCGCCCACCTCAAACGCGAAAGCGCCGGCGGCAAGGCCGTAAGGCAAATCGTCTTCGTGGGCGAGCGGTTCGATGCGGTGAGTGTGCAGAACTGGCGGAAGAAGGTCTTGAGCGGTAAAAACTGAAGAAACCGCGGACCACGCGAAATACGCGAACTGGGAGTCCCGAAGAGCCCTTCCGCGTATTCTGCGTATTCGGCGGTTCCAAGCCGCGGGCCTGTGGAGGTGGGTTGCCAGATTACTGCCGCTCCTTCAGAGCGGCGGATTGGGGGCATCGGACCCAGGGCGGCGCAGCGCTTGCCTTGGGCTGGTTCACGCGCGGCCTTTCAGGCCGGGCTGGTCGTTGAGCCCATTTGTGGCTGACGATCATGCCGGTGCTGGCGCTGGTTTACTGAACCCGAACCTTCGGCAGGAAGATTGACGGCAGGAAAATAGGAGATCGCAGCCGCATGTTCTTGCCCTCAATGTTCTTGCCAACTTCCGTCCGGTGGGCCGTCTATTTCGACACAGCCCGGTGGTAGATGCGCCATTCGAAGCCGTTTAGGCGGAAGAGCGGAAAACCGCTGGCGGGGGCTTCGGGCATACCAGCGACCTTAATCGGTTTGAATTGCTGGTCGTTCATCACTTCCACCCAGCCGATCACCGGCCGGCTGGAGAGGTTGACGGCGATGACGAATTCGTCTTTCTCGTCCAGCCGCATGATCGTGATGAGGTTCGCATCGTCGGAGTTGCGCAGCCAGATGACGCGGTCGCTGCGGAACGGGGCGTAGGTCTGGCGGAGTTGGGCGAGCGCACGATAGATGTCGCGCAGCGGCGGGCGCTCCTTGGGCTGCCAGAACACGGGCAGCTTCTCGAAGAGCGCGGGCGCGCCAGACTCGGTGGCGTCGCCGACTTCCATGCCGTTGTAGAGCAGCGGCACGCCGTCGAGCGCGAACATCAGGGCCTGGGCGGCGAGCGCGCCGCGGATGCCAAACCGGGCCACGGCACGGGCCTCGTCGTGGTTGTCGGAGATGCGCAGGTGGAGCGCGCCTTTCGGGAACTGGCGGAGGCTTTCCTCCCAAGAACGACGCAACTCGCTGGCGGGCGCGCCTTCGAGCAGGACGCGGTTCAGCGTGCCGTGGAACGGCCACGAGTAATCCATGTCGAACGCCTTCACCAACAGCGGCGGCTGGCTGGCCTCGGCCAGGAGAAAGAGATCGGGGCGGACTTTGTCCAACTCGGCGCGGGCTTGTTCCCAGAAATCCACCGGCACCATGTGAGCGACGTCGCAGCGAAAGCCGTCGAGCTGAAACTCGGTGACCCAGTATTTGAGCATGCCGATCATGTACGCGCGGAGCTGCGGATTGGCGTAATCCAGGCCGGCGACATCAGACCAATCGGCGACAGGCGGGATGATCTGGCCAGCGGCGTCCTTCTTGTAGAACTCGGGGTGCGAGCTGATCAGCACGTTGTCCCACGCGGTGTGGTTGGCGACGATGTCTATGATGACTTTGAGCCCGCGCTGATGGGCGGCGGCGACGAGATTGCGGAAATCGTTCGTGGTGCCGAACTCGGGATTGATGGCGTAATAATCCCGGACGGCGTATGGGCTGCCGAGCGTGCCTTTGCGAAGCTTCTCGCCGATGGGATGGATGGGCATCACCCAGAGTACCGTGACGCCGATGTCTTTCAACTCGTCGAGCTTGGCAGTGATGCCGTTAAAGTCCCCGGCGGCGGAGAAGCTGCGCGGGTAAACTTCATAGACGACCGCGTCTCGGACCCAAGCAGGCGCTTTGCGGGCATTGAGGCTGGAGAGATTGTCGTCGGCATGCAGGCAGACAGCGGAGAACCAGAAGTTCGCAGCGAGGGCCAGGACGATGAGTTGACGCACGATCACTTTCATAGGCAGTGGGTTTTGAGAATAACTGCGTGAGTTTAGGGTGAGGCTGGAGGAATGGCCAGCGGCGAGGCCATTTACTCCGCCCACATATTCATGCGGTTCTTGGCCCTGATGCGCAGTCCGCCAGCATCGCGAGAGCGCAAGCGCCACTCTGCCGTAACGAAGCACTCGGAATCGTATTAAGCAGTCGCCGAGACGCGACCGACGCAGAGAGGTGAGAGCGGAAACGCCACACACCGCAGCGACAATGTCGTCTCAGAGTGTTCCCCTTTATGTCAACAACCGCGTGGCGGCTCAGCGCAGCGGCTTGGCCCGGAAGAACCGTTGTGCTGAGCGGACAGACTCCGCGTCGGCGAAGGTGAACGGAATGAGGTTCGTCACCATCGGAGTCCAGTGCATCAGATCGGGTGAGGCTTCGACTACGCACTTCACTGCGACGTCCCCACTGACGCTGAACCGGAGGCCTCCCCCGGACGCATTTCCGAGCACGGTCAGAACCACACTCGGCGGCGGCGGGGTGATGGGCTGTCCCCATACCGTCACCAAATCGAGCCCTAGGGAACCCGAGGAGGCATAACCGGCGGCGGACGCCGTGGTGTAACTGGCATTCCCGATGCCAGTGGCGGTGTTCTCGAATTCGGTCACGATGCGGAAGGCGAAAGTCGCATTGTCGCCCGCGCCCAAGATTGCCGCCAAATTGTTGCTCTTGGTCTCAAATGAAGCGGCAGCGCCCATGCCCGTGGCCAGCGGCGAGTCGTGGTAGCTGGTCCCGTCGGTAGAATATTGCAGGCGGCAGTACTTGCTCGCGGTGCTGCTGACCAGTTGGTCCCATACAACGGCGATGTTTTCCCACCCGACGGTGTTCACCTCAAAGCTGGCACCCGCCGATTTATTGGCCGCGCCTTGCGCTGGAAAGCCGGACAGCAGCCACGCGGAATTGTCCACGTTGCCCGTGGCGGGATCGTTTTGCGAGCCGAGGCGGAACCCTTCCGTCACCCCACCAATCGCCACCGCCACTCCCTGGCCAAGAGTGGGACGCGTGGATCCCGTGCCGGGGTCGGCATCGGACGGCGCGCTGTTAAAATCCCAGCGTGCAATGATCGCGGGGCGCGCTGGATTCAACACGGTAAGCTGCGCGTTGGCGCTGGCCACCACACTCGCGGGGTTCGCAACCACAACCGAGTAATCGCCAGCATCGCTCCGGTCCACATTGGTCAGGCAACAGGTGTCAGTGGTCGCACCCAGAAGGTTCGTCCCGTTGAATCGCCACTGGTAAGTCAGCGGACCGGGGCCGATGGCAGTCACCCCAAAGGAGGCGTTCTCGCCGACAGCGGTCGTACGTGCCACAGGCTGCGTCGTGATCAGCGGTCCCAAGGGGCCTTCCGCACATACCTGCGCCGTCACGTCAACACTGTCTATCCACCAACCCTCACCGCCGGCGGTGTGGTCCGTACCAAACAGCCAACGGAATTGGACGGGCTGTCCGTGCGAGGCTTCAGGCAGGTTGACGACCGTGGGGACAAATCCGAAGGACGTTCCTCCCCAAGCCATCCGCCAGCCGAGTGGATTACCATGCTCACCATCCACGAAATGCGCATATTCACCGGTGACGAACGTGCCGCCGGCGGACGTAATGTCCGTCCAATCACCTTCGCCAATCTTGATCTCCAGCGCGCCGGCGTCGTACGCCCCACCGCTCTCCCCGGTTGCCAGATTCCGACTCTGGCGAAAACTGAGTTGCGCCTCGCGCGGCGGCACCATGCACACGGGCGAAACCAGCGCACTCCATCCCGCACTAGAACCGGCCACGGCAAACGCTGCGTTGGTCACTGACTGCAATGAGGCGTCGGCGACAATCCACGGTTGGTGCGCGCCGGACGTTACCGAAGTCCAGCCAGCCGGCAGCGACGGTGGCGTAACCCCGTCAAAGTTCTCCAGAAGAATGCTCCCGCAGCGCCCCAGTGGGATGGCAAAGCTAACCGTCCCCAGATTGGCGCCGCCCTCCTGCAATCGCAGAGTCGCAGTTACGGTTTCCCCACACGTACCCGTCGCCGTCAGCGCGAAGGGGCGACAGACCAGTGCGCCAGACATTGGCACCAGCCCGTAATGCTGCGCCGGACCTGAAGCGGTCACTCCGCCACCGTCCACCAACGTCGCCACCACATTGGTCGCGGTCGCTGTGCCAAGATTTTTAATGCCGAGGTTCAGGAGGACGGTTTCCCCTGGATCCACCGCAGCGTTTGCCGCCCCGCAATTCTCTGCCGCCACCGTCCAGCCCCCGGCAACCAGCAGCGGCAGTCCGACCAAACCGTCGCCACAACAAATACGCGAGCGCAGGCTGATGGAATCTACGCACCACCCTTCGATGCTGGCCGCTCCGTCAGTGCCACACCGCCAACGAAACTGAACCCGCTTGCCAGCGGCCGACGCTGGCAAGTCCACAATCGTCGTGACGTAACCGCGGGAGTCGCCTGTCCAAGCCTGCCGCCCTCCTAAAGGGTTGTCGGTAACATACAAAGTCTGGTTGTAGCTCCCTGCCAAGAAACTGCCGCCGGCAGAGAGAATATCCACAAATGTTCCGTCCCCAATTTTCACCTCCAGCACGCCACCGTCAAAGATCTCTTCCGTATGGTAACGATGCACGAAGCTCAGTTGCGCGGGATACACCGGCAAGGAGATCACCGGCGAAGTTAAATCGGCCACACCTGCGGCCCCGGGAGTTGTAGCCAACGCCACGTTGGGCAAGGAGTCTCCACCTTGTGTCGCCGTGGCCCAGACAGAAGCAGAGCCTGAGGCTGTCGTGGTCCAAGCCGCGGGCAATGCCGGTGCCGCCACGGCATCAAAGTTCTCGACGAAGATGGGGCCAGAGTGCCCCAACGGAATCTGGAATGTGGCGACGCCAAGGTTAGTGCCTTGGTCTTCCAGCGCAAGAGTCGCGCACACCGTCGAACCACACTCGCCGTGTGCCGTGAACGAAAAAGTGCGGGCCACCGCCCCACCCTCGACACTAAGCTCGCCGTAATCCTGCTGGCCCTGGATCGCCTGAATTCCGCCCGTCGAGCGGAGCGTGGCCTTCAAATCCTTGGTAGCCGCCAGTCCCACATTGCGAAGCGTGAAGCTGACGCTCACGGTTTCTCCGGGGTCCACGACGCCATTGGTGGGCGTGCAACCTTCAGCCGCCAGCACCATCTCGCCCCCGACCATCACCGGCACCTGCGCTTCAACCGCATTGTAAACCACCAGCGCGAAATCCTGGTCCACTGCCGGTTCTTCGTTTGGCACGCCGTCGGAATTCAGGTTCGCCGCCGTGATGGTCACCACAATGCTGCCGGTGACGCCCGCGGGCAGAAACACGCTTTCCACATTGTTCCTCGCGTCCGCCTCGCCATCGGGCGCAGAGAAAGCGCCTTGGAAAAAATTCCCCCGGTAGGTCTGACCGTTTACCGCCAGCGTGAGGTCGAGATCGTTGTTCCAAGCGTTGGCAAAGGTGGCGCCCGGCGCGTCCGTCCAAGCGAGCGTTACGCGTACCGGTCGACTAAGATCAGCAACGGTGGCCACGAACATGCGGTGCTCGCCCGTAGCGGTGAACTTGTCGGCCGGCAATTGATCACGCAACAGCCGCGGCGTGGCATCCAGTGCCATCCCCAGGTAGGCTTCGCCCATTCCCTGGTTCGGCGAAGGCAGGGTGTCAGCGGCGCCGTCTCCGGCCAGATACCGCGCCGAGTTCACGAGCAGAGCCTTGGTAAGGGCAGGACTGGGCGGCCTCCGTCCCTGGTTGATGAACCGTTGCCGCAATAGGGCACAGGCCCCGGCCACAGCCGGCGTAGAATGACTCGTGCCGGAGGAGGTCGTGTAGAACTGCTGATCCACCGGGAAGTAGCTCGCTTGGTTGTCGCGGCCTCCCCCGCCAAGAAGGGCACACACGCCGGTCGCTGCAAAGCTGTCGGCGGCCAAACCGGTCCCCAGGCTCGACAGTGCTGCTTGTGTCACCCCTCCCGTCACATGCGTCCCAGGCGCCACCACGTCCGGCTTCACCCGTCCGTCGGCACACGGCCCGCGACCGGAGAATTCCGCCAGATCATCTGCGCTGTCCGCGCCGTTATCCGCCACATTGCATCCGTCGTTCCCAAAATCATCGAGTCCACCGTTGGTCGAGGAGTGCGAGTGCACATTTTCCGCTGCCCCCACGGTGATCACATTCTTGCCACTGCCAGGCGAACTGATGGTTTGTGAACCAGGACCGGAATTGCCAGCGGCAAAGAGGATCACCATTTCTTGGTTGCCCTCGGCCGCTTCCGCGGCGTCGGCCGGCTGGGCGTCGCGCACAAGGGCGTCGTATGCCTGGCTGTCCATGTCATAAGCCCCGCCCGTGTCAGCCCCCCAACTGTTCGCACTGATTCGCGCCCCATCGCGGTAAGCCCGCGATTGCAGGTCCAAGTAGTTTGGGTTGGTGAACCACGCCGGATCGAAAACCACCGATGAGCCCACCTTCACGAACGGACAGACGCCCAGTCCGTAATGGTAGCCTGCCGCATCGGCATGGGGAAAGCCGTTGGTCGAATCGTTGTAGCCGGCCACGATGTGGGCGTTGAGCGTCCCGTGTCCATCGCACCCCTCGATTGTGCTGCCCGGGTTCGGCTCGCCTTCCAGCCGGTTGTAGATCACCCGGCTGGGACGCGCACCGTCCCCGCCTTCATAAAGGCCACAGTGACTCGGCGCGGTGCTGCCGTTATCCAAGCCGCTGTCCGTGATATCCACGGCGAAGCCCGAATCGACAAACTGCGCTTGCGTGAACCCCTCACGCTCCAGCCACGCCAGATAGCCCGGTCCCGCCGGCGCTGTGCCAGCAAGGTTGCCCGCCAGAATCTGATCCTGCCGTTCGTCCCACTTGCGCCGCGGCAAATACGGCTGCACTGAAACCACATCCGGCTGCGCCGCTAGCTCTGCCAACCGGCTTGCCGGCAGCCGGACGATGAGATTCCGGTAGCCCAGTACGCGCACGTCCCGCTGCAGCGGTGCCAGTTTGAGACTGTCCACGAGTGCCAGCGTTGTGGAATTCGCCTTCGCATCCTCCAACAACTGCACGGCAAACAAATCGGTCGCCGGCGTCCGCTTGCGCCCGCTGGCGTCCGCCGTTCGCGCGTCCGGGTGCACCTTGAGGTCGCCGGTATAAGCTGCCTCCCACTGAATGAAGTCAGCAACTCCAGCGAGTGTCTGCAATCGCCCCAGGGCCAGCGCGTCGCCCTGAACCAAGTACGCGTTCTGAGGAATGAACTGAATCACCCGAACGCCGGTTTGCTCCAAGCGGCTGCGCCATTCGGATTTGACCGGCCCGATGAATTGGACGAGGTGCAGCCGCCTCCCCGAAAAATGCCCAACGGATTGACGAAGCGCACGGGTCTCCGACGTGCGTGGATCCAAGCGGCGCGCGTTCAACTCAATCAGGTCGGACTGGATGGTCCCCACCGAAGCGTGTGAGCGCGTTTTCAGCGCCGCCACCGGCCCAACTTCCAGCAACTGAAAACTCCCATAGTTCGCGAGCACCCGCGCCCCTTGGGCCTGGAGGGTAACAACCACGGCGGGTTCATTGACGCGCAGCTTGCACGAGTTCGGGGAGACCGTACCCCCAAACGCCGACAGCCTCATCAGGCAAATCACCGCACCGGCCACTCCCACGAGAAGGCCCCTGCGACAGAATAAGCGCAACCGGTCCACAGTTAACCCCGCCATCAAACCACAGTTGACGAAACGTGTCCAGAGACCCGCCACATGTCTGCAGCCCCTCCCGGACTGTTATTCCTCCCCATCGTAGTAGTTCGTGGGCTGGAGCCGAAATGGTCGCGCCTGATTGGGCAAAGCGTACTTCGCCGAGTCGGGATAATGCGTTACGTCGCTGGGCGGGTTATCGGCCACAACGTAGTAAAGCAAATCCACCGCGCCGGTGTTGGTCAGTTGATGCGGTTCGCCGGGCGGATGTACCAGGCAATCGCCATCGCGCACCTCGAACTTCCCCTGCGCCGTGCGAACCTGCCCCCGGCCGGACACGATAATGTAGAACTCCCACT
>CAZWJC010000296.1:0-8462 GCA_964634255.1 uncultured Verrucomicrobiota bacterium | reverse complement strand
CGGTGATGACCGCCTGCGTGATCTTCTCGCCGAGGCGCATTTCGGCGTCGGACTTCAGCTTTTGGAGGATCATGGCGGAAATTTCTGGCGGGCTGAACCGCTTCTTCTCGCCATTGATCTCGACTTCCACGTGCGCGTCGCCGTTGGAAGCCTCGACGACTTTGTAAGGCATGCGCTTGGCCTCTTCCTCGACCTCGCGGAATTTGCGGCCCATGAAGCGTTTGATCGAGTAGACCGTGTTGCGGGCGTTGGTGACGGCCTGACGCTTGGCCGCGTCGCCGACCACCCGTTCGCCGCTCTTGGTGAACGCAACCACGGAGGGTGTGACGCGCCGGCCTTCGGAGTTTTCCAAGACCAGCGGTTCGCCGCCTTCCATGACGGCCATACACGAGTTCGTCGTGCCCAAATCAATCCCGATTACTTTCGCCATATAATGAAATCGTTTAGTCGCCGCGACACGCGCGGCCTTGCTTCCTAAGCCGCACCCGTGCCACCGCGGGAAAACAGTTGAAAATGCCGACTTTGTTGGGAAAAACCCGAAAGAGTTGTTCCTGCGCGTCGCCACCACCTGCGCCAGGCGTGCCGCGATGGCACACCATCAAACGGATGGCACACTGAGCGAGGCGCACTCGGCTGTAACTGCGGATCCCCGCTAATGCGTCTTGAAATCGAGTCCTTGGGCCTTATCGTAGCCGCGGCAATCTGGCCGATGATGCCTGATGCGGTTCGCCGCGTTACGGAAAACCGTCCTGAGGCCACGCCGAATGATCAAGAATACCAGGACCTGGAATTCGTTCGACGAAATGCGCAAGGCCGCCGATGAGGGCGACCCGGCGGCGCAATGTTATTTTGCCATTTGCCTCCAGACCGGGCAGGGCATCGCGCAGGATCACCAAGAGGCGGTGAAGTGGTTTCGCAAAGCTGCCGAGCAGGGCGACGTCACGGCTCAGTGTTATCTCGGTTTCTGTTACCAGACCGGCCAGGGGGTGCCGCAGGAGTTCAACGAGGCAGCCAAGTGGTTCCGCGAGGCTGCCGAGCAAGGCGACCCGGCCGCCCAGTTCAATCTGGGCATTTGCTACGAGACCGGTCAGGGCGTGGCGCAGAATTACGCTGAGGCTGTGAAATGGTATCACGCCGCCGCGGACCGCGGCGAACCCCAGGCGCAGTTCAATCTCGGCGTCTTTTACGAGCAGGGGCAGGTGGTTCCGCAAAACTTCGCGGAAGCGGTCAAGTGGTATCGCTTCGCGGCGGAACAGGAATGCGCCCCGGCGCAGTGCAACCTCGGCCTCTGTTATGAAACCGGTCGCGGCGTGCGCCAGAACACCGATGAAGCGGTGCGCTGGTTCATCCGCGCCGCGCGGCAGGGCGACAAGACTGCCCAGCACAATTTGGGCATCTATTACGCGCGCACTGAAGCGGCTCAGGACAAGGAACCCGAAGCAAGCACCGAAGACTCCGACGACGGCTTGAGCTGATCGTCAGGGGGGCGAAGGGTTCAAAAGCCGCCCGCCTTTTGGATTTGTTCGAAGTAACCCATCCAGAAGCTGATGATCTTCCACGCAATCAAGCCGGCCACAACCAGGTAGAATAACCGCGGCGTCCATTGCGCGACCGCCTCCAACTTACGTGCGCCTTCGTCCTGATAGTAGCGGTTCAACCGGCGCAAGCTGTCATCCAGCTTCCCACTCTTCTCGCCGGTACCATACTGGTTGGAGAACAACTCCGGAAAGCGACCACTCGCCATCACGAGTTCCGCCGGTGTTTGCCCCGCAGCTAGAGGCCGCTTCCATCCTGCCACGGTTCGCGCCAGGGCCGGTGAACCGCTCGCTTGGGACGCCAATTGCCAGGCTTCGACAATGGTCACGCCGGCGCTGATCAACGCCTCCAGCGCTGCTGCAAGCCGGGCCAAGGCCAGGTCGCGCCGACCGGATCCCAGCACGGGTGCGAGCCGAAGCATCTGCTCCAGAAATGCCCGCCACGCTTCCCCCCGCCGGCCTTGCGCGGCGAACACGCCGAGCAGCACCAAGGCATACAGAGGCAGCAGCACGCCGAGCGTCTTGGACAAGTAGGCCAGCCAGTCACCGGTGAGGAACAACTGCGGGAATGGAAGGATAAACAACGCGAAGTGCGCCAGAAACACCGGATATCCGAGGCCGGACAACAATCGCCGCGCAAGCCGGGTCCGATCGTCGTGGTAGGTAGCCAGCAGCAGGAAGCACTGCTCCAGCCGGCCGCTCCGTTCTCCAGCTTCCAGCAACGCCCGCTCGAAATCCGTCATCCAATCGCCAGCCGTGATAGCCTCGGCCAGCGTTGAACCGGCGTTGAGCCGTTCCACAACACGACGGAGCGGCGCACGGAAACCGAAACTCGGGGGATGCCGCTGAAGTTGATCAAGCGCCTGAATCAGCCCCACACCTGCCCCGGTGAGAGCGGCCAGCTGATGGTACAACTCCGCGCGCCGGACGAGTTGGGCGGGGGTAACGAGGAAGGGCATGTCGCCCTCACACGCGCCTAGGCGACGGCTTTTTCGAGACTCGCCTTGAGGTCGCGCTTGCTCTTCGCGCCGACGAGCTGCTCCACCACCTGACCCTGCTTGAAGAGCAGCAACGTGGGAATGGCGCGCACGTTGTATTGCGCCGCCAGCGACTGGTGCTCGTCGATGTTCACCTTGCCGATGCGGGCGCGCCCAACGAATTCATCCGCCAGTTCGTCCAACACCGGCGCGATCATTTTGCACGGACCGCACCACTCGGCCCAGAAATCCACGAGGATGGGAGCAGTCGACTTCAAAACCTCCTGGGCGAAGTTTTGCTCGGTCAGGGTGACAACGTTGGGCGATGCCATAAAACGAGAATGGGGTTTAAGGGCGGGAATACCGCGGCAGTCTTACTCGATCGGCAACAGAAATGCCAGATACGCGGTCGCGCCGACCGCGATCAGGGCCGCAGCCATGGCCGCAATGGCCAGCGCCTTGTCCAACCCACTTACCGTGGCGACCGCCGGCATGGCGGCAACGGGGCGGGACGAGACGGAGGCGGCGGGCGCGGCAGCCATCCCAGGTCGTGCAGCCGCGGGGGCGGCAGCACTAGTGGGTCGCGCAGCCACGGGGGCAGCGGCCGCTGGGGCGGCAGCGGCTGGAGCGGGCGCGCCGGACGGACCACCCGGAGGCAGCGTCGGCAGCTTGATCGTCGGCGCCGCAGTGGGCTTCGGCGGCAAATTGATGCGGACGGTTTCCTTCTTCGGCTGGACCTTGCCGGTTTCCTTTTTCGGCGGCACAGCGCCACCCGGTAGATTCGGAATGTTTTCTGCCATAAATCTAAGCGCGTTGCAGGCTAGAAGCCGTCGGCGAGAGTGTCAAATGCATATTCGGAACCGGGTGTGAAAGGAAATGGCGGTCACGGCGAACGTAATCCTCACACCGCTGAGGCATCGGGCTGCGGACAGTCCCTGTCCGCAGCGCAAGGAAACTATCCGATGGGGTGCAGGTCCCGCTGGGATTGGCAGGTTTTGCCGCTGCGCCCGGGGACCGGGCGCGCTCCTCCTGACCGCCACTTCCGTTCACACGCTTCGAAAACGGACGACACCAGATGCGCTGGTCAGATCGGTGAAAACCACCACCACTGACTTGACCGGCGGAGGCATGGTCACACGGCGCGGTTTCAGCGGTGGCCGCGCTACGCCGCCAACCGTTCGAGCCTCCGAGAATCAGGAGTTGTCCCCGTCGAGCAACCGCCCGATGCCGCCGAGCATGGAGCCCTCCTCGCGTCCACCCCGGCCCACACCTGGCACCGCGGCGACGATGCGGTTGGCCAACCGGCTCAACGGCAACGATTGTAGCCAGACCTTGCCCGGTCCGCGCAGGGTTGCGAAGAACAATCCCTCACCCCCAAACAACGCCGATTTTACTCCCCCGACCATCTGGATATCGAAATCCACGCTCGGCTGAAAAGCGACCACGCAACCCGTGTCCACACGGATGAGTTCGCCCGGGGCAAGCACGCGTTCATAGATTGTCCCTCCGGCATGCATGAAGGCCCAGCCGTCGCCCTGGAGGCGTTGCATGATGAATCCCTCTCCGCCGAAGAAGCCGGCGCCGATGCGCTTGTTGAAGGCGATCCCCACACTCACCCCTTTGGCCGCGCACAGGAACGAGTCCTTCTGCGCCCATATCTCGCCGCCGAGTTCCGCGAGGTGTGCCGGGATGATCTTGCCCGGATACGGCGCACCGAAGGCGACGCGTTTCTTGCCCTGGCCTTGGTTCTGGAAAACGGTCATGAAAAGCGATTCGCCGGTGAGCAGGCGTTTCCCCGCGCCCATGAGTGCGCCGAGGAAGCCACTCTGCTTCTGCGAACCGTCGCCGAAGATGGTCTCCATGGCAATGCCGTCGTCCATGTACATCATGCCGCCCGCTTCAGCCACAGCGGCCTCCATCGGGTCGAGCTCAACCTCGACGAACTGCATGTCGTCGCCGAAAATCTTGTAGTCAATTTCGTGCATCTGGTTCATAGCTGGCCTTTCATTCTAATTGATTGCGCGCATCTTGCGCGGAGCGAGGAGGGTTGGCAGCTACAAAAAGCGGCGGGAATCCCACCCCGCCCCTCGGCCGGCATTTCCATCATTGCCTTGGGCGCGCATTTGGCGGTTACTGGTTTCCACAGACCATGACGACTGAAATCAGCAGCACGCAACAGAAGGCCCTACGCATCAACCGCGATGCGCGGTGCTACGGCACGTTTGCCGAAATTGGCGCAGGGCAGGAGGTCGCCCGCTGGTTTTTCCAAGCCGGAGGCGCGTCGCACACGGTTGCGAAGACGATCTGCGCCTATGACATGGCGGTGAGCGACGCCATCTACGGCCCGGCCGAGCGTTACGTGAGCCGGCAACGATTGCAGGCGATGCTGGCCTACGAGTTTGACCTGCTGCTCCAGCGGCTCGACCCCAAGCGCGGCGGCGAGCAAACGTTTTTCGTCTTTGCCAACACGGTGGCAACGCGCAAAGAAGGTGGCAACGGGTGGTTGGGCGTCCGGTTTCAAACGAAACCCCGCGAAGCGGCGTCAGAAATTCTCCTGCACGTGCGGATGCTGGACCAGGAGACCGTCCGCCAGCAGGAGGCGTTGGGGGTGATCGGTTTGAACCTGATCCACGGCGCGTTTTATCTGCACGCCGAGCCGGACCGGCTGATCCGCTCGCTGCTGGACAACCTCACCTGGGAGCGCGTGGAAGTGGACATGATCCGGTTTGGCGGGCCGGCGTTTTCGGGCGTGGATAACCGGCTGATGGCGCTGCAACTCGTCGAGCAGGATCTGACTGAGGCGGCGATGTTCACCGCCGAAGGTGAAGCGGTGCAATGGGCCGAGGTGCTTTACCGAAAGCCGGTGCTGGTCCAACGCGGGAGCTTTCGCCCGCTCACCAACGCCGCGCTCGATGTGCTGGAACGCGCCCACGAGCAGTTTGTCCGCGAGCCGGCGCTCAAGGGTGAGACTCCGGTCGTGCTGCTGGAGATGACCCTGCGCCACCTGACCACGGACGACACGATTGATCACAAGGATTTCCTCCAACGCGCTGACACACTACGGGCGCTGGGACGGACGGTGTTGATCTCGAACTTCCGGCGCTTTCACCGGTTGGCGTGGTATCTCTCGCGCTACACGGATCGCCCATTGGGGCTGGCCCTCGGGGCGTCGAAGCTGGCGGAAATCCTCAACGAAAGTTTCTACAACGAGACCGAAGGCGGTCTGCTCGGCGGCTTGGGCCAGCTTTTCAAGAATCCGGCCCGTCTCTACGTTTATCCGAGCCGCGATCCGCAGACCGGACATGTGACGACGGCGGACAACTTCCCAGTCGCACCGCACCTGCGACACCTCTATGCGCATCTGCTCCAGAACCGTTTCATCGTGGGCATGGAACCGACCGACTGCGAGTTCCTGCCGATCCGGCGGCAGGCAGTTTTGGCCAAAATCCAGCGTGGTGATGCCTCGTGGGAAGGACTCGTCCCGCCCCCGATCGTGGCCTTGATCAAGCGAGATGGTTTGTTCGGATATGTCCGGGGGTAGTCCGAGGGTGAATCGACAGGAATGGCATCCCAATGCGCCGCCGATCACTCAAGCTACGCCCGGTGTTTGAGTGTGACTGTCCCACTCGCTCCAAATCTTGGGAGGGCAATGGTTCGTCGCCGTAAACCTTGGTGGCAACCGACGGGTCCCCGGGGCGTAGCGGACCCACCCCGGAACGGCTTCAGTCGCCGCCCACCGCCGCTGGAGTTGTCTTTCGCTGCGGGCGGGGGACCTTCCGCGGTCCGCCGGCCCAAGCTGGGGCGCGGTAAGAACCTTGTGTCCATCACTCCCTTGCCCCCTGTGTGCAGTCGCGGTTTGCGGCGGATCCCGCGACCGGGAATAATCATCTGACTATGTTGACGACAAACAGCACCGTGCTGGTGCTCGTAGATGTGCAGGGCAAGCTCGCCCAGTTGATGGACGGCAAAGAAGCGCTGTTCCAGAACCTGCGGAAGCTGGTGCAAGGCGTGCAAGTGCTCGGCGTACCGATTGTCTGGCTGGAACAGAATCCTGCGGGTCTCGGGCCGACGATCCCGGAGTTGGCTGAACTGCTCCACGGACAGCAGCCCATCGCCAAGGTCAGCTTCAGTTGCTGCGGCGACGGAGGTTTCATGACTGCGCTCCGTGCTACCGGGCGAAAGCAGGTTCTGCTCGCCGGCATCGAAGCGCATGTGTGCATCTACCAGACGGCGGCGGACCTGCTGAAGCTCGGTTACGAGGTCGAGGTGGTGGCGGACGGCGTGTCGTCGCGCACGACGGCTAACCGCGGGCTCGCGCTCCAGAAGATTCAGCAACTCGGGGCGCGACTGACAAGCGTGGAGATGGCGTTGTTTGAGTTGCTCGGCAAAGCTGACGGCCCGGCGTTCAAAGCGATGCTCAAGATCGTGAAGTAGCGTCGGTGCGCCGTATCAAGCTGTGCTTTCGGGAGTCTTCGTCTCGGCGCCGACGGTGTCGGCCAAGGCGCAGAGCTGATCGTAGTATTCCGCTTCCATCATTCCCAGCAACGTCGCGCCGTAGGCGAGGCAGTGCTCGTCGGAGATGATGTCGCCATAGTTGATGAGCGGGATCATGTAGGCGACGGCAAGCGGGAGCAGATCGGGATGTGATCGGAGCAATGGGCGAACGTAGAGCACGCGGCCATCCTGCTCGGCATTGCGCCAGTCAATGTCCGGCTGCGCGAACTGGTGCATGGCCATCTCGCCGAACTCGAACACGAGCCGCACGGGATGACGCAAGCAGTCGGGGTCGTGGAGGAGGGCGTCGAGTCTGGCGGCGGTGAGCGGACCGTGTTTTTGATGCGCGACGACGGCCTGTGCGACGAGGTGCTCGCGCAGGCTTTGTTGGCCGAGTTGTTCAAGTTCGGCGGAACTCAGCTTGCGGAGATCGGCGCTTTGAGCGCTGGTCGTCATATGCTCACGGATGTCGCGCCAGCGTCTTGGAGTGCGGCAGGCCTCTGCCGCTTTAGCCATCGCGGGTCATCGAGAGCGGCAGAGGACTGCCGCACTCCAAAACCTTACGGAGACAAGATGCCTTGATAAAACCGGCCAGCGTTCATCATTTTGAATAGCGCTTCTGGAATTCCTGTCGCTCTTTGTCGCGCTGGGCCTTTTCCTCCGGGCTCATTTTATTCAGATACCAAGAGTGGTTGGCGTTGTTCAGAGTCTCATCCAGCAGCTTCTCCAGTTTCGCCGCCGCATCCTTCTTCGCAGGATCGCTCGCGTCCTTATTGTGCTCGACCAAGTCCCGCAACTCGGGGACGTACTTTGAGTAGAAATGCTTCGCGACTTCATACGTGCCGTGCCAGTGCGTGATGTCCGGGCCCATCATCGAGACGCCGTGGCGGGCACGCCGGCCTTCGTGATGCCAGATTTCATACCAGGTGAAGTCCACCGGGTTGCTGAACTGCGCGGGATTGAGCAGCGGCTTGGCGGCTTGATAGAGCGCGAGACCGGGCTTGGCGAACTTGTCGTGATACAGGTCGAGCAGGCCATCGTATTGCTGGTAGAACGCTTCGGTGAAGTTCGCGTTGTGGCAACTGGAGCAGACGTCAACCATGTTCGTGCGGCGTGCTTGCCATGAGATGTTCGCGCCGGGCAGGCCAAGTTTGGCGTCGGCGATCTCGGGGCGGATGGAGATTTCCGGGCGGTTGTTCCAGGAGATGCGCAGGCCGACGTCGTGGGTGACGCGCTGGGTTTTGGTCGCGCTCATGTGACACGTCGCGCAGGTCGGCGCAGCGGAATAATCCTCGCCCACGATCCACTTCGCACTGTTCAGGTTCATCTCGTCCACGTTGGCGCGGTAGGCGATGCCGTGCTTCGACTCGTTGTAGATTTCAATCTGCGGATGGTCCGGGCCCATGTGACATTTGCCGCAGGTGTCGGGCGTGCGGGCCTGGGCGGCGGAGAAGTC
>CAZWJC010000295.1:0-8492 GCA_964634255.1 uncultured Verrucomicrobiota bacterium | reverse complement strand
TCCTGGAGTTGAACTGAACCAACGCGTCGAACCGGGCTTCAAATCGGGCGATGCCCCGCTTTCCCCTCCCGACAACCGGCCGAAAATTTTTCACGATTTTTGTGGCGGAATAGCTTCCCTTTGTTACATTCGCCCACCCTCAAAAGGACGGGTATGTCGTCTTTTGAGCTGCCCGACTTGATTCGGGTGCTAACTCTTTTTGTGCGATGGCAGAATTTGTGACTGCGAAGAAGACAGAGCTGAAGAAGCCCGCGGCGAAGCCGAAACCTCACGGCGCCGCGACGGCGGCGTCCATTTTGGGACGGCCCGTGGTCAAGTCCACCAAGGACACCGACTTCAAAGTCAAACCCGAGTGGGCGAAGTATCACCACCGGCTGATGGAACTGCGCGACCAATTGCTCCGGCAGATGAACGGTCTGGCGAAGGAGTCGGCGCAGGAAATGCCCGGCTACAGCCTCCACATGGCGGACTCCGGCACCGACAACTTCGACCGGGATTTCGCGCTGAGTCTGCTCTCGTCCGACCAGGACGCGATTTACGAGATCGAGGCCGCTCTCAAGCGCATCGAGAAGAAGACCTACGGCGTGTGCGAGCTGACAGGCAAGCCGATTCCGAAGGCCCGGCTCGAAGCCATTCCTTGGGCTCGCTTCACGGTTCAGGCCCAGGCCCAACTCGAACGCGAGGGCGCCCTGCGCCAGCGCCGGCTGGGCTCGCTGGGTTCGGTGGATACCGTCACCCAGACCGAGACGGAGACCGAGGAAGACGAGGGCGAAGAGAAAATGAAAGAGAAGGAATAGTTTATGCCACGGGAAATCATCACCTTGGAATGCAGTGAAGCGCGCAAAGCGGGCAAGTCCCCGTCGCGCTACATGACCACGCGCAACAAAAAGACCAAGACGGAGAAGCTGGAGCTCATGAAATACAATCCCGCTCTCCGCCGCCACACACTGCACAAAGAGATCAAGTAAGCCGTTTTATGCCACGCAAAACGAATACGTCGGAAAAACGCGGTGGCCACGGACGCACCGCCACACGAGAACGCCGCCCCCCCCGGCCGAAACCGAAGGTGGATTTCACCGTGGACGCGCTCGACTTCAAGAACACGAACCTGCTCCGGCAGTTCGTGACCGATCAGGGCCGCATCCTCCCCCGCAAATACACAGGTTTGCCGGCCCACTACCAGCGCCGGCTCAACCGAGCCATCAAGCGGGCACGCCAGATGTTGCTGGTCAAGTAAGCGTTTGCCAAATTTCGAACCCCGCCTTCCGCGGGGTTTTTTGTTTGGCGGAGTCGCCTCGCAGAAGCGAAGCCGCCGCGCGCACGAGGCCTGAGACGCTTTACTGCTCAGGCCTTACGCCAGGCAAAATCCAGTGTCTGGCCGTTCGCGGGGTGATCCACTTTCACGCAGTGCAGCTTCAGGCGCATGCCCTTCCGGCCCAGCGTGGCCTGCACCCAGCCGGAGGGACTGGCCGGCTGAAACACATAGGCAACCGGCGGCAGATTGATGCAGTGAATGCCGCTTTCATCCTCCCACGTGCGCCATAGATGGGTGTGGCCGAACACACAGGCCTTCACATGCCGGCGCGGACGAATGACGTTCAACAACTCGGCCGCATCTTTCACGCCCGGAACGCCGTTCTTGATGTCAGGGTTGTGATGCAGGACAACAATGGCCGGCTTGTCGGCATGCGCATCCAAGGCGTTGGCCAGCCAGGTCAACTGGGTCTCGCCCAGGAACCCCGGCGTGGACAGGGTCTTCTCCAAGGAATCGAGCAGGAACCAATTCGCACGCCAGCCGGGCACGACGGCGACCACATGAGACACCTCGGGCCGCTGCGCCGCGCTGGTTTCGGTTAACGCATCAAGGAAGTGCTCGCGATGGTCGTGATTGCCCAGCGCCATATGCACCGGGACCTGGCCAGCGCGCAAGGGGTGCATCAACTGGCGCAGCGTGGCGTAATCGCCCGCTTCGCCGATGCTCAGGGCGAGGTCACCGGCAATGAGCACCCCGACGGGGCGCCTCGGAAGTTCCAGGATTTGTCCCGTCGCGGCTTGGAAGTGGGCCGCCATGCAGACACCTTGCTGCACCTTCGCGCGATCCGCCGCGATATGCGTGTCGGCCAGCAAAGCCCACGAGTGCGGATCCGCGGCGCGGCTGGCAGCCTGCAAGCTCGGCGCGGCCAGCAATCCAGCGCCGCCCAGCAGGGTACGGCGGAGAAACTCGCGCCGGGAAACGGAGGGCAAATGAATCGGCATGGGGGTAGTTAGCGCGAGCCTGGTGAGGTCTCAATAATAAATCGGGCCGCTGCGGCTTGCACCGAGCGGCCCGTAAAGCAAAACCAACCCGTCACTTCTTGTCGGACTTGGTCGCGTCGTCCGCCTTCTCGGCCGGCTTGGCCGTTTCCGCCGGTGCAGTCACGTTGAGCTGCTGCAGGACGGCGTCGGTCAGATCGTTGTCGCCACTGGTGTAGAGCACCAGCGGTGTGTTCTTGCTCGATTCGCCGGCCGTGTCCAAGACGATGGCGAACCCGGCCGACTTGGCCTTGGAGTTGACTGCCGCCTTGATCTCGCCCAGCAAGTTGTTGCGCATGCGCAGCCGCTGTTCATCAAGGGTGGTTCGTGCCTGCCGCGTGAACTGCTCAATTGTGTCCTGCAGTTCCTTGAGCTGTTTCAGCTTTCCTTCCGCGCTCTTCTTGCGCTTCTCGCGCTCTTCCGCCGAAACGGCCTGATCATTCGCGTCGGTCAGCAGTTTCTGATACTCTTCATTGCCCTTCTTCAAGTCCTCACCCATGGCCTTGGACTCCTTCTCCAATTCGGCAACCCGGTCTTTCAGCGCGCCTTCGGCCTGCTTGGTCTTCCAGTAGTTGTCAAAGAGCTTCGCCAGATCCACGGTGGCCACGCGCCCCTGCGCGGACGCGGAAAGCGTCAGCAACCCCGTCACCAGCAATACCAGCGATACTTTCAGCAATGTTCTCATGTTGTTCTTCAGTTAATCAGAAATGGGTTTCCGCCCGCAAACTCCAAATTGAAGGATGGCGCAGTTCACCACGCATCCGACAGAGGCGATCGCCCCAGCGTTCAAGCTAAGTTTGGTCCCAAGCCAGGCTGGCTCAGGGCAGCCGCAGGCGGAACTGCGTGGCCGCACCGGGAGCGCTGTCCAAAGTCACCACGTGATAACCATCCGCCACCACGGGCCGCGCCGTCACGGGCGTCCACGACGTTTCCGTCTCGCCGCTCCGCGATTCCAGGACGAATTGCCCCGCCGGTGCCCGCCACTGCACCTGCACTGCCCCGGCCTTGGAGACGATGGAGAGAGCCGGGGCTACCAGCAGCTTGCCGACAAACGCATCAGCCTCCCCGCCGGCGAAGGCAGACTGAAACGCGTTCTTCACCGGAAGATTCGCCGAGTCGGTGGTGCCCGCAAAGTAGAGGTTCCCGGCCGGATCCAGCGCAACCGCGTGAGCTTGGTCATTCCCGGAGCCGCCGAAGTAGAGAGAGTAGTTCAAGGCCGTGCCATCTGCATTCACGCTGGTGACAAAGCCATCGGTCAAACCCCGATTTGTCGTCGCCCCGCCGCTGGGCACGTTGAGCACCGGGAAATTGCGAGAACCGGTGAAGCCAACGACGTGGGCATTGCCGGCTGCATCGGGCCGGACATCCCACCCTTCTTCGTAACCGGTGCCGCCGAAGGTCACCGAGTAGGTCCAGTTGGTGGCACCGGCCGCGCCGACTTTGGTCACAAAGACCTCGCTGTAAGCCCGGTTGGTCCAACCCGTGCCCGTAAGATTGGTGGTGCTCACTGGGAAATCCGGAGAATAGGTTAAGCCAACGACGTAGGCGCTGCCGGCGGAATCCGGCGCGATACGAAAGCCGACATCGGTATCCGCCCCGCCAAGGAAGGAAGAGTACACGAGCTGACCGCCCGGCGTGAGCTTCGTAACAAAGGCGTCGGCGGTCACGTACACATTCGTCCGGACCGCGTTTGTAGGATTGCTGATTTCGAACTGGATGGCGTTGGTCGTCGGGAAGTTCGTCGAACTGGTGTAGCCCGTCAGATACGCATAACCGTCGGCATCCGCCGCCACATCATCCACGTAGTCCGCGTTCTTGCCACCGAGATACGAGAAGTAATCAAAGCCCGTACCCGCCGCGTTGATGCAGGTCACGAACCCGTCCTGAACTCCACCAAACGCAGCCTGCAACGCGCCCGCCGTGGTAGGCAGATTGGTAGACTCCGTGAAGCCAGCGACGTAGGCGCGGCCCGCAGCATCCACCGAGACCCCGATGCCTTCATCCACACCACTGCCCCCCAAGAAGGCAGAATAGACCAAAGCGGTGCCGTTGGAGTTCAGTTTAGTGATGAACCCATCAATCGGATACTCCTTCATGTTCTTGTAGGGCGCGCCGTTGATATTGGTCTTCAGCGGCCCCACAGTGGGATAATCCGACGAGCCAGTGAACCCCGTCAGATAGGCATTGCCGCCCGCGTCGAGCGCCAAAGCCAAAACGCCATCATGGACCGCGCCACCCAGATAGGTCATGTAGATCAGATTCGTGCCCGCCGGCCCGAACTTGGCCACGAACGCATCTCCACCCACATCGTTGCCGCCCGCGTAGTTTGTCTGGTAGCCCCCCACACGGGCCAGTCGTGCGGTCGTCGTTTCTCCAGCTAGATACACAGCGCCGCCGGCATCCACGGCCAGATCCCACGCCGCCTCCAGACCGCTGCCGCCGAAATAGGTGGCGTAGTCAAAGACCGGATCAATGACCAAGGGCAGCGAGCGGTCATAAGACCCGAGCTGGAGTTCGACGCGCTGATCCGCCACCAACCGGTAGCTGCTGGCCACGGGCTGTCGTCGGCCCGCCACGGTCTGAAAACTCACCGGCCGGTGCTGGCGAAGCACGACCTCTCCGACATGTAGCAGCAAATCTCCATCCTCATCGAGCGCGAGCTTATCCGCACCCGCGATCTCAAAGGCGATCGCCGCCGGGTCCGCTCCGGGCGCCACGATGAAATCAAATTCCAACTGCCGGTCGCACCCGTAATAAACCAAGGCGACGCCCGGATACACCTCGGAAAAACGAACCTTGCTGAACGTAGGCACGTCCGTCTGCCAGGCGGCGGGGTCATTCCCCAGAAGGTAATTGACCCGCCCAGCCAGAGGCTCCAGTCCTTCACCCTGCACCGCGGCGTTTGCGCCGGCCAACTGGAAACGAAGACTGCGCACGGTCGTCTCCCCCGAAACGGCTCGGCGGGCAATTCCTTCACGCGCCGGGCGCGACGATGGCTTGGCCAGCGAGACGATTGCCTGGTTAGGCGACAGCAGATACGTGCAACCGCGTCCATTGGCCAGGAACTGATACGTGGGCGCGGTTTGTCCACGGTTCGCCTCGAACTGGAAGGGCAACTGCACTGCACCGGCGGAAGGCGTTGCCGCCATTCCTGGCGCAGCCACGTTCAGCGCCGGAGCACTCCAGACCGCCGTCGAAACCAGAGCCACCAGCCGCCACACCGACAGGCCGCTGGTCCGCCCGGTCAAAATCTTCGCAGAAGGTTTCATACGCTTGCCGCTTTGCTGTGGAAAGGTCGTTGTCCGGGTTGCGCGCTAGAACTGGCGGGTGTAGCCAACCCCAAATTGGAATTGGGGATCGCCATCGCTGTAGCGCTTGTCGTAATTGATCGGGATGCCGTAGTCGAGACGCAGGGGGCCGATGGGCAGATTCAACCGCAGACCGAAACCGAAGTTGTCGCTGTAGTTGCTGAAATTGTAGTCGAAGAGGTCCTCGCCCACGTTGCCGATGTCGTAGAAAACGGCAAACCGGAGTTTCTCAATGATGGGAAGGCTGTATTCCAATGAACCAAACCAGTATGTGTTGCCACCTACCGGCTCGTCGAACCCTTCCTCACGGGGGCTGATTTCGCGGTACTCGAAACCACGCAGCGAATAAAGGCCGCCGAGGTAATACCGATCGTAGAACGGCACCACATCTGTATCGCCGTAGCTGTCCGCGATGCCGGTGCGTCCGAGGACCTCGATGACGTGCCCAGGAGCAAATCCGCGGAAATACCAAGCCGTCCGCAACTCGGCTTTCCAGTAATCCTTCTCGCCCGGCCACGGCCCGGCGACCTCGGCCAGAATCTCGGTGCGCTGGCCGCGGTTCGGCAGCAGCGTGCTGTTGCGCGTGTCATAGGCGAGCGACAGCCCAAAGCGGGAGATCAACGAGTTGCCCTCCTCGGCGAACAGGGCGCTGGGGGCGTTGGCCGGCAGGAAGCGCTGCACTTCGCCTGGCCCTGGAATGTCGTCCGTGATCATCATGTCCGGGTGCAGCCCAGAATCCAGGTCGATGCCAACATTCTCAATGGTGTAGGAGATGCCGCCGATGGTGTAATCGTTCCAAAGCGTCCGCCGCAACCCGATGCTGGCGCCCGTGCGCGTTTCGTCATACAGACCGCCGTAGCTCTGATATCCGAGGTCCCGGTGGTACAGCTCGACATTTAACGCCAGCTTGCGGCCGAGAAACCACGGCTCGACGAAGCTCAGGACGTAGTCCTGACGTTCCGTCCCCACTTGGATGCGCAAGCGGAACTTTTGCCCCCCGCCAGTGAACAGCGGCGGCTTCATCAAATCAAAGTTGCCTTGCGTGAATTCGACGAAGCCCACCAGCGAGTCGATGGAGCTGAAGCCCGCCCCCATGCTGACGTTGCCCGTGCTCTTCTCCTCCACCGCCACCAACAGGTCACGGCGGTTCGGAATTTCTGTGGGCTCGGGCTTGAGCTCAACTTTCTCGAAAAACTGCAGGCCTTTGAGACGCGATTCGCTCAGCTTCACGCGCACCATGTCAAACGTCTCGCCCGGCGCGACCGCCAGCTCGCGGCGGATCACCTTGTCCTTGGTCTTCGTGTTGCCGCGGATTTCGATCTTCTCAATGTAGGCCTTCTGTCCCTCCTCGATCGTATATTCGAGGTCCATCGTATTGCTCTCAGTGTTTGGGATCCGGCGGGTACGCATGTTGGGGCCGGGAGTCACGTCAATGTGTCCACGCGCGCCGTAGAAGTTCTCAATCGCCACGGCGTTGTTCGAGAGCCCGGCAGGCGTGAACCGGTCGCCCGGCTTCATCCGGAAAATGCGGTTGAACTGTTGCGCATCGTACCACGCGCGGCGATCCGTGCCCGGCGGCGGTTTGAGTTCACGCTTGAACCCGGGCTGCACCGAATTGGTCGGCAGCATGGTGGTGCCCTTGAAGGCGATGGACCCCAGTTGGTAGGGCTTGCCCTCGAACAACTCGAACCGGATAACCATCGTCTTGGGCGTCGGATTCTCGAACTTCACGTCCTTGATCTCGAAGTCAATGTACCCCTGCTCCCGGTAAAAACTCCGCAGCAACTCCTGGTCATCCTCGAATTCCTCATCCTTGAAGTAGCCATTGCCCGTTAGCCAGGACCACATCCAGTGCTCGCGCGTCTTCTTAAGCACCTTGTTCAACCCCTTCCGCGACGGATGGAACAACTTCTCCCAGAAGCCTACGTCCGCGGGGAAGGCCGAGGCGCCCACAAACTCGATCTTCTCAATCTTCACCTTCCGGCTTTCTTCAATCTCGAAGGTGGCCGAACCCCGACCAGCCTGTTCGTCAATGCTCAGGACGTACTTCACCAGAGTGTTCGGGTAGCCCTTTTTCTGGTAGAGCTTCTTGATATCCTGACTGTCCGTAAACAGCTTCCGCTCGTTCAACGGCTCGCCGGCCCTGGACGAGATGGTCTTCTTCAGTTTGGCATCCGAGAATTTCTTGTTGCCCTGAAACTTGATGTCGGTCAGGAGCGGGTTGCCCTGCACGATGTAGGTCAGCACCACCCCATCGTCCGTGCGATCCTCGGAGACGCGGATGTTGTAGAATTGGCCGGTTGCATAGAGGCCACGCACGTCCTCGTCCACGTTTCCCGGACGGTACACGTCGCCGGCCTTGACCCGGATATTGGACCGCAGCAGTTCGTCGCTGGCGGAGGGCGGGCCCACGTGTTTGACATCCACCCGCACCACGTTCAGGCCTGTGGTCTGAGCCGAGGTGGTGACCAACCCCACGAGCAAGACCAGGACACCGCAGAGACGAAACAGGGAGTTCATGTGTTAGTCGCTGATGGGCACGTCGTCTTCGCTGATTTTGGCGGCACTCTCGAACCGGGTGAACTGCTTCAGGAACGTCAGGCTCACCTCGCCCGTCGGGCCGTTTCGTTGTTTCGCTATGTAAAGTTTGACCGGCAACGCTTCCTCGTCGAAGTCGCGGCCCGTATCGTCGTCGTCCTTGCCTTTGGAGTCGCGATACAGCAACCCCACCACGTCGGCGTCTTGTTCGATAGCGCCGGACTCGCGCAGGTCCGACAACCGGGGCGCCTCGCCCGCCCCACGCTTTTCCACGTCGCGGTTCAACTGGCTGAGCACGATGACCGGCACGTTGAGTTCCTTGGCCAGCGCCTTGACCCCGTTGGAGATGTCCGA
>CAZWJC010000294.1:0-8560 GCA_964634255.1 uncultured Verrucomicrobiota bacterium | reverse complement strand
GGCCCAAACTGAATCGCGAGGAAGGCGTCCGCCGCATGCTGGCGTGGGCGGCGGAGTCAAACCGAGGAGCGTGAGGACGTCAGACTGGGATCGCGACCCCCTCACCTGGGTTGCGGCCATCCATCGCTTTATCCGCGGGGTCAGGGACCGAGGCGAATGATCTGCAGGTTGACGAGCGCAAAAGCCCGCGGTGTCGGATTCGCCTTCGAGGGGCGTTCGGTGACGTCAGTCGTGAGGCGAATCTGGTTTGCCCCGGGTTTGGCATCCAATTGGAGATTCAAGGGTACGAGTTGGTTGGCCTCAACCAACCCGGTCCACACTTCGCGCCCGTTAAGTTCGATATGGACGCGCCGGCTGGCCATACTGCCAACCTGACAACTGAGACGATACGACTGTGCGTAAAGCTTGGGTGGGTTGAAAAAAGTCATCACCGCATCTCCATCGGTCCAATGCTGCGTGCCAGAAGGAGAGCCCGACGCACCCACCCAGCCTGACTTCAGTTGGAACTGTGTGCGGTTTCCTGGCGGAGGCAACTCGGGCGAGGACGCGGGGGAAAGCAGCACGAGCAGATGCTCCTGACGACCGTCGTCGAACATCTGCACCTTGCCGGCTTCCTTGAGTTGCTTTATGAGCGTTTGCCCATTCTCTTGAATGCCTTTCCGATTCAGCAGGATTCCTGCGAAACCGTATTTCTCTAACGTGCTGGCCATCTGCGCCCCGGGCATTCGCTCCACCGCCTGCATCCAGTCCTCCCGTTGGCGTCCCTTGTCGGTCCCGAAAGAGAGACGGAGGCTCTTCGTGAAGAACCACGGGCGGAGCAAATCGTAGGAGTGCACGCCACCGATCGGCACCGATTCGGGGTATGGAACCACGGGCAGCTGAAAAACCATCGCGCCAGCCGGGAGTTTTTCTTCCATTGCCTGAAAGTACTTGCGGTCTGCATCCACGGCGGCGGCGATAGCCTGGGTTTCTTCGCGCGTCGTCCGCTGCGGCAATTGGTCATACAAGCCGACGACCAAAATTGCGGCAGCGACGGCGAAACGGGTGGCTGGGCTCCACTTTCGCGTCCGAATTGAGAGCCGCGAAACGAGAAAGAGGAGCACCAAAGCGGAAATAAAAATGCTATACCGGTTGCCGCCGCGAAACAGCGGTAACCCCGCCAGCCCGATCACGCAATTCACCCCTCCGACCACCGAATACAACATGACCCACGAAACCAAGGGTAAGTAGCTGGGCAATCGGCCCCGGAATAACTTCGGCCGCAACGTTCGTCGCAAAGTCTCAGCCACCATCCAGACCAGACCAATCATACCCACGATGCCCAGATACGGCGAAAACGGTTCGCCGGTAAACAAGGCCTCTCGCATATAGCGGCTGGCGATCCGCGCCAGCGCAGCGATGTTGTGCGTGAGCGGTGGCACAATAAGCTCGAGAGGTTTGAGCGCGTGTCGCTCGGTTTCGTAATACATGCGGGTCAGGCCATCGGGATTGACGCCGTTGGCAGCCCGATAGGTGAATGTGTCCAGATTAACCGTAAGGAAGGCCAAGCCCATCAGAACAAGCATGGCGATGCCGATCTGTAAATTGGCCTTCCGGCGCCACGCGAGGAGCTGGACAATTAACGCCAAACACACCAGTTGACCGAGCATGTTCAGGTTGTAGGGATTCGTAATGCCCATCACAACCGCCGTTACCAGACAGATCCAGCACCGCCAGTCCCACCACCGCAGACGTCGGTCAAATGCCAGGAGCCAGAAGGTCAGAATCGCAAAAGGTACGGCGTAAGAATAGGTGTGCAGGAGGTGATGCAGGTGGCGGTAGGCGTGGAAGTAGGTGAAGGCAAATAATACCGCCCCCACAAAAGACCACTCCCAGCGGAATCGGAACAAGCGGCAGACGGCGTAGAATCCCAGTGCTGACGTGATGTATCCGAACAAGACGGCGAAATTGGCCGCCGCGAAAAGGCCGATACACCGAGCCACCAAGCCATGGAAGTAAATCAACTCTTCACCCCAAACCGGCCAGTCGTTCCAGTTCGCCGAGTAGGGTGCTCCCAATCGCCGAACTCCCTTGCTTAGAAACGGCACGAAATCGCCCTCGGCGGCGGCCTGTATCCAGCCCAAGACCATGGGAGTATCTTCGAAGTAGTCAACCGGAGTGGACCAGGTTTGGGGCGACAGCCTGTCATTGGTGAGACACCAGACGAACGCCACGCTGAAAACCAGTACCAACGCCCGGAGAAGAGTCCATTTGCTGAATCGCATATTGGTTGCATGGACTCTAGCAAATCGTCGTGCGAAGTCACATACAAACTCCACGGTGAGACCCTAGTTGAGTCAGAATAGAAGTGACCGGCCCGGGTTGCTTGGACGGCAACGCATTTTCGCTTTTGATTTGAGCGGCAACCGGAGACACTGAAACCGCATTATGAAATCAGTGGCATCCACCCCCAAGCGGTCGCTATTTCTCCGAGACGTAACGATCGTCACGCTTTGCCTCCTCATTCCTCTAGGCGTCCTGTTCCGGCGGGCGTTTCTCCCTGACTGGACCGTGTTTTCAAACGATGGTCCGCTTGGTCTTGTGTACGCACATTACTCTTCTGTCCTTGCCTCTCTATTTGGAGTTTGGCAGGACCTGAATTGGTTGGGAGGCGCATCCCCCAGCGGAATGCCAGGCGTCTCGGTTGCATTCAGCGCCTGCGTGGGCAAGATGTCACTCTCGAAAGGGTATGCCCCATTTTCCTTGCTCTTCGTTGGCCTGTGCGCGTGGATTTGCTTCCGGGCGTTCAAGTTTTCCCCGGCGGCCTGCGTGCTGGGCGCCATCGCTGTCTCGCTGAACGGCGATTTTCTCCCGACGGCTTGCTGGGGAGTGTGCGCACAACCTATCGGGTTTGGTCTGAACTTCCTGGCTCTGGCGGCGCTGGCAGACGACACGTCGCCCCGGCGTTGGATAAGAGTCGTATTGGCCGGATTGGCTGTCGGCATGGGCGTGATGGAGGCGTTCGACATCGGGGCGATCTTCAGCCTGTTCGTAGCGGCGTTTGTGGTCTATCAAGCACTGGCGGCTGACGGGCCTTTGCCACGCCGCGTCGCGAACGGACTTGGCCGGTTACTGCTGGTGGCCGGTTTTGCCGCGGCCATCGCGGCCGCGGCCTTGGCCACGCTCGTTGGAACCCAGATCAAGGGCGTGGTGGGCATGGGGCAGGACGCTGAAACCAAGGCCCGCCGCTGGCAGGAAGCGACGCAGTGGAGTCTGCCCAAGAGCGAGGCGCTGCACATTCTCGTACCCGGCTTGTTCGGGTTTCGCATGGACACACCCGATGGCGGCGCGTACTGGGGCAAAGGCGGGCGAGACCCGCGCTGGGACGCTTACCTTGCATCGGGCAAACAGGGGCCGCCCCCGCAAGGCTTCCTGCGCTACGGCGGTGGCAGCGGATACGCCGGAGCGCTCGTGCTGATCGTGGCGGCGTGGGCGGCGTTCCAGTCGTTTCGCAAAGAAGGCTCCGCCTTTTCCACGGTGCAGCGGAGGCTGATCTGGTTCTGGCTGGCCGCGGTGGTGGGTTCGCTGCTGCTGGCCTTTGGACGCTTCGCCCCGTTCTACCAGTTCTTTTATGCGTTGCCCTATGCCTCCACCATTCGCAATCCGGGCAAGTTCCTGCACACGCTCGAATGGGCATTGCTCATCCTGTTCGCCTACGGTTTACACGGGCTGACAACCGGTGGCGCGTCCACCGGCGCTGCGAGTGGGCGCGGGTTGGTGGCGCACTGGCAGAGTTGGTGGGCCAAAGCGCGTGGCTTTGACCGGCGCTGGGTCATCGGCAGCGCCCTCTTCGTCGGGCTGACGTTGGTGGCATGGTTCGTCTATGCCAAGAGTCGAGGGAGCGTGGAAGCGCACATCCGCGAACTGCACGAACTTGAAGCGATGCAACGTGGCGGAAAAGCAGACCCGACAGCCGCCGCTCAGCTTGCCCAGATGCAGATGAGCTTCAGTCTGAGGCAGGTGGGGCGGACCATCCTGTTCCTCGTGCCGGCGGCAGGAATGGTGGCGCTGATGCTGAGCGGCTATTTCAGTGGGGCGCGGACGAAAGTCGCCGCGGTCTTGCTCGGCGTCTTGCTGACAGCGGATCTGGCCCTGTCCAGCGTGCCGTGGGTCATCACCTACAATTGGAAGGAGAAGTACATCGAGGCGGCCAACAATCCCGTCATCGAATTTCTGCGCCAGCGGCCCTATGAACACCGCGTCTCCATCATGGATCCGTTCCTGCCGGCACAATATGGCCTGCTCTCGCAGGTGTACCGCATCGAATGGATGCAACATCTCTTTCCGTACTACAACATCCAGTCGCCGGACATCGTTCAGATGTCCCGTGTTCCGGTGGAGGTGGAAGCTTTCGAGAACGCGCTCTTTTGGGACCGGCGCAGTCTGGAACGCACGACCAACACGTTGCATCGCGTCCTGCGCCGCTGGGAATTGATGAACACGCGCTACCTTCTGGGCGCTGCGGGCATGGCCGACGCACTCAACCGGGAGGTGGATCCCCAGCGACAGCGCTTCCGGGAAGTCATGCCCTTCCAATTCTACCAGACCAAGCAGGACGGCCCCATTCTCGCCCGCACCAATGCGCTTGAACCGCGGCAGGCCACCTTTGCCTTGATTGAATTCACCGGGGCACTGCCGAGAACCAAGCTTTACAGCACCTGGCAGGTCAACACCAACGACGAGGCCGTACTGCAAACCCTGGCCAGCCGCGAATTCGATCCGACCCAAACCGTCTTCGTGGCCGAGCCGATCGCCCCCTCAGCAGCGATCACCAACGTGAATGCGGGCACGGTGGAATACACCAGCTACGCGCCCAAGCACATCAAGCTGAACGCCAAAGTAGCCACGCCGGCGGTGCTGCTCCTCAACGACAAGTATGATCCAAACTGGAAGGTGCTGGTGAATGGCCAGCCGGCGCCACTCCTGCGGTGCAACTTCGTCATGCGCGGCGTGCAACTGCCCGCCGGCACCCACACCGTTGAATTCCGCTACGCGCCGCCGAACGGTGCGCTGTACATCAGCCTCGCGGCGGTAGCGCTTGGCATCGCCCTCCTGGGCTGCCTGGCTTGGACCGCAAGGAAACCGGCGTCCGACGCAGCGCCGGCTCAGAAGTAAGTCCGGTCGCCTACAAGGGCAGCCCGGAGACCTTGGCCACGCGCCGCTTGAACTGGCGAAGGCCCACCCGGACCCGTCGGTTCATCTGATCGGTCAACCCGCTCAGCGTCCCCGCCGACGGCTCGCGCCGCAGCACATACGCGACGTGAGGCAGCGGCGTCCGGGCAATATCTTCCGGCGTGGTATGCTTGGCATCCACGCCCGGAGCCAGGTCCAGCCCCACCTTGCGGTAAAGATGTTGCACAAACGCGGAGCAGAAAAGGGAGCGGCGGCGGGCCAGCAGGTTCTCGCGTCCGCGCAGTTTTTGGTGACGCAGGGCCAGCATCGTGCCGACGAGCTCGCGCAAGGAGTAGCGGGTGCGATCGGCCACGAGTTCCAAGGCTTCGCGGAACAGGCGGTTCAGCTGATCGGTCGTGAGTCCGAAGTCCAGCACCGCCAGCGTGGTGTAAACGGCCTCGTCGCAGTACTTGCTCATCCGGTTCTCCTGCACGCCGAGCTGGATGTGTTTCCGATGAAACTGGAGGTCCGACTCAAGAATCCAGTGGTGTCCGTCCGCGCGCGTCCCCTCGAAGAGAAAGGCGTGCGACCAGTTTCCCCAGCGCTCGTCGTCGTCCAGATGCCGTTCCGCCCGGCAGATCGCTTTGTCCACCAGCGTATCGCCTCCGGACAAGCCGATGCGACCTGCCCGGGCATGGCGCTCGAGGAACTCTCGATTCGAAAGGTTGGTGACGACAATCGTTTTGCGGTTCATGCCGGCGTCCATTTTACGCGTCCGGACCGTCCGAGCGCACGGGAGTTTGTCGCGGTCGTTGCCGCGCGGCAAGTCGGGGCTTCCATTTTCGAGGGCATCGGCTACCTTTGCGCAGCAATGCGGGACGCCATGCAAACCGTGCTGATCATTGACGACGACGCCAACTACCGTCGTGTCCTGGCCGAGGCGCTTACCGCGCGGGGTTGGTTGGTGCGCGAAGCGTCCAACGGGAAGGAAGGCGTTGCGATCGCCAAACAGCTTCGGCCACAGCTCGTGCTTTGCGATCTCATGATGCCCGACGGCAATGGCTTTCAGGTCTGCCGGGCGCTGCGTGCCGCCCCGAGCTTGAAGAGAACGCGGATTGTGGTGACTTCCGGTCGGGATTTCACCGCCGACCGCAAGGCCGCACGCGAAGCTGGAGCCGATGAGTATCTCACCAAGCCGCTCTCGCACCTCCAGATCAAACGACTTTTCCCGCGTCCAAAGATCGAGCCGGCGGCGGCCACGACTTCGCCCGCCTCGCTTCGCTTCTGGGGGGTGCGAGGTTCGATCCCCACCCCGGGCCGGGCCACGGCCCGCTACGGCGGCAACACCACCTGTGTGGAGGTGCGGGTCGGCGAAGAGATCATCGTGCTGGATGGCGGCACGGGCCTGCGCGGCTTGGGCAAGGCGCTGATTGAGGAATTCAAAGACCGGCCGCTTTCGCTCACACTGCTGCTATCCCACACGCATTGGGACCACATTCAAGGGCTGCCGTTCTTCCTGCCGCTTTACGAACCCAAGAATCACATCCGCGTCCTGGGTTACGAGGGCGCGCGCCAAGGGTTGAAGACCATCCTCGGCAACCAAATGGAGAACCCCTACTTCCCGGTGGGGTTGGATGAACTCCCCAGCAACGTGCGGATTCAGGAACTGAACGAGATGAGCTTCAGCGTCGGGGCGGTGCGCGTGGAGGCCTGTTTCGCAAACCACCCCGGGGTTTGCGTGGGCTACCGGCTGTTCGCAGGTGACCGCTCGCTGGCGTTCTTCCCGGACAACGAGCCGCGGCTGCGTCAGCACGTCGTCAAGCGCCACCGCGGTGCGCCGACGCCCCACGACACCGACTTCGCCCGGCGGGAGGACCACAAGCTCGTGGATTTCCTGCACAGCACGGATGTGCTCATCATGGACACGCAGTACGACTGTGCCGAGTATCGCGAGCACGTGGGCTGGGGGCACGGTTGCGTGGAAGATGTCGTGGATCTAGCGCTAACCGCGGAGGTGAAGCGGCTGTTCCTTTTCCACCACGATCCCGATCACGACGACGCCAAAGTCACGTCCATGTTGCGCCAAGCCCGGCAACGGGCCGCCGCGGCGAACCGCCGCATGCGCGTGGACGCGGCCCGCGAGGGCATGACGATTCAGTGGGAACGCTGAAACCGGCGGCCTTACCAGTCGCCCTCGATACCCTTCGCCCGGACTTGCAGGCCGGTTTCCGTTTGCGCCACGACCAGCGTGCGCAAGCCGGGACGCAGCTTACTGATGGCTTCATGGCCAGGTAACCCCACTGTGATCAGCGCTGTGGATAATGCGTCACTCTCCGTCGCGGAAGTCGTCGCCACGGCGGCAAGCACCGCAGCGTCTGCCGGCCAACCGGTGCGGGGGTCTATCTCGTGTCCATAGAGTTTATCCCCAACGCGAAAACACCGGCCCCAAACGGCGGAAACGCTGAGCGCCTCGTCTTTGAGCGAAACGGTCGTGAGCAGGTGTTGGGTAGAGTTCGGTGTCTGCGCCGAACCATCCAACGGCGCGGTGGGGCGGTCAATCGCCATCTTCCAGCCGTCAGCATCGGGTGGGCTGCCAATCGCGTATGCCGTGCTCGTGCCGCCGTGGATGAGCGCACTGGTCACACCGGCTTCACGCAGAATGTCCGCCGCTTGCTCGATGGCGTAGCCTTTGCCGATCGCGCCAAGGTCGAGCATCACGCCATCGCGTGCGAAGCGGACGGTGAATTCCCGTGCATCAAGTTCAACGTAGTGCATCCCCACGCGGGCGCGGGCCGTGGCGAGGGATTCCGGCGTCGGGACTTTCCCGTTTCCACCATGGAAACCCCAGCAACGCATCAACGGCGCAATGGTGATGTCGAACACGCCGCCGGTTTCGGCCGCCAGCCGTTGCGCCTGCAGGAGCAACGCGAAGACTTCGGGTGTCACGCGCACCGATTCATGAGCCGCGCGGGCGTTGACGCGGGCGATCTCGCTGTCGGGTCGGAACAGGCTCAGCCGGGTTTCGAGGCGCTCAATTTCGGCGAGCGCCGCCTCGCCGGCGGCGCGTAGCGCCACCGCGTTTCCGCCATGCAACACGATCTCGAATCGTGTCGCCATGGCTTCGAGGGCGACGGCCACAGTGTTCATGCAAACGAAAACCGGGTTTCGCAGGCATTCACCCACGAAACCCGGCGTGGCTTCAAATCAACTTAGGAGAGCTCTGACCAGCCGTAGGTCGGGACTTTGACTTCCTTCCCGTCGCCGGTTGTGACCTTGCGGGTCTTCTCGTCAAACACGCACATGATGTTCTGGCGTTCGGAGATTTCGGCCAGCGAGACCAGGGTTTGCACCTTGATGGCCAAATCAATGCCGCAGTTCGGCTGCTTGTTGGCGCGAATGGACTCGAACC
>CAZWJC010000293.1:0-8565 GCA_964634255.1 uncultured Verrucomicrobiota bacterium | reverse complement strand
ATCCGCGACCTGGACCTGCAAGCGCGACGCACCTACTTCCGGCATCTTCAGATCAACCTCTTGGGTGCGTGGCTTCTGGTGGCAGGGGCAGGAGTATTTGCATTTGCCGCCCGACGCGTTCGCGCCGCGGTGGAAAAACCGCATCTGCCGAAGCAGGATGCCGATGCCGAAGCGGCGCACGCGCGCGCGACGAAGATCGGTCGCTGGGCCATCGCTGGTTCGGGCGCGGTGATGCTCGGCTTGATGCTGGCGCTGGCCGCCGCGGGGAAGTCGCCACTGCCGGCAACGCAAACCGAGTTGGAAAAGCTGTTGGCAGGTGGCGCGGCTACTGCGAGACCTGACGTTGCGGCTTTCGTCGCTGGACGCATGAGCAACTGGCACCAGTTTCGCGGACCGCTGGGGACTGGCATCGCCACCATGACCAATGCCCCGCTCACCTGGAACGCCACCAACGGCGAGGGCGTGGTTTGGAAATCACCCGTGCCTGCCATAGGCCACAGCTCGCCAATCGTCTGGGGCAATCGGGTGTTCCTTAGCGGTGGCGACGCGAAGGCGCGCGAAGTGATGTGCTTCGACGCAGCCACAGGCGCGCTGCTCTGGCAGAAGCCTGTTCCACCGCCGCCGGCGGGCTTTGCCAGAGAGCCGGAAGTCCCAGAGGAAACCGGCTTTGCCGCCTGCACCCCGGCTACCGACGGCACGCGCGTGTTCGCCATCTTCGCCACCGGCGAGTTGGCGGCGTTTGACTTCGCCGGCAACGTCGTTTGGTCGAAGCATCTCGGCGTGCCGGAGAACATGTATGGCCACAGCACGTCGCTGCTGCTCTGGCAGGACCGGTTAATCGTGCAGTTCGACCAAGCTGACGCGGAGGCCGGCAAGTCGCGGTTGTACGCGTTTGACACCGCGACAGGGCGCGAGCTTTGGCAACAACGCCGCGCTATGGGAGCTTCGTGGGCCACGCCGATCGTCGTCGAGCAGACGAACCGCACGCAGCTCATCGCGCTCGGCGAACCGTGGCTCATGGGCTACGACCCCGCGAACGGCACGGAGCTTTGGCGGGCCGAGTGTCTCGGCTCGGACGTCGCGCCGACGCCGGTGATCGCGGGCGGCATGGTGATCGTTGCCAGCCCGAACAAGCATCTCGCCGCCATCCACCCAGATGGCCAGGGTGACGTGACCAAGACACATATTGCGTGGACGCTGGAGGATTACGTGCCGGACATCACGAGTCCGCTGGCGACCGACGACCTGCTTTTCAGCGTGACCACGAGTGGTTTGTTTGGGTGCATGGACGTGAAGACGGGGAAGAAGGTTTGGGACGCCGATTTGAACGCAGAGTTCAACGCCTCGCCCACGCTGGTCGGCAACAAGTTGTATCTCATTAGCCTCAAGGGCGAATCCATCGTGCTGGCGGCAGCGCGCGAAATGAAGGAGTTGGCGCGCGGGTATCTGGGCGAACCAGTCCACGCCAGCCCAGCGTTCGTGGGCGGGCGGGTGTTCATCCGCGGAACAAAAGGTCTGTTTTGCCTTGGGGAGAAGAAATGAGCCTCGGGATTTCATCGCATGCCCATTGACCTGACATACGCCGATGCTGCCGTGGCCCGGATCGGACGCCGCCCCGAGGCGCTCATTCCGATCTTGCAGGCGCTCCAGGAGCAATACGGCTATTTGCCGGAAGAGGCGCTGCGCCGCGTGTGCGAGACGACGGACATCACGCCCGCGGCCATCGCCGGTGTGGCGTCGTTCTACGACATGTTCCGCCACGCGCCGGTGGGCAAGCATCTGGTGCGCGTCTGCGTTGGTACGGCGTGTCACGTGGCAGGCGCCGGCCGTGTGGAGGACGCGCTGCGGCGGCATCTCAAGATCAAGCCGGGCGAGGACACGGATGCCGACCGCCAGTTCACCATCGAACAGGTCGCCTGCCTTGGCTGCTGCACGCTCGCACCCGTGGTGCGCATCGGCGACACCACCTTCGGCCACGTGACGGCGGAGAATGCAGCGGACAAGGTGCGCGAGTTCCTGGCACAGCAGGCCAACGCTACCGAGGCGAAATCCACCGAGGAATTGCATCCGCGCGTTGCGACCGGCGGACACGCCGAAATCCACGTCGGGCTTGGCTCGTGTTGCATGGCCAAGGGCAGCGACCAGTTGTTTCACGCCTTGCGCGACAACGCGGCGGCCAGCGGCGCGGACGTGACCGTGAAGCGCGTCGGTTGCGTGGGTATGTGCCATCGCACGCCGATGATCGAGGTCGCCACGCCGGGCCGATCAAGCACGTTCTACTCGGACCTCACGCCAGATCAGGCGCGCGCGCTGGTGCAACGGCATTTCAAACCGCGCGGCTTTGTCCAACGCGCCTCGCGGCTTTGGGTGCGCATGCTCGACGGTCTGCTCACGGAAGAACCCTCGCAGCAGGAGCAGGTGATGCGCTTCTCGATGACGAAGCGCGATCTGGCGGTGAAGGCCTTCTTGGATCGGCAGGTGCACATCGCGACGGAACATTTCGGCAAACTTGATCCGCTCGATCTTGAGGAGTACTTGGGGCACGGTGGGTTTGAAGCACTGCAGAAATGCCTCGGCCCGAGTAGTAGCACAGGCTTTCAGCCTGTGGGAGTAAGACAGGTTTCCAGCCTGTCGCAGCGCGAAGACACGCGCACCGCAGGCAAGATGCCTACGCTACCTGACAGGCAGGATGCCTGTCCTACTACGGCAAGCCGCCTTTCGCCGGAGCAAGTAATCGCCACCATCGAACAGTCCGGTCTGCGCGGGCGCGGCGGCGCTGGTTTCCCCACGGGCCAGAAGTGGCGAATCGTGAGTCAGCAGCAGGGCGACACGAAATACGTCATTTGCAACGGCGACGAAGGCGACCCGGGCGCGTTCATGGACCGGATGATTCTGGAGTCGTTTCCGTTCCGCGTCATCGAAGGACTGGCCATCGCAGCGGTGGCAGCCGGCGCGCACGAAGGCGTTTTCTACATTCGCCACGAGTATCCGCTGGCCGTGAAGCGCGTGCGCGCGGCGATTGAGCAGTTAGAGAAGCGCGGCTGGCTCGGCGCGAGGCTTTTGGGAACGGATTACCCGCTCAAGTTCACTGTGTTTGAAGGCGCCGGCGCTTTCGTCTGCGGTGAAGAAACGGCTTTGATCGCGTCCATCGAAGGCCAACGCGGCATGCCGACGTTGCGCCCGCCATTCCCGGCGCAGGAAGGTCTGTGGGGCAAGCCGACGCTGATCAACAACGTCGAGACGCTCGCCATGGTGCCGTGGATCGTGCGCAACGGCGCGGAGAAGTTCGCCGCTATCGGCACGGCCAAGAGCAAAGGCACGAAGGTGTTCGCGCTCGCCGGCAAGATCCGCCGCGGCGGGCTGATCGAGATCCCGATGGGCACGACCATTCGCCAGATCGTGGAGGAGATCGGCGGCGGCGTGGAGGAAGGCCGGCGATTCAAGGCGGTGCAAATCGGCGGTCCGAGCGGCGGCTGTGTGCCCGCGCGGCTGGCCGACACGCCCGTGGATTTCGAGAGCCTGCGCGACGTGGGCGCGATCATGGGCAGCGGCGGCCTGGTGGTCCTGGACGATACGAGCTGCATGGTGGATATCGCGCGGTACTTCCTCCAGTTCACGCAGGACCAGTCCTGCGGCAAATGCACTTTCTGCCGCATCGGCACGAAGCGAATGCTCGACATTCTCGACCGCTTCTGCACCGGCAAGGCGACGCGGGCGAATCTCGAGGAACTGGAGCGCCTCGCGGTCCAGGTCGGCGCGGGCAGCCTGTGCGGTCTCGGCAAGACCGCACCGAATCCAGTGCTCACGACCTTGCGTTACTTCCGTGATGAATACGAAGCGCACCTCGCGGGGCGGTGTCCGGCGGGCAAATGCACGGCGCTCATTCATTACACGATCAACACCGACTGCACCGGTTGCACCATCTGCGCCCAGCATTGTCCGGTGGACGCGATTCCCATGACGCCCTACGCCCGCCATGTCATTGACGACGCGCTGTGCACGCGCTGCGACACCTGCCGGGCGGTGTGCCCGCATGAAGCGGTGGAGGTGAGATGAAGTATCCGAAGCCAAATCCGAAGTCCGAAGTCCGAAGTCCGAAGTCCGAATGCATCGGCAAAGGAGATTGTCTCTCTGAGGAATCGGAATTTTGGTTCTGGGGACAGGAGTCCGCGACGGAGGGAATGGTTTTGTGCGAGGACGCGACGCCTCCGCCGAAGACTCCACCTGAGCTGGAGGAACGCGCGGCCAGATTTGGCGAGGCTATTGTGCGGTTTGCCAAGAAAGTGCCTCGCGGGCCAGCGACGAATCGGTTGATAGACCAATTGGTGGGCGCGGGCACGAGCATCGGGGCAAACTACGTGGAGGCGAAGGACGGCGTTTCGCGAAAGGACTTCAAGAATCGCGTCGGGACAAGCCGGAAAGAATCCAAGGAGACCATGTTCTTTCTCCGCATGATCGCTGCTGCGGATGATTCGCTCTCAACCGAGGCGCGGCAGTTGTGGCGTGAGGCCAAGGAATTAAACCTGATCTTCGGCGCGATCTGGAGGAAATAGAACGATGCTGCGAAACACCCACGCTTGGAGTCTTCGACGATTGATCTTCGTGTCTCCTTCGGACTTCGGTCTTCGGACTTCGGACTTCGCCGAGTTGCCATGAGCACAAGTTTCGCCATTACGATAGACTCCCGCCCCGTGGAGGTCCAACCTGGCGACTCTGTCCTCACCGCCGCGCGCAAGCTCGGCATTGACATCCCGACACTCTGCTTCTTGGAGAAGTGCGGGCCGCTTAATAGTTGCCAGGTCTGCTTGGTGAAGTTGAATGGCAAGCTCGTGCCTTCGTGCGGGACGAAAGTCGCACCGGGCATGGCGGTCGAAAGCGAAACCCAGGAAGTCCACGAGGCGCGACGCACAGCGCTAGAGCTGCTCTTTAGCGATCACGTCGGCGATTGCCTGTCGCCATGTCAGCGGCTTTGCCCGCTCATGCTGAATATTCCGGTGATGCTGCGGCACATTGAAGCCGAGCGCTTGGATGACGCCATCGCCACGGTGCGCGGTGCGTTGCCGCTGCCTGCGGTGCTGGGGCGACTCTGTCACCATCCGTGCGAGCAAGGTTGCCGTCGCGGGCACTGGGACGATCCGGCCGCGATTCGCGACATGGAGAAATTCATCACCGACCAGGATTTCCAGAATCCCGAGCCGCACGTGCCTTCGCGCAAGCCAGCCACGGGCAAGAAGGTCGCCATCGTCGGCGCGGGCCCAACGGGTCTCGCAGCCGCTTACTACCTAACACGAAACGGTCACGCCGTCACCGTGCTCGATCGCCGCGCCAAACCGGGCGGCACAATGCGCGATGTTCCTGAGAATCTCCTTCCGGCAGCCTCGCTCGAAGCCGAAATCGGTTTGCTTGTTCGCTTGGGAATCGAGTTCAAGTCAGGCGTTGAATTGGGCAACAGCGTGGTCCTTGTTGATCTCGCGAACCAGTTCGATGCTGTGCTGCTTGCCGTTGGTGAACTGGCGAAGGGCGAGGGTGACAAGTTCGGCGTTTCTTTGGCTGGCGTTGCGATCAAGGGAGACCCAAACACCTGCCAGACCTCCGTCCCGAGAGTCTTCGCCGCTGGCAGTGCTGTGCGCCTGCAAAAGCAAGTGATCCGCGCGATGGCCGAGGGACGGGCAGCCGCGGAGTGCGTTCATCGTTTCTTATCCGGGCAGCCGGCGCGCCGACCGGAGAAGCCGTTCTCCAGCATCATGGGGCGCATCGAGCCGGGCGAGTTGCGCGCGTTCCTGCGCGGCGGCGTCAGCACCGGCGGCAGCGTGACCCCGTGCGACGCCTGCCGCGGCCACACGCACAAGGAAGCGGCGGGCGAAAGCTCGCGCTGCTTGCACTGCGACTGTCGTTCCTCCGGTAATTGTATCCTGCAGCATTACGCCCAGGTCTATGGCGCGGACGCCAGCCGCTTCCGCAGTGAGCGCCGACCGTTCGAACAAAACCTCCAGCCGGGTGGTGTCATCTTCGAGCCGGGCAAATGCATCCTCTGTGGCATCTGCGTGAAACTGACCGCACTGGCGCAGGAGGAACTGGGCCTGAGCTTCGTGGGGCGCGGTTTTGACGTGCGAGTGGCCACGCCCTTCAACCGCACCATTGAGGACGGCTTGCAGAAGGTTGCGGAGGAGTGCGTGGAGCAATGCCCGACCGGGGCGCTGGTGTTCAGCGAGCGGACACTTCCGCGCTCTTGAGAGCCACCGCAAGCCCGCGACCCTCAACGATCCTCGCAATCCTGCGGGTTGGAGCATCCAAGATGCAGATCTGATTCCTGCCAAATTGGAAGATCACCACATCACCGGGAAGGTGTGTGACCGAGCGAACGGTCCATTGCGAAAAGGGGGTTTCCCATCCGAACCGATATCCTTCTCCAGGGTGTCTACTGCTCGCGGTCATGCCTGCGACCGGCCAGAAGCCGCTTCGAAACTGCCACCCGCTGTTGGTTGCTCCACGCAACACTGCTGCGCGCCCGAAGTTGAACCACAAGTTGTGGGGAGGATTCAATCCGGCTTCCGCAGCCACATTTGCGGCGAGGAAGTCTCCGGCGATGATCTCGATGACCGCCTCGCGGCCGACCTCGCGTCGCAGACAAAGCTCGGCTGAAGGATCGTTAGTGCTCTGTGCCCGAAACAGAAGGCGGTCGTTCCAGTTTGTCGAGGTGACCTCCCCGATGGCCCGGTGGCCTTGCGAGCCCAAGTCCATCTCGTAAATCCGACCATCCTGACTGCCGATGAAGTAAAGCAACGCGCCAGCGGGCAGCTTCATCTCCGCCAATGGAACGACGTTCATTCGAGTGTAGAGTGATTTGCCGCTCGCCACCCAATACCAACCGAAGATCACCAAGTAGCTCGCGGTATGAACGAGTACCGAAGCCTTGAAGCTTCGTTTCACCCAGCCAGGTTCCCCCCAGAAACACGCCGCCAAAAAGGGCCACTCCAGCAGCAGGGTGATGACGTAGGCAACCGCGACCAGCAACCAGAAGTATTGCCAGCCGTTATAGAGATTCCAGTTCAGCTTGCTGGCGAACGCCAGAGCCATTCCACCACCAACCCACGCCGAGACGTAATTTGCGCCAATCATGATGGCCAAGCACCGTTGTCTTGGTGGTTTGAAGAACCTAGCGACAGCCGCACCTTCGCAAGCCCCGATGATGGCATTACCGATCCAAAGGTGCAGCATGCCCGCCCAAAGCAGTGCCGTCCCAGCGTTGGCGCTGGCGCTTAGCGGAGACAGCAAAGCCACCAAGGCCACCACGGGAAACAACCACCGACTTCTCATGGCCAGAGCGTATCCACGGCCGATTTGTGGCGCAACGCCGCAGTCGCCACGCCCGAAAGACTTGCCCCCGCCACGCTTTCGCCTGCAGTACTCTCCGCGTGAGCGACAAGAAACCGTTTCGATTGGGCGTGCTGGGTTCGGGCAAGGGTAGAGTGCAACCGTTAGTCGTCTCGCCGCTTGGTTAGCCAGTGAATCAACCCCGCCACAAGCGCGAGGTCGAGCAGGATTGTGAAGATGGCGAACGGCAGTCTTACGTTCACTCCGCCATGCTGCGAAAACAGAGTGGTTGACGTGCCGAAACGTTCGCCCGACCCGAAGGAAACCCAATGGAAGATGGCTAGAAACACCGCGACCAGTGGCAGCATCGCGATCTTGGAGAACGTGGCATTCTTCAATTGCAGTAGCAGGATAAAGAGGCCAGTCAAACCAAAGAAACCGCCGGCCGCATAACCGACCCACTTCGGCGTACCTCCGTCTGGTTCAAGAGAACAGATGCCCACGCTTGCCAGCAGGAAAATCACGCCCATTGTTGCAGGCGGCTTGTCCATTACGATGCTACCGTCCGGGCGCGTCTTGATTGAAGGCGATTTCGGTGTGCCGGGAAGTTGCGCTTTCACCGCCGCTCGCTGGATTCGCAGGGACATCATGCCGGACAGCACGAAAGCCGTTCCGATACCGAAGCAGAGCCATGTCCCGCCGTGGACGCCCGTTTCCAACACCGCACGCGCTGGATCGGTTGGGGAGTAATGGACGAGCACCTCTTTGCCAACCGGATAGCGATTGAGAGTCCTTTGCGCGTAGGCCGATGACGACGACATCTGTCCGATGGCTATCTTGTCGCCCTCGTAACTCACGCCCGCCACCCAGTACGTGTAAGTGACCGCCGCCGAATGGGTGACGCCGTCCGATCCCGAATGCGATTGGGCGCGCGCGGATTGAATTACTCCGTCCGTGGCTGGCCAATGGATCGTGCGGAGGCTGTTGATCAGCGTCCAGACACCCGCGCCTTCAACCGCCACACCAATGAAGATGAAGAACCAACAGAAGAGCCGCGTGCCGCGGGCGGAGTCTCGCGCCATGGGCTGAAACTAATCAAACCGCAGTCAGGAGCAATGAGTTTCAGCGGCGGATCCGGTATCGAGGCGGACGACCACGCCCGAAAGGCTTGCCCCCGCCACGGTTTCGCCTGTAGTACTCTCCGCGTGAGCGACAAGAAACCGTTTCGATTGGGCGTGCTGGGTTCGGGCA
>CAZWJC010000292.1:0-8565 GCA_964634255.1 uncultured Verrucomicrobiota bacterium | reverse complement strand
CAGATTCAACTCGTCCGCACTTACTCTTATTCGATTCATGCAGACCAGCCTAGCCGGCACCCTCGGACAAATACGGTCCTATGCCTCCGTGAAGTATATAATCCCGGCCAACAGTTGACGCGTAAACTCACACGCACCCTCAGCTGGCGGGCACTTCACGCCCCTTAGCGTCGGACGGATTCCGCCTTTGAGTCCGTGCGGCCTGGGAAGTGGGTGTACTTGGCCACGGCTTGGGCCCGCGAGCGGACATGCAGCTTCTCGTAGATGCGCCGGATGTAGGTGTTGACCGTGGGCACGCTGATGCTCAGCGCGTCGGCAATCTCTTTGTACAGAAAGCCGCGCGCCAGCAGATTCAGGACTTCCTGCTCCCGGCGCGAAAGCTCTTCCGTCCCAGCGGGGGACGGCTGCGACTGCTGAAATGATTGCACCACCTTGCGGGCTATGTTGCTGGTCATCGGCGACCCCCCAGCGTAAACCTCTTTAAGCGCCGTCAACAGCTCGACTCGCGGAGTCTGCTTGAGCAAGTAGCCGCTGGCGCCGGCCGCCAAGGCGTCGAAGATATGGTCCGCATCCTCATAGACCGTCAGCATCACAAACTGCGTCTCGGGCAGGACCGGTTTGAGCCGGCGCACGCACTCGATGCCACTCATGCCAGGCAGGTTGATGTCCATCAGGACCACGCCCGGCTTTCGGGCGGGAAGATGCTCCAGCGCATGCTCTGCCGTTCCGTGATCACTCACGCACGAGAAACCCTCGGCACGCCGAATCCAATCGGCCAGGATCTCGCGGGCTGATGCATCGTCTTCGATGATGGAGACACCAATATTCAAATCACCGTTGATCCTACACGCGTTTCGTCGTGCCGGGGTGTCGTGAGTTCTCACTACAGCATCCGCGGGAACGATCAAGGCTGGTCCTTTCGTGGGCATGGTCAGAGTGCCGCCGGGTGTTGTGGCACGAGGAAGGTCACACGCGTGCCGTGTCCGGGCCTGCTTTCAACTTCACAACGTCCGCCGATTTCGGCCAACCGACGGCGGACATTCGACAGTCCATTGCCCGCCGCCACGCGGTCTGCTCCCATGGCAGACCCAGGTGGCAGACTGTTGGGATCGAACCCCCGCCCGTCATCCTCGACGGTGAGACGGAAGCCCACTTGATCGAGTTGGAGCGAGATGCGCCCTTCCGCGGCGGCAGCGTGCTTGACGACGTTATGCAGCGCCTCCTTGAAGGCAAGGAACAGGTTATGTCGCACCTCGGCGGTCAGTGGCCACGCGGGCAGTTGCACGGGCACATCCAAACGGCACCGAATACCGGCAACCCGCAGATAGTCTTGGGCGAAGCGCCCCAGATAGGTCGCGAGGCTGTCCAGTGTGTCGTGCTGCGGATTCACCGCCCAGACGATTTCATCCATGGCTCGGGTGAGTTCGCGGGCCGTGCTGTAGATGCGATCCAGGTCCTCGGCCGCCTGCGCGGGTTGATCCAGGTCCGCACGGGCGGTCTGGCAAAGCATGGTGATGCGCGTAAGGCTGGCGCCGAGATCGTCGTGGATGTCCTTGGCGATGCGCGTGCGCTCACGTTCAACCGCCCGTTGCCGTTCCGCACGCTCCAACCGACGACGCATCCGACGGCGCGTGTCGAACCACACGCCGCCACCAACGACGGCGAGAAGGACACTCCCCAAGAGCGCGCGAAACCATACCGTCTGCCAGAAGTGCGGTAGAATCGTGAATTCGAGTCGCGCGCCGGTTTCGTTCCAGACCTCGTCATTGTTGCAGGCGGTGACGTGGAAAACGTAACGACCGGGCGACACGTAGCTGTAGTTGACGCGGCGCTCCGTGCCGGCGTCCACCCAATCGCTCTCCAAGCCTTCCAAACGGTACCGGAAACGGACTTTCTCCGGCACGACGAAACTTAACCCCGTATAGCGGAATTCGAGCCGGTTATGCCCAGGCGGAATCTCAAGCCGGTTGGTGTTCGCCCTCCAATCCAAACGCTGGCCGTCCACGACCAGTTCCTCGATCAACACCGGCGGCGGGAGCGGATTGGTCCGCACCTGCTGCGGGTTGATCGCCACCAAGCCACGGCTGGTCGCAAACCAAAGCCGTCCATCACTAGTGCGGCACCCAGCCGGCTGTGCCCCGCCTGTACACTCCAACGTAGGCAAGCCATCACCCCGGCCGTACGCCAGGCAATGAACCGTCGGAAGCAGACCATCGGCGCAGCGATTCAGTTCCTCCTTGTCAACGCGAAAGATACCCCCGTGCGAGCTGATCCAGAAGTGGCCCCGCCCGTCATCGGCAATGTGGCAGATGACGTTGTTGGGCAGTCCCTGGCTGGTGTTGACCGTTGCGAAGCGCCCGTTCTTGAACCGGTTGAGGCCGCCGCCTGACGTGCCAATCCAGATGGTTTCCTCCTCATCCACATGTAGCGACCACACAAAATCAGTCGAGAGTCCGTCGTGTTGTCGATACTGGCGGATCGAACCCTTCTCAACGCAACCCAAGCCACCCCCCAGCATGCCAAACCACACACGACCCTGCTTGCCTTGTGCAACGGCGCGCACGTCCGCCAAAGCCAATCCCTGGTCCTGCCCGAACCAAGTCGTTGCACCGTCGCGATACTGAAGTAGTCCGGCTCCAGTTCCAACCCACAGGCTGCCATCCGCGGCTTGAAGCAAGGCCGGACAGGGCGTCGTGAGATTCTCGGTACCAGCCGCGCGTTGAAAGGAGTCCCCCTGCTTTACGTAGAGCCCGCCTCCCCACGTCCCCGCCCAGAGCCGCTCTCTATCATCCTCCAGAACCGCCCAGACAAACAAATTCGAGAAACCACTGTTTTGCGCGTACTGAGTCCAATCTCCGTTCTGGAAGCGGTAAACCCCAGCCCCCTCGGTGCCCACGTATAGCGTGTCATCCCGGCCCGCGGTGACGGAGAGCACTGAGTGCCCCAGCCATCCTCCCGGAGGTTGAATGGTCGTGGCCTTGCTGGGGCGCAATGCCGCCAGCCCACTGGTGCCGGCCCCAATCCACAGATTCCCTTCACGGTCTTCGCACATGCACCGCAGCCAGTTCCCAGGCAACCCGTTGGTCCGATTGAAGTGCAGCGGACTCTGCCCCGGACGAACGACAAATAGGCCCTGGTCCGATGAGGCAACCGCGAGGCTTCCGTCCTTCGTTTCTGCAAATGCAGCGATCGGGTTAAGCCCCCAAGGCGACGCGCCCAAGTCCTCGACCCATGCGTTGTTGGCCCAACGTCGCAACTGGCCATCAGCCGAGACCCAGAAGCCGCCTCGCCGGCTCGCTGAGACGCCTTGCACGTAGAGGTTTGTTGCGATGCTATCGAACTCCAGCGGGATCAACGTCCCCTCGTTGAGCACCGAGCACGCGCCGTGGCGCAGTACCCACATCGTGCCGGACTCGTCTCGGCTGAGCCCAGCCAAACCTGGCGCGGTCCCAGTGCGGGGGATCAACACCAGGGCGTCGCGAATTCGTGCCAACAATCCGTCACCGTTTTGCGCCCACAAGTCCCCTTCGGCATCGGCAGCCAACCCGGCAATCTTCCCGCCCGGCCAGGCGGGGTGGAATTCCACTGCGTGGAAGCGCCCATGTTGGTAGCGTGTCACGTCCCCAGTTTCATGGCCAATCCAAAGCTCCCCAGCCGGCGATTCAAACAAGGCCGTGATCCGGCCGTTCCGAAGCGCGGGGGTGTTGTTGCCGTTAAAAACGGTAAACCGCACGCCGTCGAAACGCGCCAAGCCACTGTAGGTGCCAATCCAAAGATACCCATCCTTCGTTTGCGTGACCGCCGACACCGCATTTTGCGGCAATCCATCCTCCGTTTGCCAAACGTGCGTAAAATAGTCCTGAACCTCCAGCCCCCCGGCCGCAGCTGGCCAAACGAGGACCGCCATCGCCAACACGAAAACAGCATGCCGGAGCCGCAACAGCGCAGCCTGACCGAAGAGACATCGTTTCGGTATCCGGTCCACCACCAGATGATGAACGCCAACAGCCTAGCTAGCAAGCCGACACGTTCGCACGCAAACCGCTCTCTCTTGAGGAGTAAGGCAGCTCTCCACGGACAGCGCCTCAAGTGCAGGGAAGTATCGGGACGACATCGCGGAACACTCCGGGGCGTGGAGCGTGAGCGACAGCAAATGGACCGGGCAGTTGGAGACGGCGGAGGTGATGGAGTATCTCCTGCGACGGTGGTGTGAGTGGGCGATGTCCCCCGGCATCGGCGTGCTCCGCAAGACAGCTAAGACGCTACTGCTGCAGGCGGTTGGAATTCTCCTTTGATGGGAGCCCCTGATCCACAGCGCCAGAATGGAGGGCATGCACATCAAGTTCGACATGCTTGCCCGTCGCGCAAACGCCGATCGGGATGAAGCCTGCTTCATCATCAGTCTCCCCTCCCTCCACACGCCAAGTTCATACTCATTGGATGATGCAAAAACGACCGGGGCAGCTTGCCCCGGTCGCCTGTAGGGACGGTTCTGACTCGCGCCAGCTCGGCTATTTCACGATCAAGCGGTAGAACTTCTGGAGTTCGCTCGGCGAGAGCGTGTAGGGGGAAGTCGCGGAGTTGGTAGTCCAAGACCCGGTCAGCGAGGTGGCTTCGAGCAGCTTGCCTTCGGTCCAGCTCAGTTGCACCTGCCCGTTTGCGAGCCGCTGGATATCCAGCTTGGCCGCGGGTCCAAGGTACTGCAGTTGCGCCCCGTTGATGCTGCCGTAGCTCTTGCCAACAACGGGTGACCAAGTGCCCGTGAGTGTCGTGTCTGTCACTACCACGTTGGAGAAGACGACATAAGTGTCACCTTGGATGAAGTTCGTACGCTGCGTAGGAAGCGCCGTCTGCGTCACGCCATTGAGCGCAAACACCGTTCCGCCGTTGGCTGTCGGCGCCTCCGTACCGTTGCAGGAGAACAGGACGACGTTGTAGAGGCCGTTCGGGAGGTCGAACGTGAAGTTCTGCGCGGCGTATGCACTTGCCGCACTATCCAGCAGCGGGACGATCGGCGTGCTCGTCCAAGCCCAACTACCGCCGGTCACCAGCGTCCATTTCGTGCCAATCATGGTGGTCCCGTTGTCAGCCAGGGCGTTGGCACTTGAGAATGTCCCAGGATTCCAATTGGTTGGGCCGATGACTTGGTTCCAGAAGGTGCCTGTGCCGAATCCGGCCACGCCCGCCCCGGTGTAGTTGCCCACGTCTCCCCCCTCCGTCGAGTGCCACTGGAAGTTCACGGTCACGGGGCCGGCGGGTTGTGGGTAGATCGAAACCGTTCCACTGTCGGCTGTGCCGAGGGTGTTTCCGACATGCACGCTGTAAGCACCGATATCGGCAGTGGTGACATTCGAAATGACCAGGGTCGCGTTGGTTTTACCAGGGAGGTTCACCGGTCCAGAGCCTTTGTCCAAACGCCACTGGTAGCTGATCGGCAGCGTCCCAACAAACGTGACGCTCAGTGTGACCTTCGGAGTGCCAGGGAAGGCGGCACCCGGCGTGGAAGTGATGTCCGCCGTCAAGGTCGGCGCACTGCCCGGATTCACCGTCAGAGGACTCGGCTCGCCAATGGTCACGCCTGCACTGTTCGTGGCGATCAACCGGTAGCTCACCGTCTGGCTATCCATGCCGGTCGTGTCAATGGTAAGCGTAGCTCCGCGGGCTCCGGCGATGTCGGTGAAGTTGCCCGTACCGCCATCCGTCTGCCACTGGTAAGTAAACGGTGGCGTCCCGGTCACCGTAGCGCTGGCCGTCACCGGCGAACCGGCATAGGGACTAGCCGGCGAGAACGACGGCGGCGGCACATTCGGATACCCCGCCAATGCCAAGCCGACGATAAAGGTCCCATCGTAATCCGCACTGCTCCCGAAGGTAATCGTCCCGCCCCCGGTTGGGACGAGTGCGAGTTGGCCACCTGCATAGGGATTGCCACTCGTGTTGTCCAGTCTCTCCCACCCGCCGCCGGAGGCGACGCGCGCAAAGGTGTAAGCGTAGGTCGCGTTCGGCGAAAGCGGCAACTCAAAGCCAGACCACCGCAACCAATCCGAGGTGGTATAGGTGAAGCCCGCCTGCGAAGTATAGGTCGCATACAGCGTCGCCGTGCTGCCGGCAACCGAGTAGATACGCAGAATGTACGCCTGGCCCGCGCTGGGGATTCCACCCGCGTTACCCGCCAACCGGATCGCCAGCGACGTCAGCGTATACCCGTTCGGGTTGCTGCCAGTCGTGAAAGTCTGCCCGGGAGGATTCCCGTTGTCGTAGTAATAGTTCAAGCCGTCCGCGGTACCCGCCGCCGAGAGCAACTGCGAAATGTCTCCCTCGAAGGACAATACCGGGTCGGTCGCACCGATGTCTGCGAGAGTCGCCGTCGTGTCCGCGTACGTCACGGTGATCGTGGCCACCGCGCTTGTCGCAGCACCATAGACGTTGGTGACAACCACATCATACTTGTACGGGCCAGGTTTCCAGCCCGTCGTGTTCACCACCAGGTTGGTGGCATCGCTGGCCGGAATGTTAGTTAGGCTGCCGCCGGTACCACCATCCGTTCGCCACCGATAGTGCAGCGGCGCGGCGCCAGTTGCTGGTTCGGTAAGGGTAACCGTCGTTCCGGCCACGACGACCCGGGACGGCGAGACTTGGATCGTGTCGGCAAACGGATACGGACTCGGTCCCACTCCGACGGGTTGCAGCCCTACCACAAAAGCCGCGTCCGCCAACCCCGACGCACCGTAGGTGATCGTGCCACCCTCCCGCGGGATCAAGCAAACCTGGCCACCAGAATACGGGTCCGTCCCGGTACTGCTCATGCCCGCCCAGCCAGTCGTGCTGCGCTGGAAGGTGTAGGCATAGGTCGTGTTGGGTTTGAGCGTGATTGGCGTGAAACCGCCCCACTGCAACCAGTCGCCATACGTGAAGGCGAAGCTCGCATTTGTAAGCGTGACCATCAGAACAGCGGTATCGCCACTGACAGAATAGAGCCGTAGCGCATATCCTTGGAGCGTCGCGGTGCCGCCACTGCCGCCCCCCGTCGCCCACAGGCTCAAAGAGGTCAAATAATAGCCTTGGGCATTGCTGCCGGTGGTGAAAGTCTGGCCCGGAGGTGGATTGTTGTCGTTGTAGTAATTCAAACCATCGGGTTTGGCATCGCCTCCGCCGATCAACTGACTGATGTCATTCGGACCCGGCGTGATCTCGGTACCTTTGTCGGTTATCGTGGCGCTGTTCGTCATGTAAACCATCAGGTCGCCCGTGACGCTGGTGGCCGAGAGCGAGCCGCTGGTCACCTTCACTGCGTAATGGTAAGCAACGCCCAGCGACAACCCCGCGGTGTCTACCGCCAGCGTGGCGGTCGTGCCGGATGGGACGTTTGTCAGTGTGCCGCCGCTGCCACCGTCCGTAAGCCATTGGTAGGAGTAGGAGCTTCCACCTGCCACCGTCGTGCTCATGGTCACGGGAACACCCACCGGCACGCGGGACGAAGGCGTCATCGAGACCGCCCCCACCGTCAAGGTCGTGATGGGGGTCAACCCGACAACGAAAGTCGCATCAAATCCCACCGCGCTCGAAGTCACGATCGTGCCACCCGCCGTCGGGATCAGCACTGCTTGTCCACCGACGTACAGATCTCCACTGGTGCTGGCCAGCCGCTCCCAACCGGCAGATGTCCTGCGGAGGGTGTAAGCGTATTGCGTGTTGGGCGCGAGAACCGTCGGAGATGTGCCCAAATCTGTCCATTGAAGCCAATTATAATCGAAGAAGGTGAATCCTGCCTGCGACGCGAAGGTGGCCATCAATGTGGCAGTGCTGCCAGACACCGAATAGAGGCGCAACTCGTAAACCTGGCCCAGCGCCGGCAGGCCGCCGCTGTTGCCGTCTGTCAGAATCGAAACCGAGTTCAGCGTATAACCGTTGGCATTGCTACCCGTGGTGAAGATCTGCCCGGGCGGATTGCCGTTGTCGAAGTAGTAGTTCAGGCCGGTCGGCGCAGCGCCGCTTTCGACACCCAGCTGCGAAACATCATCGGCACCGGGTGTGGGGGCGGCAGGGCCGAAGTCCGTGAGCGTGGCCGGCGTCTGCCCGAAGGTCGGGCCGGCCAGAGCCATCAGGACGCTCGTTGCGACAGCCATCAATTGCGTTTGTCTTCTCATGCTTGGGTTGTGGTTGGTTGTTGTGTCGAACTTGCTGAGGCCAGAATCACGAGAATCGACGATGTGTATGCGAATCACCCGCTCCGGATTCAATCTCCACATGTCCCAGCTGACACCTTCCCTCCAGTCCCTCGGAAGGTCGCTGCCGCCCGAGCGAAGCTGGAGATCGCCCGCTGTTTTCTCTGTGTGCCATGGCTTTCTAAGGATCCTTATACAATGCGACCGCGCCCTTGTCACTCGTTTTCCAGAGGATCGCCGGGAACGCCTTCGCGACGATTGCCTCCTCGGTTTCTCTACTGCTTCCGGCAATTGCTCCTCTTATCGCTGAAGACGAGACTAGATACGAGGGCACTGAAGATTTCTGCCGACATCATTAGGCAGCGAGAGTGAAGGCGAGGAAGGCACGTCTGCGACGCGT
>CAZWJC010000291.1:0-8581 GCA_964634255.1 uncultured Verrucomicrobiota bacterium | reverse complement strand
CCGAGGCGTTCGTGACCGCCGCGCCGGTGGTGTTGACCTTCAGCGTGAGCGTTCCGCTCAAGCCCACCGTGCCCGAATCGAACTCCAAGTCCGCTTCCGCCACCAAGCCCGTGCTCTTCAGGATCAACGCGCCGCTCCCGTTGTGGAAGGAAGCCACGGTGAACGTGCCGGCCTTCAGGGCGAAATGGAGGTCCGTCGCGCCCAGCTTGAACACGTCTTCCAGAACTGAATCATTGTTCGTGTCAATCCGGGCGCGCTCGATGACAAAGTTACCGCCCAGCGTCACCGCCCCCGCCAAACCCTTGATCTCAGCCGAGCCGGAGACGGAGAGGTAGTTGTGGTAGTAAGGCCCATCGAACTGAATGGAGACGTTGTCCGCCGGGTTGTCATTGACGGGAACAACGACGGGCGTTGGAACACCCACGTTTCCGCCGGTGCTGTTCAGCCGCAGCTCAAGATTCTGCGCATCGAGCTGCAGCAGGCCCGCGCCGCTCAGGGTCGTCGTCGTCACTTTGATTTCGCCGGCGACGCCTGAACTGTAAATCACCATCGCGCCGGAGCCGCCGGAAACCGATAGGCTGACGCCGCCAGCCCCAATCGTCGCGCTGACATCCGACGCGGCCACCGTCACGTAGTCAGGACTGCCGTCCACCAGCGTCAGGATGAACCGGCCGGTCAGGGATTGCGTGTAGCTGCCGATGGGGATGTTGATGGCGATGGGCGTCGGGCCGGAGTCCAGCGAGTTGTATGGCCCGCCGGGGAGGTCGAGGAAGGTCGGGTTGCCGAAGACTTCGTTCACCGCGCTGCCCGTGGTGTTGAATCCCCAATTGAACGTGTGCGAGATGCCGCCAAAGGCATTCACGCTGACCGTGATCGAGCCCTTGCCGGCGATGCCGGCGTCGTTGATCACGAAGAAGCCGCTGCCATTGGTGGCGCTGACCAGGCTGGTGCCGAAGTTGAAGCTGACCGAATCCGCCGTCACGGTGATGCGCCGCGACCCGCCCTGCGAGGTCTTCTGTTCGAAGCTGAAGTTGCCCGTCAGGCTCGCGCCCAAGAAACCCAGCGTCACGCCCGATCCGCGCACCTGAAGGTAAGGACCGGCCGGCAGGTTGATGGCCACGTTCGAGCCGCCCACATTGACCGTCTCGTTCACGGCAGCGGCGGTGTCATTGATGCGCAGCGTGAAGGTGCCGCCCAAGGTCACGCCCGGCACATTGAGTCCGACGGTAGCCGTGGCAGTGCCCGCCGCGCCGTTGGAGCGAATGATGAACGCGCCGTTACCGTTGGTCACCGTGAGGATGTTGTTGGCGGTCGCACCGAAGTTGAAGGAAACGCCTGTGGCCGCCACGGTCACGACCCACTGGTTGCTGGGCGTGGTCTGTTTGCGCTCGAAGGCGAAGCTGCCGCTGATGCCTATGCCCTGCACGGTCAAAGTCGCGCCGGTAACGTTCACCCGCAGATATGGCCCGGCTGGCACGTTTACCGTCACGGTCGTGCCATTGACGTTGACCGTCTGGTTGTACGGCGTCGCGGTGTTGTTCAGGGCAACTGCGAAGTTGCCACCTAGGTTCAAGGCCGAGACAGCAAGGCTAGCATCCGCCGAAAGGCTGCCCACGATTCCGGTCGTGCGAAACACGAATGCCCCCGTGCCATTGCTCACATTCAGCAACGGGTTCGTGCCGTCCGTGAAGCTGAAGGCGAGGTTCGCCACACCAACCGCCGTTTCCTCATAGCCATTAGACGTGTTCCCATCGGCATCGCGCGGCTCGAAGACAAAGTCGCCACTCAAGCTGGCCTGGGGGTTCGTTAGGGTAATCGTGCCGTTACCCGCAATCCGGAAGTAAGGCCCGGCCGGCAGGTTGACCGTGACGCCGTCAATGGTCGGCACGGCGCTGTTGGAGGTGTTGAACCGCAGGTTCAGGCCGGTCAGGCTCATGCCGATGTTCGGGATCGCCGGCCCGAGGTTCAAATCCATGGTCAGCGTGCCGGCCAAGTCCGATCCAACCAGCAAGAACGTGCCCGAACCGTTCTGGACACTGAGAACTCGCGAACCACCTGCGCCCAGCTCGAAGTTAACACCGGAGGCCGTCAGGATCGTTTCCGTGCCGGTGTTCTTGAACGAGAAGCTGCCATGCAGGGTTTGCTTCATGAATGACAGGGTGCTGTTCACGTCCAAGCTCACGTCCGGTGCTTCGCCGCTCATCAGGTCGTCGGATTGGATGCGGACGGCGTAGTTGCCGGTCAGGGTAAAGCCGAGGAAGCTCAGCGAACCGGTCAGCGGGAAGGTGGCGTTGAGCGTGCCCGCCTCGTCGAGGTTGAAGGCGTCGCCTATATTACTACCGTTCAAAGTCCCCAAGGTCGCCAAGGTGATCCGCCCGCCAGTCAGGATGCTTTCGTCCGGCGTGGCACTCACTGAAGCAGTCAGGCTCACCGAACCGTTACTTCCCGTCAGGCTTTGCAGCCCCACCGGGGTGTTGAAGGAGAAACCGTAACCGCCCAACCCGGTGGCGTTGACCGCCGCCTTGGCTCCGAACGAATCCACTTCCACGAAGAAGCCGCTGTCGTTACCAAAGGCGAAGTCCAGCCCAATGCCCGCCGTCACGGAAACTGTCGGAGAAGATCCACTGAACACCGCCCCGAACACTCCCCCGAGGATGTTCTGGAGGCTGGTGTTGACTGCCGTCGGCACCAGTTCGACGTTCACGTCCCACCACATGGGTTGGGTGCTCAACGTTCCGAAGTGTGCCAAAACGCCCCGCACCAGGAAGGTGAACCCGCCAAACGCCGTGTTGTTCCAACTTTCGATCGTAGAGGTCACCAGCGAGGCGCTTGGGAGAGAATTCAGAAGTGAGGTCAACCGGGCGCGGAGTCCGTTCGTAATCGCCGTCCCGGAGTCGGCCAGAGTGCCGAGGTTCGATCCGATGAAGGGTATGCTCTCCGCCAATTCACCGAAACCGTCCAAGAAGTCGCTGACATCCGAGAGGGTGTCCAACCCACTCAGGATGACCGAATCCACCCCCACCGCCAGAGTCGGCGTCTGGACGATGGTGAGGGTCAGACTGCTCGCATTGTAGGTTGGCATGAGGGCCCAGTTAGCGTGACCGGGAATAGAGGCGGTGCCCAGCCAGTTGGCAAACTCGCCTGTGTGCGAACCGTAGGTGATGACATTGAAGGTGTCGCCGAGAGTCGGGGTATATCCTCCTTGCGGACTGAAGATGATCTTGAGTGTGCCGTTGAGATTGGCAGCACCTGTGACCTCGATCCAATCGTAAGTCGTCCCCTGCCCCAATCCTTGAATCTCAATCTCGGTTACCGAATCAGCACCCGGGGCAAACGTGCTGACAGTGATGTGTCCAGGCGAATTGCCCGGGCGGAAAAGCCCACTCCCGGCGACTCCACCGAGGATTGTGCCGTTTCCACTAAGAACTTGATCTGCCTGCAAATCAAGCGTTTCTCCACCGATGTCCCAGACATTGTCCGGCGTTAGGTGGAGATTCCACAAGCCATTAGCTGGAGGTCCATTGGCGGCTTTGAGCGTCTCAACCAACTGCTCAACGGTCAAATTGGAAACATCAACCTGCCCCACGCCACCAACCTCCGAGGATTGTGGCTCTGCTGAGACGAGCTTCGGCACGGTTACCGGGTCCTCCAATACAGCAGCGAGTTCACCTGAAGTTGAATCGGATTGGCTTGAACCGGCAATTCCCGTGGCAGTGGGAGCAATGACCGCGACGTCTGAGAAGCCGCCGAAGCCTTCACCTTCCTCAACCGGCGACTCAGACGAAGCAGCGACCTCAGCCAGTTCCAAAGATGGGTTAATCTGTTCAACGAAGATCTCAGCCCCCACGAGATTCTCCAACGGATCGGGAGCAGCGATTGCGGCTTGCGCACACTCGCCGGAAAGCAACAACCTCGGCTCTAGGGCCTCAAGGTCGAACTGACTCGCTGTCCGCTTGGGTTTCACGCCCGTCAAATTGGATTTCGCAATGGATAGCGTTTCTAACTCTTACAGTCAAGATTTCTTTTCTAGTCAGCGCCCGGATCCACTCTACAAGCCATCGCTGAGTTGCCTCGCAGTGGGGTCTGAACCCAATCTCCGAACAGTCGATCATCTATTGATGCGCTCCGCAAATCGCCACACATGTCGAGCCATTACGGCACATACCAAGCTAGATGTCGGACAGGAAAGACAAGCGTCATGGCTCGCTGGGAATTTCTGCCGATCACCCATTGCCGCCCCACTTTTGCGCGCATGGTTGCAGGCACTTTTCCTACTACTTGTGGCTTCAGGGAAGGCGCACGCCGCGTTTCCCAGAACCTTAAAAGAATACAAGCCATCGGAGCACTTTACTATCCCTCCAGATGCGGTGTCTCCCTCTCCAAACTCCGGCTCGTTGCCGCTACGCTTTCCAGCCTAATCGCGCGCGATGAACATCTCGGCAACGACATGTTAGTCGGGCAAACCGCCAATGTGCCGCACCCGCAGAACCGCCTGCAGACGTCTCAGGCGGTGGTAATCCCCGCCCGGATTGCATACCGCGTCAGTTCAGCCGTGCTGGCACAATCCAGCTTGCGCATCAGGCGGGAGCGGTAGGTTTCCACAGACTTGACGCCGACCTGCAACGTCTCGGCTATTTCCTTGTTGCGCTTCCCCTCGGCAACCAGCTTCAACAACGTCCGATCGCGATCCGTCATCATAGGCCTCGCTGGCGCGCTCCGATCAACCATCAGTTTCATGTAATCCTGCACGATGATCGCCGCCACTTCTGGTGAGAGATACACCTGCCGATCCACCGCTTCGCGGATTGCCCGCACCAGTTCCTTCGACGGGCTGTCCTTGGTGATGTAGCCTGAAACGCCCGCCCGCAACGCCCGTTGCACCGTGGCCAAGTCCGTGTCCGCTGACAACACGACGATCCGAACCGCCGGGAACTCGGCCAGAATGCGGGTGGACGTCTCGATCCCACACCCGCCGGGCATGTGGATGTCCATGACGACCACGTCCGGTTTCGAAGTTCGCACCTGCGCGAGAGCGCTGCTGCCGCAGTCAGCTTCGCCCACAACGTGCAGGCCCGGGTGCTCGGACAGCATCCGGCGCACTCCTTCCCTCATCATCTGGTGGTCCTCGACCAGCAGGATTCTAATGTTGTTCGTTTCCATGTCTTGCAGTCAGGGATTCTTGATCCAGGCAATCACGCACCACTTCGGCGAGTGTTTTTGCCGCATAAGGTTTGGGGAGATACACGACGCCAGCCATGTCGGCCACGCCTGTCTGAAGGGATTCCGCGCTGTATCCACTGGAAATGATCACCTTCAAGCCGGGCTTCAGGTCTCCCAACTGTTTCGCCAACTCGACTCCGGTGAGGCCTTCGGGCATGACTTGGTCAGTCAGAAGCAGATCCACTTGAGCGCCAGCCGTCTGCCAGAGTCTCAAGGCTTCCCGCCCGTTCTCTGCTTCATGGACCCGGTAACCCAGAACCCGCAACGACTGGCCGATCAACTGCCGCAGTAGTTCATCATCTTCCACCACCAAAATACATTCCGCCCCACCGCGCACGGGCAAGGCAGCCTGCGCTCGGGGGGCGTTCCCGACTTCCGCCTCGGCGAGGGCCGGCAGGAGCACCCGGAAAGTCGTGCCCCGGCCAACCTCGCTCTCCACTTCCACCCAGCCGTTGTGTTGCGCCACAATGCCATGAACGGTTGCCAACCCCAATCCGGTTCCTTTGCCGGCCTCTTTCGTGGTGAAGAACGGCTCGAAGAGCCGCCTCAGTGTCGCTTCCTCCATGCCGCAGCCTGCGTCCGCAACTGCCAAACAGATAAACCGTCCAGGGCGGCGGTCCTGGTTGCACCTGACCTGTTCCGCGTTCAACTCGACTGCGGCTGTGCTGATTGTAATGCGTCCGCCCTTGGCCATGGCGTCGCGCGCGTTGATTACTAGGTTCATGACCACCTGCTCCAGCATGCCAGCGTCCGCTTCCACCCGGGACAGCCCCGTCTGCCCCTCGAACCGCAAATCAATCTGCTCGCCAATAAGCCGGGTCAGCATGCTCAGCAAGTTGGCCACGACTGTATTCACATCCAGCGGTTTGACCGACAAGACCGAACGCCGGCTGAACATCAACAACTGCCGCGCGAGGCTCGCCGCACGCCGGGCCTCCGTGATCAGGTCGCTCAAGGTCTGGCGCGTTTCAGCATCCAGTCTGGGATTCATCTGCAACAGCCCCGTATACACCATGATGGCCGAGAGGATGTTGTTGAAATCATGCGCCACGCCGCCCGCCAACTGCCCCACGGCCTCGAGCTTCTGCGCCTGCCGGAGCTGTGCCTCCAGGCGCTTGCGCTCGGTCACCTCCACGAAAAACACCAGCGCACCCGGCTCGCCGTCAAACACGAACGGCATCTCGGTAAACTCCGCTTCAAATGCCGTTCCGTCCAAGCGCACGCACTTTTCTTCGACCGGCGGAACAGGGCGGCACTCTTCTTTGAGGATGCGGATGCGCTCCCGAACTCGCGCGTGGCAATCCGGATGAAACCGCTCCATCACGGGCTGACCGTGCAACCGGTCACGTGAAACCGGGCCAAACATACGGGCGGCGGCATGGTTGACGTATCGGAATTTGCCACCCGCCTGCACGAATACGCCGCTGGGACCGAATTCGACGAGGGTGCGGAAGAGGTCTTCGCTGGCGCTGAGCGCCTGTTCTGCCCGTTTGCGCTCAGAGATGTCAGATTGCGTGCCGATTACGCGCAGCGGCTTCCTCTCCGCCGTGCGCTGGACGACCCGACCACGATGCAGCACCCATTTGTAGTCACCATCCTTGCAGCGAATGCGGTGTTCGCTGACATACGCTGGCGTGAGGTCGTCCAAGTGTCGCTGTAATTCAGCCAGGACGCGGGACAGATCCGCGGGATGGACGCGCGTTTCCCATTCAGCCCAGGTGCTGCCGAGCTCATGCGGCGCGAAACCGAGCATCGCCTTCCAGCGGGGGCCGAAGAAGACTTCGTTTGTCGTCACCTTCCAGTCCCACACACCGTCTCCGACACCCTTCAGCGCAAAGTGCCACCGCTCAGCCCGCTCTCGAAGTTGGTGCGCCGATTGCCGGATCCGCCGGAAGTACCGGTCCAACGCCAAACCGAGCAGCACAGCCGGGACGGACACGAAGAGCCATCCCTTGCACGTATCCACGCCCCCCTCCCAGGTTCGATGCTCCACCGGGCGAGGCAGCAGCCAGCCGAAGACCAGGACGCAGACCATTCCCAGCGCGGCATACGAAAGAGCAAACTTCACAGCTTCCGCCCGCGTAGGAATCCAGTCGGGCTGAGAAGATTTCAACTCCCTCGCGGTTGACTCTGACATACTTTGCTTTGCTGTGTTGTCTGGAGTTATCATCCGAGCGACCCTGCTCGGAATGGATTTCCCCCTTGTTCTGATTCGAACCGGCCATTGAACTGGGGATGGCAGCCATAGTCGTTCACACTACGGACTGTGCCGCTGTCCTTATAGAAGCAGCCGGCAGCGTCAGCAAGCCGGCAGACTTGCTTCTTCCCATTCACCGGAACGCTTTCGCCCACGGAAGTCCGTAATGCGAGGCGGAGGCGGCTACGCGATCCCACTCTGAATCCCTCGAAAGAACCCACCGCCCCGCTCGCGGGTAACGGTATTTCTGCGGGCCTCAGTAACTCGGTCGCGTCTATCGCCAGCATTTGCCGAATAAACACGCCGGGGTCGAAGCCCGTTTGCGCTGTCCGCCTCGAGCGATCATCCGCGCAAGCCGGGAACGCCTCAGCCCGGCAATCCCGTCGAGAATGCAGCGTCCGGTTCACGCCTCCGCGCAGCCTGACCTCGCCGTTGAAGAACGGCTTGGAGATTCTCATCCACCGGCACCATCGGTCGGTCCCTCGCCCCTCTGCTTGCCTCCCGGCAGGGGGCGGTGTGTCCATTCAGTCAGCCGGAGCATGAATCTCAACGCGCAGGAATTCCCGTTCCAGTACGTCCCGCTGCATTGGGGAGAGGGCAGCGTAACCGCCCAGACTCCGGATTTGTCCCACCAAATTCAGGAACGAGTGCTCCAGTTGACGGGTTAGCTGCTCCGCCTGACGACGCAGGGCGACCGGCCGGTCGTGGGCGGATTGGTTCAGCAGCCGGGTCAAGGCCTGCCGCTGCCAATACAATGTCGCCAGCAGGCCACGTTGCCAGTCCGGCCACTGGGGGAACAGGAACAGTATCTTGACTTGGATCAGGAACTGTTCGAATCGCTCTCGTTGGCCGGGGTCCTCGCGCTTGATGCCTGTAGGCCACAAAGTGCAGACGGTCTTTTGCGCACACACTTCAGCCAGTTCCAAGTATTGCAGCATGTCTTCGGAGGGACACATAGTTCTTTCGGTCAGACGTGATGAGATGTGTTTCGATTCAAGTGGTAACGAAAACCCGCGGACAAGCGACGCCGGCGAACCTCACCGGCGCCGCCCCGCGGCTGTGGACTCAGAATTCCTTGAAGTCGCCTTCCAGCGGAATTTCATTGCGCCGGCTGGCAGCTACCGACGGCGGCTGTTTCTGACGCTCGGGCGACTTGGGCTGGCC
>CAZWJC010000290.1:0-8623 GCA_964634255.1 uncultured Verrucomicrobiota bacterium | reverse complement strand
CGAGATGATGGCGAACGTGCGTCGCCGCTGGATTTCTTTGGCCGTGCTCACAAAGCCGGAGACAGTACCAGAGAACCCGGGCGGAACAAGGCGGGAAAGTGGACATGTGTGGTTTCAACAGCGTCGTGGCAGCGGTGGCCAACCGCCGCAATCTTCCCGAAGGCAAAGATGGCGGCACTCTGCAGAGCCGCCGCAACGGGAAAACACCGCCGCCATCGGCTGCGGCTTCACACCAGAATCAATCTCGGAAGAACTCGGCCGGGTGGCTTGCCACGTATGCTTCGATGTGGCTCTCGATCCTTGTCTTTCGCGAGTCGCAAAGACACTTGAACTCAGCGCTGAGCTTGTTCAACTCGATATCAAGCTGCTGCTGAATAGCCGCCTTCTGGTTGAAGAACTCCATGAATCGCGACAAGTGGTCTGCCATTGCTTTGGTACCAACGCGCAGTCTGCGCCTTTCCCGCTCAGCGAAACCCTCCTTCAGCTTGGCATCCAGCGCCATGGCTTCTGGACGGATTTCCTCGCTCCGCGCAAGGGCGCATGCCACGAGGCGGACGTAGTCATTGGCGCACAGCAAAGCATAGCCGTCCTGGACTTCTCGATGGAATAACTCGCCTCCGGTAAACTCGTTCGCAAGCTCTGCCCTTAAGCCACCCAGATGCAGCACGTTCTTCGTGAAGATGTTTATGGCCACAAGTGCCCGTTGGCCTGGCGACAACTTCGCCAGGAACTCCGAGAACTTGTCCTCACCGGCCCGACGTGCCTCAAAGTAGTCATCCCACACCGGCTCGATCAGAGCCCAATGAAGCGCTTTACCACGGAGCCTCTCCACCTTCTCGCGCGGCACACGATAATCGGTTTCAACTGCCGCTCCGGCTTGGGCTGCTACTGTGGAAGTAAAGAAATCAGCGGGATGCTGCTTCAGGTAGGCTATCAGGAAGCTGTGCAAACTTGTCTTCCTGCCTTCGTTGATTTTGTCATAGGCCTTTTCGAAGCGATCATCAATCTGCGCCTTCTGACGCATGTTTAGTGAGGCGCGCCGAAGGCGCGCGCTCCTCAATACCGCCCTGCACTTGAAGACCCTGAGCGCAGATTCGATGATCGGAAGGTAATCCTTCGCCCCAACAACGCGTAGCGCCGTCAACAAACTTGGGACTTGGTCGCCGACATTCCACAAGTACAGGAAGAAACCGTCGCCTTGGATTTGTGATTCAAGGTTGCCGATGAAGAGAAAGGCCCGCTGGCCGGGCGTGAGGCCGCGGAGAAAAGCAGGTCTCTGACTGACGGGGCAAATCCCCCAAGCATGGAAGACGCCTTCAACGACCTTCCACGGTACATCCTGTTTGTTTACTCCAGCGGTAGATTCCTTGGCGATCCGATAGTCGGTTTTCAGTTTCATAGAGTGCGGGCCATTTACCCGCATCTGCTCGCAAGTTCAACAACGGAAGTGCATCTCACAGCTTCTCCTGCGCCGCCTTCAGCGCCGGATCATCCAGGTCAAGGCGGTAAAGGATTTGGTTGTAGTCGTAGCGCGGCGTCGGCTGCGGTTTGTCGGCGAACTGCATCGTGTACGTGCCCTCGAAAATCAGGATGGACGAGTCCGCCGGCGTGAACTCGGGATGGATGCGCGGATTGTAGAACGTGTAGTTCTCGTGGCTTAGGATTTTCACTGCTTTGCCAAACGGGCCGGTTGGTGTCTCACCTTCGGCGTACCAGAGTTCGCCGAACGTGGACGGCTTGCCGAAAGCCTGCATGAAGACGATGACCCAGCGTTTGCGCCAAGGATTCCATGCCATCGAACCGCTGTGCAACTTCACGGGCTTACCGTCCGCGGCGGAGGGCAGAGTCTCCTGCGGCTTGAGCGTTTCCCAGCTCGCGGAATCCTGCCAGGTCTCGAATGTGGCCAGGCAGCGCAGCGTGGGCAGTGGATTGCCGAAGAGCACCCACTCCTTGCCGGCGGTGTCTTTCCAGAACACCGGATGCCCTTCGGGCACGGGCGGCGGCTTCGGTGCGGCCTCGGACTTTTTCCACAGCACGCGCAGTTGCTCGAAGTTCGCCGCGGCGTCGTTCCAGACGCTAAGCCCCCATTCGTAGCCTTCCATCGGCGGCTTGACCTTGAGATACGAGCCGACGAGATGCGGCTTGCCGTCCTTGTCCGGCAGGCTGACGTAGCCGGTCACCCACGTCGGGCCCTCGCCGGGCATCTTCGCTATGCCGCGCGGCGCGCCTTTGCTGTCGGTGAAGTAATCAAGCTTCAGACGAAGAGGCGGCTCGAACTTCGCGAGCGGTTGCGGGGCGGTGGTGGCGCTCGTGCCGTCGAAGATGCCGAGCGGATAGCGCGCGAGCGTGGTGTCGCCCCAAAGCCAAAACAGCCGCCCGTTGTGGACGGCGTTCTGAACGCTATCGCAGCCGAGCACGCCAGACTCCGGCCAGTCCAGTTCCTGCCCGAGCTTCTGGCTTTCGGCAAACAGCCCGGCGCCGGTGATTCGTCCCAAACGTTTGGCGACAATCGTGCGTGTGACTTCGATCTTCAGCGTCTTGCCCGGCTCCGGTGTCAGGCGCACGCCGCGGTAGCCGAAGCCGTCCTTCGGCACTTCATAGCCGTTGCCCAGCACGTCGAACCACGTCTCGCGCCCCATCAACTCCGGCAGATCGAAAGCGATGACGCCGGCGTTGTCCGTCACGAACCGGACGAGATGCGTGGTGCGCAATTCCACGAGCGGAACGGGCCACCCGCTGCCTTTCTCAACGACTTCGATGTGGCAGGGCGGCGCGGCAATCGTAGAAACCGCGGCAAACGCGAGCGCCAACAGCGCGATCCCGACTGCGCCAAAACCGCAGAGACGCGATGATCGCAGGGTCGGGAGTGAAACAACGCGACTCAGCGACCTCCGCGCCTTGGCGACGCCGGCGAACAACGAGTGTTGGTTGAGCATGCGGAGCATCGGAACCGGCGGGAGTCCGGGTGTCAACCTCGGGCGCATGCTGGTGGACCGCGACCGGTCTCTGGTCACGGTGAACCCGGAATCGAGGCGAGTCACAACATTCGCGGCTTCCGCAAAGAATGGGGTGCTGCGCCCCAGCGCTGGGGCGCGGTCCGGCGACCCAGCGCAATTTACGCTTTGCAGGTCGTGGCTGAAACCTAGAATGCCGCCATGAACACGAATGTCTTGGGCAGCTTTCCCGTGCGCCGGCCACGACGCTTGCGCCAATCCGCCGCGATTCGCCGCTTGGTCCGCGAAACCGAACTGAGCACCCGCCAGTTGGTGCTGCCACTCTTTGCACGCAGCGGGAAGAGACTGCGTCGTCCCATCGGCGCGATGCCCGGCGTGTTCCAGCTTTCGCCGGATGAACTCGTGCGCGACGCCACGGTTGCCGCGGAAGCCGGCGTGCCGGCAGTGTTGCTCTTCGGGATTCCGGATCAAAAGGACGAGAAGGCGAGCGGCGCCTACGCCCGCAACGGCATCGTTCAGCAGGTGGTGCGGCTACTGAAGAAAGAGTTGCCAGAGCTGTTGGTCATCACAGATGTCTGTCTGTGCGAATACATGAGCCACGGGCATTGCGGCATCGTGCAGGCGGACAAGCGCGGCGCGCGGATTCTCAACGACCCGACGCTGAAGCTGCTCGCCCGCTCCGCGGCCAGCCACGCCGAAGCCGGCGCGGACATCGTCGCACCCAGCGACATGATGGACGGCCGCGTGGCGGCCATTCGCGCCGAGCTGGATCGGCAGGGTTTCGCGGACACGCCCATCATGTCGTACGCGGCGAAGTTCGCTTCCGGGTTCTACGGCCCGTTCCGCGAGGCGGCGGAATCCGCGCCCAAGTTCGGCGACCGCCGGAGCTACCAAATGGATGCCTCCAATGCGAACGAGGCGTTGCGTGAGGTGGCGCTCGATATTGAGGAAGGCGCGGACATCGTGATGGTGAAACCGGCGCTCGCGTACCTGGACATCATCCATCGTGTGAAGTCGACATTTGGTCTGCCGACTGCCGCCTACGCGGTCAGCGGCGAGCATTCGATGATCAAGGCGGCGGCGGCGCAGGGCTGGATTGATGAACGCACGGTGACGCTAGAGGCGTTGCTTGGGATGCGCCGGGCCGGGGCGGACATTCTCATCACCTACGCGGCGGTAGATGTGGCGCGCTGGCTCAAAGCAGGCTGACGAGGAATCGAAACACTCGAAACGGCATCGCGAAAGCGCTTACAGTTTTGGAATCGGTGGCTGGGTTCGGAGCCGAACGCGCCAGCTACTTGATCTGCGAGAGGGCGAAGACCAATAAGCCGATGATGACCGCGCCAGCCGCGATCACGGCGATCCAAAAAAGCTTGTTGGACTTGTTGTTCTTCTTGGAGAACCCCTTGGTGTGACTGTCGAAACCGCCCGACTTGGTGCCCGCTTCCAGTTCGGTGAGGCTCACGCCCCGCTGCATTGCCACGGTCTTGCCCGTGGTCTTCCTGGCGTCGGCGGCCGCCGCCGGGGCGTCGCCCTCAAGGCGGATCTCGATCTGGCCGAGGCGCAGGACCTGCCCGGGTTTGAGCGGTGCTTCCGTGATCTTCTCACCGTTAATGAAGCTTCCGTTGGTGGAGTTGAGGTCTTTGACCACCACCTCGTTCCCGCGCAGCAGCACCTCGCAATGGTGGCTGGAAACGGAGGGTTCGGCGATCTGGAAGGTGTTGTCCTCCACACGGCCGATGGTGGTTTTATCCACCTTCAACTCGTGCGTGCGTCCGGTCATGCCTTCACTGAGGACAACAAGCTTTGCCATAGCTCTCTCGCTCACTTCACCCGTATGCCGCGGATTATCAACGCCAGCGATTGCAAGTCAAACGCATTCGCCAGTGGCCGTCGTCCCTTCCCGGCCGCGTCTAAGTTACCGCGACCCGATCAACTTGCGAAACTCGGCAAACAACGGCGTGGAATCGTGCGGGCCAGGCGAGGCTTCCGGGTGGTATTGCACGCAGAAGATCGGCTTCGTTTTGTGCCGCAGGCCCTCGACCGTCTGGTCATTTAGATTGATGCGGTTCACAGACACATCGGCGGGCATGCTTTGGGCGTCCACCGCGAAGCCGTGATTCTGCGAGGTGATTTCGACCTTGCCGGATTCGAGGTCCTTCACCGGCTGGTTTGCGCCCCGGTGGCCAAATTTGAGCTTGAACGTCTTGCCGCCGAACGCCTGCCCCAAAATCTGGTGCCCGAGGCAGATGCCGAAAATCGGGATGCCGGTCTTCACCAAGTCGCTGACGGCTTGGACGGCGTAGCTCAGCGCGGAAGGATCGCCGGGACCGTTCGAGAGGAAGATACCGGCAGGCTTGTATTTCAGGGCGTCCGCCGCCGGGGTGTTCGCCGGCACGACCTGCACCGCGAAGCCGTGCTGCCGCAACCGGCGCAGGATGTTGTACTTCATCCCGAAGTCGTAGGCCACGATCGGAATGTCCGCCGGCGGCAGCGGATCGCGCACGTTGCGGGCGTCCGGGGCCGCGTTGCCGCGAACGATGTTGAAGCTGGCGCTTTGTTCGTCGCGCTCGTCCCAGCGGAAGGCCTGCTTGTGCGTGACTTCCTTCACGTAATCCACGCCGACAAAGACAAACTCCTTCGCGCGCCGGATGGCTTCGTCGTCAGAGATGCCCTCGGTGGAGATGAAGCCGTTGAGCGCGCCGCGGACGCGCAGTCTCTTCGTCAGCGCCCGCGTGTCAATGCCCTGGATGCCCGGGAGGTTGTGTTTCTCCAGGTATTCGGACAGCGACCAGTCCGCGCGCCAGTTGCTCACGACGGGCGAGACTTCGCGCACGACAAATCCCGACACGTGCGGCTGCCACGATTCGACATCCACCGCGTTGACGCCGTAATTGCCGATGTGCGGATAGGTCATCGTGACGATCTGGCCTTTGTAGGAAGGGTCGGTGAGGATCTCCTGGTAGCCGGTCATGGAGGTGTTAAAGCACACCTCGCCGCAGGCCGACGCCCGCGCGCCGAAGCCTTCGCCACGAAATACTGAGCCGTCTTCCAGAGCCAGAACTGCTTTCATCACAAATGCGGCGGGATGCTAGGGCCGCAGCGCGAAGGGTCAAGCGCTAAGCCGGTGACACGACCAAAAAGCGCGGCCCTGTTGGGGCAGCGCCTTTGGGAATAAGCCCAAAAAACGGTGTGGATCAACCCTTCCGCTTCTTTTCGATGGCGGCAATGAACGGGGCCGGTTTCGCCACGATCTTGCTCCGATCCGCGTTCTCCGTCTTCTCAACTCCGTCGCTGTAGCTCAACTCTCCGAGTTTCTTACCTTCGCCATCCAGGAGGATCAACGTCGGGTAACCCTTGATGTTGTATTTCTTGCCCAAGGCTTCGTTGGCGCTCTTTTGGGCGTCAGAGAGTTGTTTCTTGCGCGGGAAATCCACTTCCACCAGCACGAGGTTTTTCTTGGCGTACTCGGCGAACTCGGGCGTGTTGAAAACCTCCTTGTTGAGCTTGATGCACCAGCCACACCAGTCCGACCCGGTAAAATCAAGGAGCACCAGCTTGTTTTCAGCCTTGGCTTGGGCCTGCGCCTTGTCGGCGTCCGTCAGCCAGTTCAAATCGGCGGCAGTCGCCGTGAGCAGGGTACTCGCGGCCAAGAGCGTTATGATCAATTTCTTCATAGGTTTGCTGTCGTTCGCAATTGTTTACTCGCAAACCTAGCACGCTTTTGGCTTAGGCAAAGTGGACTTGCTTCCCACCGACAATCGTGGCCACCGGCTTGCCCTTGAGCGGCCAGCCGTAGAATGGGCTGTTGAAAGATTTGCTGGCCGTCGCCTCGCGCGCGAACACCCACTCGCGATCCGGGTCGAATATCGTCACATCGGCATCGGCGCCTACGCTTAGCGTGCCTTTGTTCAGCCGCAGCAGTCTTGACGGGGCAACGGTGAACTTGGCGAGGATGTCCACCAGGCTCAGCCGTTCGGTGTGATGAAGTTGCATCAGCGCCAACGCCAACTCCGTCTCCAGGCCGGTGATGCCAAACGGCGCGTAGTCGAACTCCACCTCTTTCTCGAAGCCGCAGTGGGGCGCGTGGTCGCTGCAGAGCACGTCTATCGTGCCGTCGGCCAAACCGGCGAGAATGGCTTCACGGTCTTTGGCCGAGCGCAACGGCGGGTTCATCTTGAAATTCGTGTCGTAGGCTGGCCACGCGGGCAGTTCCGCGCGATCCGCGAAACCAAAGATGCCCTTGCCGTCCTCGCGCCAGAACTTCTCGCTGCCGGCAAGCGCCGAGTCCGTCAGCACGAAGTGATGGGGGCAGGCTTCCGCGGTTACCGCTACCCCGCGCTTCTTCGCCTCGCGCACAAGCTCCACGCTTCCGGCGGAACTGAGATGCTGGCAATGCACACGCCCACCCGTGGTTTCCGCGAGCAGGATGTTGCGGGCGACAATCATTTCCTCGCCCGCTGCCGGCCAGCCGCGCAAGCCCAGCGCCGTGCTCCAGTAGCCTTCGTGCGCCACACCATCGGTCACCAGCGCGTAGTCCTGGCAATGATCCAGCAGCGGGAGATCGAACATTTTGGCGTATTCGAGCGCGCGACGCATGAGTTCGTTGTTCTGCACGCAATGCCCGTCGTCGGTGATGGCTACCACGCCGGCGCGCTTGAGTGATCCGATGGACGCCAGTTCCTCGCCCGCGAGCCCTTTGCTGATCGCGCCCGCGACGAAAACGTTGACCTTCGCCTGTTGGGCGGCCCGCTCGTGAATCAGAGCCACGGTGCCCGCGTTGTCCACGGCCGGCGAAGTGTTCGGCATGCACACGACGGACGTAAAACCGCCCCGGGCGGCCGCGGCGGTACCGGTGGCGATGGTTTCCTTGATCGTGAAACCCGGTTCACGCAAGTGGACGTGCAAATCAATCAAGCCCGGGCAGACGACGCAGCCCTGGGCGTCGAACCGCTCGGCGTGCGGCGGCGCTTGGACGGCGGCATCCGGCCCAACGGCGGCAACCTTGCCGTCACGGATCAGCAAATCCGCCGGGGCATCAATGTGGTTGGCGGGATCAATTACTCGCCCGCCGGCGAGGAGGAGCGCGTTCATCGGGTGGGGAGGCTACCGATGGCGCATTGACAAGGCAAGCGCGGGCGGTAAGATGCGGTCGCTTGGGCGCGGGCGTAGTTCAATGGTAGAACGGAAGCCTTCCAAGCTTCACACGAGGGTTCGATTCCCTTCGCCCGCTCCACCCCCCCCCGCATAAAAAAGGATAGGCAAGGACAATCACACCACGCTTGGTTTCTTGCTACGGGTCTACTTCGATTTGACGGACAGAGGTTAAGAGAGACCATGAAAATCAAAGCACCTGTGAACGAACCTGTGATCCAATCCAAGCTGCCCCAAATTTGGCTCCGGGTGTAGCAAAGTGGATAGCAGGCAACGTAAATCGGAGTTAAAAAACCAGGACATAATCTGTTGACAAAGATCGTGCCGCCTCTAGAATGACCTCGTTCGGGTGGCAGCACGTTTCTTCAGCGGGGTTCCCCACCCCCACCTCCTTGGCGTCTGCTGCCCGAATCCTCTTTATCGAAAACCCTGTTGACACTTTCCGCGCCTCCCTTATACTTCGCCCGCAATTGGTTGGGGGCCCAAGCCCGACCCCTGCGATGTACCGCGTTCTT
>CAZWJC010000289.1:0-8627 GCA_964634255.1 uncultured Verrucomicrobiota bacterium | reverse complement strand
ATCGGCATCGCGCGGGCATGGCGTCGTGGGTCTGTGGCAAGACGGACCGCGAGGAGCGTCGTCGGGTGCTGACGGATTTCGCGGCAGGCGAGATTCAAGTCGTCTGCAACTGCGGCGTGTTGACGGAGGGTTTCGACGATCCGGGCGTCGAGGTCGTCATCATGGGGCGACCGACGAAGAGCCGGTCGTTGTATTCGCAGATGGTGGGTCGCTCGACCCGGCCGTTGCCGGGCGTGGTGGACGGGCCTGAGACGGCGGAGGCCCGGCGGGCGGCGATTGCTGCGAGCGCGAAGCCGTCGTGCCTGGTGGTGGATTTCGTGGGCAACGCCGGGAAGCACAAGCTCGTCACGAGCGCGGACATCCTTGGGGGCAAGGTGAGCGAAGAGGCTTTGGAGTTAGCCGTGGCACGGACGCTCAAGGCCGGCGGGCCGGTGAAGATGAGCCAGGCGCTCGATGCAGCCGAGGCGGAGTTGCAGGAGGAGAAGCGACTGGCAGAGGCCGCGCGCCGGGCGCGACTGGTGGCGACGGCGCGGTTCACGACGCAGTCGGTGGATCCGTTCGACGTGCTGGCGCTCGATCCGGTGAAGGCGCGCGGCTGGGACAACGTGAAGCAACTCACGGAAAAACAGCGGTCCTTGCTCGCCAAGCAGGGAATCAACCCGGACAACCTTTCATTCAGCCAGGGCAAGCAGCTCATTTCGGAAATCTTCCGGCGCTGGGATGGGAAACTGGCCTCCTTCCGCCAAGCCAAAGTCCTTCAGAAGTATGGCTATGACACGAACGTGAGCTTTGCGGAGGCGTCGGCGACGATTGATGCGCTGGCGAAAAACAACTGGCGCAAGCCTGTCGCGGCGCAAGGAGATCCATCACTGAATTAACCGCAGATGGACGCAGATGAGGGAGAGCACGGATGAACCTACCCATTCCAACAGCCACGCTCGCACGATTGAATCCGCACTTGTTCGGAGGTCAGGGGCCAGCGGTCCGAGGTCAGAACGGCCACACCGGCACGGTGCGGGAGGCGGAACTGCATGGAGAGATTTTCGACGAATGCCGGCGGCGCGGCTGGATCGCTCTGCACGGAAGTATGGCGGAGCGGACGTGTCGCACGCTGGGCGAACCTGACTTCGTAATCCTGGCCGACGGTGGCCGCGTGCTGTTCGTCGAGTGCAAATCGCGGAACGGGAAGCTATCGCCCGCACAGGCAGCGCTGAAGTTCCACGCGGAGAAGCTTGGGCACACGGTGCATGTGGTGCGGAGCATGCAGGAGTTTTTGGAGGTGGCAGCGGTCACGCACGAACCAAGCGAATGAACACAAATCCTAACGCAAAAACGGGAAGGCGCGAGGACGCAGGGCTACTGCGGCGGGGCGTTGGTCAAGACCTCGGGGGCGATCTTCATCAAGGCGTTCGTGGCACGGATGCGGAGAGTCTCCTCGCGGTCGGTCGTGAGGCGCAGCAATGGGGGCACCGATTCTCTGGCCTGCTCGCCGTATTGGCCCAGCATCCAGATCGCGCGGTTGCGCAGGGGCGGAGGAGTACCGGGACGAAGGCATTGAACGAGGGCCGGCACAACCACCGATGCCTGGGAACGGTCGCGTACCGCCATCGCTCCCAGCGCCACCGCCGCCTTGACGCGTACATCCTCGCTTTGATCTTCAAGGCTGCGCACAAGCGAACGGAGGGTGGCAGGCGTGTCGCGGCTGAGGTCGGGGAACATTCCCAGCACAACGGCCACCGCGCTCCGATTGAGGGCATTTGTGTCGGCCAGCTGAGCCAAGAGAATCGGCGTAGCGTCCTTGCCGATATGTGCCAGCGCGAGGACGGCGCGCCGGGACGCGGCCGGGCGCGCGGGGTCGTTCATTCGGCGCGACAGTTCAGGAATGGCGGGCTTTGCATCGGTCCCCAGAGCGTCAAAAGCAACGGCTGCGGCGTCTGCCAGACGCTCTCTGGGATGGGAGTACGCCCAGTCGCGCACTGCTTCAGGGGTGATGGATTCGGGGAGTTTCTCTACCACGTTGCGCAGGTGCTCGCGGACGCCGGCTCGCGAGTCTTCATGCCGTGTCCATTGCAGCAGAAAGGGAAGCGCGTTCGTGCCAATCTTCCGCATTGGCGGGCCAGCAGGTCGAGCGTCTGGTGGGTCGTCCAGCTCGGTCTCGTAAACCCGCACCCAGTAGCTAAGGGCGTGACCGCCGTATCGCGGCTCTCGGTTCGCGAGTGCGGTCCAAATCAACCCGCCGGCAAGCAGCACGCCCGGGAGGAGGAGGATTTGGTTGCGGCGTTTCCACATGGCCTGGGGATTTCACCTGAATGGCCATCAACACTCAACTTCCAACTGCGGTCATGAACTTCACGCGCGTTTCCAAGTCTGAGCGGTGTCCCGTGTGCCAGCACCCGGATTGGTGTCGGGTGTTCGCTGATGGCTGGGTCGAGTGCATGCGGGTGCAGTCCGATAAGCCGGCGAAGTCCGGCGGCTGGATGCACTGGCAGAGCCAGCTCCCAGTGCGGCTGACACCGCCAAGGCCGCGCTGCCTTCCGCCACCACCAGCGATCAACGCGACACAGCTCATCCGTGAGTGGCAGGCGGCCACGACGCCGGCGCAGCTCGAAGAGTTGGCGGTGGGTCTGGGGCTGTCGCCCGGCTCGATGCGCGCCGTGGGTGCGGCGTGGGCTGAGCCGCACTCCGCTTGGGCGTTTCCGATGTGCGATGGCTACGGCAACACCGTCGGCATCCGTTTGCGCAATGAGCGGGGCAAGTTCGCCGTCCGCGGTAGTCGGCAGGGCATCTTTACAGGTGCGAAGTGCGAAGTGCGAAGTGTGAAGTGGGAAGCACAGACTGCGCGGGCGCAACCGACGCTCTTTGTCTGCGAAGGTCCCACGGACACTGCGGCGGCCGTCGAGCTGGGGTTGTTCGCTATTGGTCGCCCGAACTGCTGCTGCGGCGGGCCGGAGATCCGGATTTACGCACGACGTCACAGCGTGAGGCGCGTGGTCCTGATCGCCGACAACGACAAGCCCGGCCTCGACGGCGCGAAGAAGGTGGCGGCGGAGATCAAGTTGCCCTTCGCCCTCTATGTGCCGCCGGCCAAGGATCTCCGAGAATTTCTGCGCCTGGGCGGTACCCGGGTGCTGATCGAAAACACCCTGAAAGGAACGATATGGCGAAATGGATCAAAGTAGAGACCCACACCCCCGACAAAGCTGAGATTCGGCACATCGCGCGCCTCTGCCACTGCACCAAAGCGGATGCCTTCCTGGCGTTCTTCCGCGTGTTCGTGTGGCTGGATGAACAGACCGACGACGGACACGTGGAGTTCTTCACAGCCGAGGACGCCGACGACCTTGCCGACCTACCGGGGTTTGGTGAGGCATTGCAGGAGGTGCGATGGATCACGTTTGGTCCAACCGGAGCGGTGGTCTCAAACTGGGAACGACACAACGGCCAATCGGCGAAACGGCGGTGCATGGAGGCCGAGCGCAAGCAGGGGGTCCGCATGCGATGCGGACAAAATGCGGACCCGAACCCCGCGAGCGGGTCCGCATCGGAAGCGGACATTCTGCGGACCAGATAAGAGGAGATAAGAGAAGAGAAGAATTCTTCCATAGGTAACAAAGGTAGTTAAGAAGAAAGGTACAGAGGTATGATAGGTACACAGGAGAAGGTAGTACCCCCGCAGGGCCGGCTGGGTCGGTTGCTGCGGTTCTTGTTTGCACCGCCCCGGCTCGGGCCGATCCCGCCTCAATGGGTGGCCACGGAGCTGGCAGGTGTTCAGGTCTTCAATCGGTTTGCTGGACGGCTGGCGAAGTCGCCGCCTGATCTCGTGACGCACCTGGGGATGGTTCGCGCCAACGCTTACTACGACGCCGGGTGTCCGCTCGCACTCTGCGACCATGCTGCCGCTCGGGACATCTGGAATGTCATTCATGCGGAGGTGATCGGGAAGGAGGGAGTCCATGCCGCTATCGTTTGAACAGCAGCCGCGGGAGAGCAACAAGGCGTTTGCCGCTTTCAGGGCGTACCTGGAGCTTGGGCCTGAGCGATCGTTGGTGGCGGCGGCCGAAAAGGTGGGCAAGAGCAAGACCCTGATGGAAAAATGGTCGCGGAAGTTCGATTGGCTGGCCCGGGTGCAGGCCCATGCCGCACATGTGGGCGAGGTGGAGCGGAAGGCCATCCAGGGGCTGGCCATCGAGAAGGCGGTGGAGTGGCATCAGAAACATGAGACCGTCCGGCGGGAGGCCTGGCAGGAGGCGGAGAAGACGATCGCGCTGGTGCACGAGGCGCGGGAGCGCTGGCTGAAGTCGAGCCGCGTGCCGCGGCTGGAAGAGATCGCGCGGGTGCTGGAGTTGGTGTTCAAGCTGAAACAGTTCGCGACGGGCATGCCGAGCGAGATCAAGGAGATCAACACGACGATGAAGGCCACGGTCGATGTGGACTGGGAAATCGCCATCCGCAAGGCCTACGGCCAGACGGAGTCTGGACTCAATTCGCCGGCTGCGCCGGCGGGAACGGTGGTGGACGTGGAAGAGGTCCGAAGTGCGAGTTGCGAAGTGCGAACTGGGGAGCAAGGGCAGTTGCCACCGACAGGCGGGGAGGTGCAGGTATGAATGAACGGGAACTGTTTGCGAATGCGGCGGTGGCGGCAGGGTGTCCGGAGGATCAACTCCGGAACTTCGTGGCGGCGAAGCTATGGCTGCAGGAACGGCAGCTCGTCGCCAGTGCGGCGGCGCGGATGTGTGATCGTCCAGACGGACCGACGGCGATCGGCTACGGTGGCGCACGCGGGGGCGGCAAATCGCACTGGTTGCTGGCGCAGCTTGGAGCCGACGATTGCCAGCGTGTGCCTGGGCTGAAGTGCCTCCTACTCCGCAAGGTCGGGAAGGCGAACCTGGAACATTTCGAGGATCTGCGCCGGCGGTTGTTTCATCGGCTGCCGCATGAGTTCAGCGCGTTCCGGGGGATCCTCACGTTTGCCAATGGCTCGCGCATCATCGCCGGGCATTTCCAGAACGAGAAGGACATCGATGCTTATCTCGGCCTGGAATATGACGTGATCGGGATCGAGGAGGCGACGACGCTGACCAGCCGGAAATACCAGGACATCACGACGTGCTGCCGAAGTTCAAAACCGAACTGGAGGCCGCGGATCTACAGCACGACGAATCCGGGCGGCGTGGGGCATGGCTGGTATCGGACGAAGTTCGTGCTTCCCATGATGGAGATGCGACAAACGGACACCGTCTTCATTCCGGCGCGGGTTGGGGACAACGCGTTCAACAATCCGGAGTATCGCAAGGTGCTCGAAGGTCTGACGGGTTGGCAGAAGCGGGCTTGGCTGGATGGCGACTGGGACATTGCTGCAGGGCAGTTCTTCACGGGCTTCCGGAGAGAAGTCCACGTCATCCAGGACTTTGACAATACCCGAGCCGTGGAATGGTTTGCGGCGCTGGACTATGGGTTTGCGCATTACACGGTGGTGTTGCTGGGCTGTCGGGATGGGGATGGGAACACGTTCATCGTGGACGAGCATGCGCAGCGGTTGTGGCTGCCGCAGCGGCATGCGGCGGCGGTGCTGGCGATGCTGACCAGACATGGTCTGGACTCAATGCGCCTGCGGCGGTTTGTGGCGGGGGCGGATGTGTTCTCGCGACAAAGCGATGGGACCACGATTGCGGGGCAGTATGCGAAGCATGGGATCGTGCTGCGACCGGCGAACATGGATCGGATCAATGGGTGGGCCGAGGTGATGCAGGGATTCGGTGACGCGGAAGCGGGCATTCGGCCGACGCTGTTCATTCACAAGCGGTGCGGGCGGCTGATTGAGACGCTGCCGGCGCTGCAACATGATCCGAATCGGCCGGAAGACGTGCTCAAGGTGGACGCCGACGAAGAAGGCGTTGGCGGGGATGATTGCGCGGATTGTCTGCGCTACCTGGTGGCGACGAAAGCGAGGACGATCAAGGTCAGGAAGCTAAGGGGATTGTGATGATCAAACTGCGAGCGCAGGAAGTTCGATGCCTTGCCTTCGCAGTGGGTCTTCCAACTGCGCGCGAAGCGCGAGTAGGAATTTCTTTTTGATTTTGCCGCAGCAAGCGCGCTTTTTGTATGTCCATCCGTTACTCAAATCCAGTGTGATCCCAGTTTCTGGATTATGTGCATGCGGATCTGATGGAAAGAAATCCACGTCATTCTTGTGAACCCTCCAGACTTGGTTGCTTACCTTTCCCTCCGCCTCTCCAAGAAGCGATAAGCCATCTGGGAGAATGTTGATTTTCATTAGGGTTGCCGCGACGACTCTGGGAAAATCAAAACCCTCCAGCACTTTCAGTATTCTGGCCTTGTCAAGGTTCTGGAAGATCAACTGTGTGGTGTCACTTAAACCTAGTCGCTCGACTAACGCAACTTGCAGCGCCTCGCTATCAATCTTCTTTTTTTGCATCGCCGCGAGTTCCTTGCGAGCAGCGTCTGATTCGTTGAGAAACCTGTTTATCAAATCGCCTGTGTCTTCCATGCAGACGAAAATAGCCGGTAGGTAGTGAAAGAGAATAAAATAACCCGACTCTAGACATCTGAGGTGGGCTTGCCCTTTGGCGCGGGTCTGGGCCCGCGAGAGGCCCAGCGGCGGAGAGGGAGTCGAGAGGGTCATGACCCTTTCGCGCGGGATTGGGGCGCGTAGCCCCAACGGAATGGAAAAGCGGCTGAGCGGCGTAGCGGCGAAGCCGCGAAACTTTTTGGTCCGTGGCGGACTGGCCAGTGGGCGCGCTAGAACAGTTCCTCGGTCTTGGTTTCGCGGAGCGTATAGGCGCAGGTGTAGGTGCCGGTCGGGCCGGTGCCGTTCTTGGTGATCTTCACGGCGATCAAGGCCGGGCCGTACTCGCGTTGGAGCTTCGCGCGTTCGTATTCGGCGCTGGTGCGATCGGGAATGCAGACGCAACGGCGGCGCGTCTCGATGGTCACGAGGCGTGTGAGGCGCAAGAGCGACTGTCGCCAGCGCGGGGTGAAGTCGGTGATAGGGTTTGTCATCGGCAGAGGGGCCGCGGTGCGAGGCGCACAGCCCAGCACGCGCGGCCTGTGATTGGGTTCAGTCTTCCCCGGGCAGCATGACGGTAATGGCCGGGCTCGGGTCGTCCATGTCGAGCGGTCCGCAGGTGGCGATGAGCTTCACGAGCTTGGCGCGGTGGTTGTCGTTGCGGACGTAGAGGGCGACGGGAACACGGTCGGCACCGGGCTTGGCGCGGAGGATGGCGAATCTCAGGAGCCAAACGATGTCCCAGAGGCGCCCGGCTTCGTCCTGACCGGTGACGCCTTCCGGCACGGTGACGTAGGCGTCATAGACGCCGCGCGTGAGGAACACGGGGAACCGGATGCCGGCTTCCTGTGCAACTTTCGAGACTTCGACTTGGACGCCATCGGCGACGGCCTGCGCTCGCGCGTAACTGTAAATCACCGGGCCGAAGGCGGTGATGCCGTCGGCGATTTGTTGTGGTTCGCCAAACACGGCGGCGAGGGCTTCTTCTGGATTGATGTTTTGATCGGGGTTCATGGGAATCAGCGGTTGAGGATGGGGGTTTGGGAGTTGGGGGAGATGCGGACCAAGGCGGGCTTGGGCTGGAGGCGGACGCGTTTGCCGAAGCGGGTCACGAACTCGCGGGCGGGCTGGGCGACGGCGACGACGGCGGCGCAATCGGTGACGCGGACGACGGGACAGGGTTGGCCTTCAAGGCGGATGACATCGCCAGCGCGGAGACGATAGGGATAGGGATTCATAGAAGGTGAGAAGTGAGAGGTGAGAAATTAGGCGGGCATGGCTTCGGCAATCAGTTCAAGGCCGCGGTCCTCGGCGATGCGTTGCGCGAGGCGCTCGGCGGCGCTAAAACTCAAGCAGCGATAGACTTGGTCGACGGGGCGGCCGTCTTCGTCGCCGACGTAAACTGACCAAGTAGGAATCTCGTCTCCGTCGTGGTTCTGGTCAGGCTCGGGGCCGTCAAAGAACACGGCGCGGAGTGCGGGCTCTGGGAAGGTGATTTGGCTCATGGTGTGTCGTTAGAAGTTGGAAGCTAGAAGTTAGGAGTTAGAAGGCGGGACGCCGGCACGCGGCGTCCCGGCCTGTGCGGGGTTTAGGCGGCGGCGGTTGCGACTTCGGCGGGGGAGCTCTTGCGGATGCGAGACGGGAAGTAGGACTGGTAGCGTTCGTGGGGATCCTGGCTGCTGCTCAAGCGGAAGTTGCCGCAGGGGTGTTGCCAAGCCTGCCGTTCGCGATTCCAATGGAAGCCAAACTGGGCCAGCTGCTGCCGGATCTCTGCCGCGGGTTGCTCGGTGAAGCGGACCCAAATCCACTTGCCAACGACTTCGGCGCGATAGTAGGCGTCGGGGAGACTGTTCAAGAGGAGGTTCAAAACCTTGGGGGAAGGCAGCGTGCGGTTCTGCTTCCGTGCTTCGCTATCAATGGGCAATCGGCTATCGACGCGCGCGGCGCGTTCGGCTTCGTCTTTGGCGGTCACGTCTCCGCCGGTCGGGGTGGAGAACTGCGCCACCGCAGTTTCGACGGCTTGCCGGGCTTCGGTGGTCTTGCTGGTGTTTGTGTTCAACTGTTCGGATTGGCTCTTGAGCCCTGTGTTGTTGTTTTGTTT
>CAZWJC010000288.1:3218-8641 GCA_964634255.1 uncultured Verrucomicrobiota bacterium | reverse complement strand
CGATGAACGCCATCATCGGCCTCTCGCACCTCGCCCTCAAAACCCAGCTCACGCCCAAGCAGCGTGACTACGTCAGCAAGGTCCACAACGCCGGCACGTCGCTGCTCGCGGTCATCAATGACATCCTCGACTTCTCGAAAATCGAGGCGGGCAAACTCGACATCGAGACCACGGATTTCAAGCTCGACGAGGTCATCGGTTCAGTCACCACGCTCACGGCGCAAAAGGCACATGACAAGGGTCTGGAGTTCCTGGCCCATGTCGCGCCCGAGATTCCGGAGCACCTGTTGGGCGACCCGCTCCGCCTCGGCCAGGTGCTCACGAACTTCGTCAACAACGCGGTCAAATTTACCGAGGCCGGCGAGATCCGGCTCAACATTGACCTGCTCGAACGCACCGGCGAGAAAGTGCAGCTCAAGTTCTCGGTGCGCGACACCGGCATTGGCATGACGAAGGAGCAGGCAGCCAAACTGTTCCAGCCCTTCACCCAGGCCGACATGTCCACCACGCGTAAACACGGCGGCACGGGCTTGGGCCTCACCATCTGCCGCCGGTTGGTGGAGCTGATGGGTGGACGCGTCTGGCTCGAAAGCGAAGCCGGCGTCGGTAGCACGTTCTTTTTCACCGTCTGGCTCGGCGTCGGTACCGCCACCGGCACCGGGAAGGTTGTCCCCGGGAAACTGGCGGAACTCCGCGTGCTCATTGTGGATGACAATCCCACTGCGCGCGAAATCCTGCAGGAGCCGCTGGCCACTGTGACCAATCGCGTGGACACGGTTGCCACGGGGCGGGAGGCCATCACGGCCATTCAGCAGCACGACGCCACCGATCCGTACGACATCGTGTTCATGGATTGGCGCATGCCGGGCATGGACGGCTTGCAGGCCAGCCGCCACATCAAGAGCGACGAGACCTTGCAGCATCCGCCGCACATCGTGCTCGTGACGGCGTTCGGTCGCGAAGAAGTCCGCGAAGAAGCCGAGCGGCTGGAACTGGATGGCTTCCTCGTCAAGCCGGTCACCAAGTCCATGATCGTGGACACGCTGGTGAACGTCTTCGCCGAGGAAGGCGAAGCCACCTCCACGGCGAAGGAAGACGAGTCGGCCGCCCGCCTGCGCGGCGTCCGCATCCTCTTGGCCGAGGACAACGAGATCAACCAGCAGATCGCGGTCGAACTACTCGAAGGTGTGGGCGCCACGGTGAAAGTGGCCAACAACGGCCGCGACGCGGTGGAGCTTTTGTACAACGGCCCGCAACCGGCGCCGTTCGACATGGTGCTGATGGACCTGCAAATGCCCGAAATGGACGGCTACCAGGCAACGGCCAAGCTTCGCGCCGACGCGCGTTTCGCGGATCTCCCGATCATTGCCATGACCGCGCATGCCACCATGGAGGAAAAGCAACGCTGTCTCGCCGCCGGCATGAACGATCACATCTCCAAACCCATTGACCCGGCCAACCTCTTCGAGACCGTGGGCCGGTTCTACAAACCTGATCTTGGAGTGCGGCCGTCCCCGGCCGCTGCAATGACCGCAGTATCCCACGCGCACCATGATCCGAACGCCTCGGTTGCTTCGAACCCCGCTGCGCCCGAGGACGGGCGCACTCCACCGAACGATCTCCCCGCCATCCCCGGCCTCGACACGAAAGACGGCCTCACGCGCGTCGCTGGAAACCGCAAGCTGTACCTCAAACTGCTCCGGCAGTTCGCTGAGCAACAAGGTCCGGCAGTCGCACAAATCAGTGAGGCTATCGCCAAAGGTGACATCGCCCTGGCCGAGCGCCTCGCCCACACGCTCAAAGGCGTGGCGGGGAACATTGGCGCCAAGCCGGTGCAGGCCGCCGCCGGAGCGTTGGAGAAGCTTATTCGCGACCGCGCGGAACCCGCAGCACTGGATTCTGCCAGGCAGCAGGTCACTGCCGCCCTCGACCCCTTGGTCGCACAATTGCGGAACGCGCTGCCTTCGCCCCCGCCCGACACCGCGGTCCCAACAGCGCAGCCGGCTGCGGATCCGGCGCAATCTCGGGAAGTCGCCACGCAGTTGCTCAAGCTGCTTTCGGAATTCGATCCCGGCGCCGCGGACTTTATCGAAGCCAACCAGTCGGCGCTGCGCTCGTTATTCCCCGGTGGCGACTGGCCGCAGTTCGAGAAACTCGTGCAGGGTTACGCCTTCGCCGACGCGCAGGCCCAGTTGGAGCAGGTGCTCCCAAAGCTGCCTCGTGCATGAAATGAATCCAGTCTCCAGCTATAGGCGGAGCGTTTTTACGATCGTCCTCGCCAGCGTGACACTGGTGGTGCTCCTGCTTTCTGCACCCGCGGCCTTGCGAGAGGCATTTGACCGCGGAGGTTTCTACCTATTCACAGAATCCTTCATCGAGGACATCCCCAAGCGGCTGACTGGCCCCGGGCGGTTCCGCTTTGTGGTCCAGCCGCTGGTGGCTGTGATCCTGGGAATCCGGAGCGGCGTCGCCGATGCGCGACGCGGCCATCCGGCTTACCTCTGGGGAATGCTCACCAAGCGCGACCTTCGCCCGGAACTCTTCAGAAGCGGCTTCATCACCATCGTGAACCTGCTGCTCATGGGCATCCTGTTGGATTCCCTGTTCCAGTGGCTTGTTCTGGGTAGCTCTTACCCGGGAGCGGCACTGGTGGTGGGACCGGTTCTGGTTGCCGCGCCTTACGGTGTAGCCCGCGCTCTGGCCAACCGCTGCGCACGACCGCGAAATGGTGGGTGAGCCCACAACGAGCCAGCGCAATCGCACGTTCAATATGAATTCCAACCCCAGCCGAAGAAGCAGAAATGAGATGGGAAACTGGTTGGTCCCGCTCACGTACGTGGTGCTGACCTTTGTCGTCGGATTGCTGTTTCCGCGCGTGGAGCACTTCCTGCTCCCCGACCTTGTGTCCACCGTGAGCGCCCCGGCTGCCATGGGCATCTGTGGAGCGGTCGCTTCGGGGATGATTGCGCTGACCGGGATCGTCTTCTCGCTGGCGTTCGTGATGGTCCAATTCAGCTCGACGGCATACTCGCCACGGTTGGTGCTGTGGGTGGCGCGGGATCCCGTGGTGTCGCACGCATTGGGGATCTTCATCGCGACGTTTGTCTATGCCCTGATCATGCTCGGATGGGTCGATCGCAACGCGTCGGGCAAAGTGCCGCTGATCAGCAGTTGGATGGTGGTGGTCATGTTGCTGGCCAGCATGGCGGTATTCATTGCCCTCATCGAACGAATTGGCCTGCTGAAGGTGAGCCGCATGCTGATTTTTACCGGGGACCACGGCCGGAAGGCGATCGCGGACTTGTACCCGTCGGGCGCGGTGGAGCATCCCGAAACCGGGGAGCAGGAGTATCGGAAACTGCCCGTCACCCAGACGTTGAGGCACGTGGGTCGCCCGCAAGCGATCCAGGTCGTGCGGGTGGACCGGTTGGTGAACTTAGCCTCGGAGTCCGGGGCCGTGATCGAGATGACTGCCGCGATCGGAGATTCGGTGCTGGAGACGTCTCCGCTGCTGCGCGTTTATGATGCCCGGGGCGAGCTGGACGAAGGAGCGCTGGCGGAGGCCATTGAGTTGGGGGACGAGCGGACCTTCGAGCAGGATCCGAAGTACGCCCTTCGGCTGCTCGTGGACATTGCGATCAAGGCGCTTTCCCCTGCCATCAACGACCCGACCACGGCGGTTCAAGCCATGGATCAAATCGAGGATTTGCTGCTTCGGCTCGGGCGCGCTCGGTTGGATATTGGGCATTATCGAGACCGCCAGGGAACGGTGCGGCTGGTCGTGCCGTTCCCGACTTGGGACGATTTCTTGCGGTTGGCGCTGGACGAGATTCGGTTCTGTGGCGCGAACAGTGTGCAGGTCACGCGGCGGATGATGGCGCTGATCAAAAGTCTTCTGATGGTCTTGCCGGCCGAGCGCCATGCCGCGCTGCGTCACTGGGAGGAGCGGGTCCAGGCGACGATTCTGCGGACTTTTGAGGACACCGAAGAGAAACGCGACGCCGCGGTGGCAGACCGACAGGGGCTTGGGCTTGGGGAAGAAAAGCAATCGACCAATGCTGCGGAACGGGCGGGAGGCGCTTTGCCCCCCGCGATTCGGTAGAACGAGTCCACTGAGCCCTGAATTTCAGGCGGCAAGCAATGGGACGAGGGTGGAACGCTGCCACCGGGTTCAGGGTTTCAAAGCGCGAAACTCCAGTTTGGAGAATTCTCACCCTGGCCCTCCCCATCGGATGGGGAGAGAATGCCCCGAGTTTCGATTTGCGCTTTGGCCCCTGAACCGCGTCGCGCCCCCTTAGCCCCTCGGAGCGCGGACAGCCTTTTCCGCATGATCCTCTGGACGCCACCGGGCGCTGGCTTGGCAAATCCCGCGTTCAATTTTTCGACAACGCGGCAACAGCTACTCCCTCTCCCACTGGGAGAGGGGCGGGGTGAGGGGTTGACCGCAGTTCTCCTGACGACCACCGTTAATTGGCAAGAGGACTTGAACTGGGACACGTGCCGTCCCGGCGAACAGCACGCGAAACGATGCGCTGATTGGATCTGACCAAAACCTCCTCGCCGCCGGTGCGGCGGAGCGTGTAGGATGAACCGCGGACAAGCGCACCAACAAATGCAAAACATGAAACCTGGCTCTGCCTCAACTCATCGAATCTCCACCGCCATCGCACGCTCCACTTTCAGCGTTGCTGTGGGACTGCTGCTGGTTCTGGTTTGTTTCACAGGGGAGTCCGCGCTCGCCGCGGACGAGCCGGCACTGGTCACCAAAACCAAAGAAGCTGCACAGGAAACCACGGCCGCCGTGGCGCAAGCGGGACGCTCGGCGGCGGACCAGGCCGAACAACTTTGGCAGCGGATTGACGCAGCGCGTTTGAAAAATCGCACGCCCGACGAGATTGTGGCCTGGGCCATCATGGGCACGCTGGTTGGTGGGTTGGCGGGCATGCTGACTTCGCTCAAGCCCAGCGGCCTCGGCAACCTGGGGCGTCTCCTCTTGGGGTTGGCCGGCGCCTCGCTGGGCGGGATCGTTGTGCGCCTGACCACGCTGGATTTCGGCTGGGGTCCGGTGCTCATCCGGTACGAGGAGCTGGTCTTTTCCCTGCTCGGCGCCATCCTGCTGCTGGTGTTGGCCAGGTTCATCCGCTCCCGTTCGAAGAAACAAACACCCAAAACCTGAGGCATCAGGCCCCGGACAGTCCCTGTCCGCAGCACAGGGAAGCCGCCGGACCGCGAGCAGTCCCCTGCTCGCAGCACTGCGGAGTTGGCAAAGGCGGGGCCAAGAAAGTGGCGGTCACCCGGAACGGATTCCCTCACAAACCCGAGGCATTGGACCGCGGACCATCCCTGTCCGCAGCACAGGGAAGCCACTGGACCGCGAGCAGTCCCCTGCTCGCAGCACTGCGGAGTTGGCAAAGGCGGGGCCA
>CAZWJC010000288.1:0-3118 GCA_964634255.1 uncultured Verrucomicrobiota bacterium | reverse complement strand
AGAAAGTGGCGGTCACCCGGAACGGATTTCCTCACAAACCCGAGGCATTGGACCGCGGACCGTCCCTGTCCGCAGCGCAGCGGCCACCCGTTGGGTCGCAGCTCCCGCTGTGATTCAAAGAGACCGCGCCCTGAAAGAGCGCGCGTAACCAAGAGCAGAACGCGGAAACGCCAGCGGCCAGTGCGTCACGCCTCCCCGCACACATCCAGCGGACTCCGCACCCCCAGCCCGCCCTGTCGCAGGACATGCGTGTAAATCATCGTCGTCGAGACGTCGTTGTGCCCCAGCAGTTCTTGGATCGTGCGAATATCCGAACCCCGCTGGAGCAACGCCGTGGCAAACGAATGGCGGAACGTGTGGCTGCTGACCCGCTTGACGATTCCGCTCCGCTCGACCGCAATCTTGATGGCCCGATGCACCGTCGCCTCGTCCAAGTGATGCCGGCGCAGGCTCCCCGTCCGCGGGTCGGTCGAAAGATCCCGGGCCGGGAACACATACTGCCACCCCCACTCGTGTGCCGCCGCCGGATACTTCCGGTCCAGCGCCCCCGGCAGATAGACCGCCCCGTGGCCCGCCCGCAAGTCCTCCTCGTGCGTGAGCCGGACCCGCTCCAGGTGCTCCCGTAACACGGGAATGACACTCTCCGCCAGCATCGTGCAGCGGTCCTTCGCCCCTTTGCCATCCCGCACCACGAGCTGATGTCGCTCCAGGTCCAGGTCCTTTAACCCGTGAGATAACGCCGCAAACGTCCCTTGATGTATCGCTTGCCCCACGCCGTCTTGAGACACTTCTCACGCATCGCGGCATCATGCTCATCCAGGCACCCTTCCCAGTAGATCAGTTCGAAAGGCACTCGATGCTTTGTGGAAGGCACTTGACCTTGATTATGCATCAGCAGTCGCGCCCGCAAGTCTCTGGTCAAACCAACGTAAAACTGACCATCCTTCACCGAGCGCAGCACGTAAACGTAGCAGTAGGTCGCCATGGAACTATCTCACGGGGTGAACCCGCAGCCGCAGCGCCTCCAGCAGCCGCAACCCGCCCCCGTAGATCAGCTTCACCACCAGTTGCGGCGTGCCGTTCATCGCCCCGATCACCTGACGCGCCTCCTCCCCCGTCAGTACCGTGGGCACGCGCGCCGGCCGCGTCGCCCGCACCGATTCGATGCGGCCCACCGGCACGTGCAGCACCTCCCGGTACACAAACAGGAGCGCGTTGAACGCCTGGTTCTGGGTCGAAACCGCCACGTTCCCCTGCACGGCCAGATCGCTCAGAAACCGCTCCATCTTCGGTTCGGCGGGCAGCATCTCCTCCCGACCCCGCATCTGGTGAAACTTCACATAGCGCCGCACCCAGTCGCAATACGTCCGCTCGGTCCGGATCGAATAGTGCTTTACCCGCATCACCTCCCGCATCTGGTCCAACAGCCTGAGCTTCGGATTGGGGATCACCGTTTCACACACCCCGGGCGGGGTGGGCCTCATATCGCCTTGACGGTCTGGAGGCGCGCTCATAGGGTTCGACTGTGAAACGGATGCTATTACGGAACTCAAGTTCTTGCAACGTTTGTGCCCCAATATCCAATAGCATCAAGTCTTTTCCATGCTAATCAAGGGTTAGGTGCAAGGAAACTCAGTTATGCGAACGACAATTGTTTTTCTACTAGCGCTGGTGTTTGCGCCCCTAATCAAACTTGAGGCACAAGCTGACCTCAACATTGATCTCATGCACTCCACGGTCAAAATCCAAGGGCCGACGGCGACGCCCGGGAAGAACGCTGAAGGCACGGTCTTTTTTGTCTCCCATCCGATTTCCGGCAGCACCAATTGGGCATGGAACGTCATGGTTACGGCTGCTCACGTGCTTGATGACATCAAGAGTGATAATGCGATCCTCTACCTCCACAAGCAAACAACCAACGGCTACGAAAAACTTCCTTGCTCAATTACTATCAGGAAGGAGGGAAAGCCGCTGTGGTATAAGCATCCTGAAGCAGATGTTGCTGTCATGATTGCGCCGTTGTCGAAGGAGTACATGGATTTCGTGCATTTCCTGCCGTCGAGTTTCCTGGCAGACGATGCGACGTGGGAAGCGAGGTTTATACATCCCGGAGACGAGGTTTTTTGTTTGGGCTTTCCTCTTGGCTTGGAGTCATCGGCGGCAGGTTTTCCGATCCTCCGGAACGGGCGAATCGCCTCATTTCCTTTGTTGCCCACCAAAGGCACAAAAACATTTCAGCTCGACCTTCGCGTATTCGGCGGAAATAGTGGTGGCCCAGTCTATTTTCAGTTCTATGGCAGGCGGAAGTTTCGAGATTTCAGTTCTCCTCAGGTCGATTGCAGCGGGATTCTTGGCATCATGATACAGGACATTTCTTACGTGCAGAACACCGAGGGCTACTTTGAATCCACAAGTCGCAGAGATCCCCTTGGGATAGCAATTGTTGCTCACGCATCCTTTATTAGGGAAGCCATTGAAGCACTGATTTCAAATACGGAGAAACAGACGCATCCGAAATAGTTGACCGCATGGTAAACATGCAGAGAGCACCTAACCAATCGCTGCAGCCCCGCTGGGCAGTCGGACGGTTCAGGTAATTTGTCCGCGACTGTTGCAGCCGACCGGGCGTTTCCGGCGGCGGTCGCTGAGCTGGGTCGTTAGGTGACTTCACGCCATGTCATTCGAGGGCAAACATACAAGCAAGTTCTGGCAGGAGCGGTTCGGCACTCCCGACTGCGCCCGCAACTACCACTACTACGCCTACGAGTATCTGGACGATTTATCATTTCTCCCTTCAGCGCTGGAGGCTTTTGACGAGTGGCATCACGCGCCGAAGCTTTTGGAGGAGGTTTCAGTCAAGCTCAAGAGTCTCGGCTGGGAGGGCACAGGAGAGTTTCAGATGCTTTGGCTGCCGCCATTCGTCGGCGCAGGCGCACACGATAATTTTGGATGCTACGCATTGCATGTGAAGCAGGACAACGACGGCATATCGTGGATTGTGTCGCCTGTCACGTTGCCGTTCCACCGGCTGTTTCAGCCCGATGCCGCAGTTTATCCGCCACCAGACCCATCAGACCGAGTTGCGAAGTTGCGGCGCAAGGGCATGGTTCGTTGGCTG
>CAZWJC010000287.1:0-8697 GCA_964634255.1 uncultured Verrucomicrobiota bacterium | reverse complement strand
GGGCTGACGTGGGCGGGCGTCAAGTGGGCCTTCACCACCGGCACGGCCAGCAACTGGCATCCGCTGACGTGGCTGTCCCATTTGCTGGACGCCACGCTCTTCGGGCTGACGCCGTCCGGGCATCATCTGACCAGCGTCGTATTACACGCTCTGAACGCCGGCTTGGTCTTCCTGGTCGTGCTAAACCTGACGGGCGCGCCCTGGCGGAGTCTGACCGTTGCCGCGTTCTTCGCGCTGCATCCACTCCGCGTTGAATCCGTGGCGTGGGTTTCCGAACGAAAAGACGTCCTGAGTTTCTTCTTGGGAATGCTGGCCATCTGGGCATACGCCCGCTATGTGGCGGAGTCGAAAGCACGGAGTCCAAAGTCCAAAGTAACATACGGGCTGGCGTTGCTGTGCTTTGCACTGAGCCTGCTGAGCAAGCCCATGTTCGTCACCCTGCCCTGCCTGTTGCTGGTGCTGGATTACTGGCCGCTGCAACGACGGGAGCAGTCTGAAGTGCGAGGGGCAGAGGTTGGCGAGAATGGCGGTACAGTAGCGGTGCGCAGGACGCCGGTTGGCTGGGCCTGGCTCGTGCTCGAGAAACTGCCGTTCTTCGCGCTCGCCGCGACTTCAAGCGCGGTGACGTTTCTGGTGCAACGCAAGGGAGGGGCCGTGGCGTCGGTGGCCGGCCTGCCTTGGGGGGCGCGCGTTGAGAACACGTTTGTCGCTTACGTTCGCTACCTCTTCAAGACGATTTGGCCCGCCGACCTGGCCACGCTGTATCCCCATCCTGGCTATTGGCCGCTGTGGCAGGTGCTGGGGGCGGCGCTGCTGCTGGCAGTCATCACGGCACTGCTGGTCTGGCGGCGGAACGCATGGCCATTCGCGCTGGTGGGCTGGCTGTGGTTTGTCGGCACCCTGGTGCCGGTAATCGGGCTTGTGCAGGTTGGCATCCAATCCATGGCGGATCGCTACACGTATCTGCCCTCGGTGGGCCTGCTGCTTGCCGCGGTCTGGCTGGCACATGCCGCCGCAGTGCATTTGCAGTTGAAGCCGGCGGCGGTCGCGCTGGTCGCGGGGTGTCTGGCCGTGGCGTGCGCAGGCCTGACCTGGCGGCAAATTGGTTTCTGGCAGAACACCGAGACCCTGTTTGGCCGTGCCGTGGCCGTGACGGAGAAGAATTACCTGGCCTATAACAACCTTGGCTTCTATCTCGCCAACCACGGGCGCTGGGCTGAAGCGATCACAAACTACCAGGCTTCCATCCGCATCAAACCGGATTACGAAGACGCCTTGAACAACCTGGGACACGCGCTGGCCGAACAGGGCCGGAATGCCGAAGCCCTGACGTTCTACGAGGCGGCACTGCGCCTTAAACCCCGGCACGTGGAGGTGAACAACAACTACGGCAACGCGCTCTCAAATCTGGGCCGGCTGGACGAAGCCATCGCTCGCTATGAAATCGCGCTGGCAGAAAACCCGGACCACGCCGACGCCCACAGCAACCTGGGCGTGGCTCTGGCGATGAAAGGGCGGCTGGCGGATGCCCAGCGCCATTTACGGGAGGCGATTCGCCTGCGCCCCAACCACGCCGGGTCGCACAGCAATCTCGGCAACGTGTTGGCGGCGTCACGGCAACTGGATGAGGCACTGACGGAATATGCCACCGCACTGAGGCTGAAGCCCGATGACGCCCAGGCTCACAACAACTTGGGGAATGTGCTCGTGGAAAAGGGCCGACTAGATGAAGCCTCGCAGCATTACCGCCGGGCCTTGGAACTCAACGCAAACAATCCGGAGGCCAACTTTAACCTGGGTATGGTCCTGGCCCGACTCGGCCAGCGCGGCGAAGCCATCCGCCATGTGCGGGAGGCCGTACGGCTGAAGCCAGACTACGCCTCCGCGCGACAAATCCTCGAACGGTGGGAAGCGGGAACGTGGTAAGCGCCTCCGCGCTTGTCGCCGCCCCGCCCCGAAGGCCACGGCGGTTCCGGAGCAGAACGTGGCCGCGACCGGCTGCCTCCATGCGGCACAAGGGATCCAAGCTGCCGGCGAAATCCTGCCGGTGAAATCCTTGCGACCGAGGAGTCGTGTGTTAGACTGCGGCCCCTATGTTCAGCAAGGTCATCCGTGGATTCACGTCTCGCCCTGTGGCGAACGGCGTTGCGTTGGTTTTCCTGCTTGTCACAGCCTCTCCACTGTTCGCCGCCACGTTCACGGTCACGAGCACGGCCGACAGCGGCGCCGGCACGTTGCGCCAGGCGATGCTGGACGCCGAGAGTGCGACCGGGCACGACGAAATCAGCTTCAACCTGCCTGGCACAAGTCCGTTCACAATCACGCCATTGACCGCCCTGCCCTCCATTCAGGAAGGCCTCACGCTTGACGGCACGACACAGCCGGGTTACGCCGGATCACCCTTGATCGAACTGCGTGGATCGAGCGCGGGCGCAAATGTCATCGGCCTTTACGTTCTGGCAGAGGGCTGCGTCATCCGCGGACTGTGCATCAACAGTTTCACCCGGAACGGTATTCGGATCGAGTATCTGGGCGGCAGTGTGATCCAAGGTTGCTACGTCGGCACAGACATTCACGGGACGAACGCGCTCGGCAACGGGCAGAGCGGCATCCTCGTTCAAACGGCGGGCAATCTGATTGGCGGCACGAACGCGGAACAACGGAACGTGGTGGCTGGCGGGAATCTCTCCGGCGTTTACCTCAACGGGACGCAGGCGCGCTCCAATCGGGTGATCGGGAATTATATCGGCGTGGACGCTACGGGCCGGCGGGCCTTGGGCAACGACCAGGATGGTGTCGTGGTGAATGGCGCATCTGAGAACTGCATCGGCGGGAGCGGGCCGGGAGAAGGCAATGTCATTTCGGGCAACGTCAGCAGCGGCATCATCTTCACGCTGGTGGGGGCGGTCAGCAATCGCGTGGAAGGGAATTTCATTGGCACCGATGCGTCCGGCCACGTGGCGCTCACCAACCACGCGCACGGGGTCAAAATCGCCCGCGGCTCCTGGAACATCATCGGTGGGGCCGAGGCGGTCGCCCGCAACGTGATCTCCGGCAATGCCCTCAACGGCGTCTATGTGGAAACCACCACCACGGGCGGCACCAATAATGTCATCCAGGGCAATTTCATCGGCACCGATGTCACGGGAACCAACCGGCTGGCGAACATACGCGGGCACGGCGTGCGCATCGAAACCTCACACAACGTGGTGGGCGGCGGCAACGTGGTTTCGGGCAACGGATTCAGTGGTGTGGCCATCACCGCGGCGGTCGCCAGCGACAACCGAATAGTCGGTAATCTCATCGGCGCAGATTTTAGCGGAACCCGGGCCTTGCCCAATGGAAACGACGGGGTGACGGTGATGGGGGCGACCAACAATGTCGTCGGCGGAACGACAGCGGCAGAACGGAACGTCATCTCGGGCAACCGCGGCAATGGCGTGCTCCTGCAAACCCCGGCGGCGCGCCAGAACACGATTCAGGGCAACTATATCGGCACGGACGTGTCCGGGACGTTGAGCCTCGGCAACGAACTGGCGGGGGTGTGCATCGAGGGGGCCGCGAACATTGTCGGAGGAAGCCAAGGTAGGAGCGGCAACGTGATCTCGGGGAATCTCTCTGCCGGGGTTCTGTTGCTCCAAGCGGGAGCGGCAAACAATGTGGTCGCCGGCAACTTCATCGGCACGGACGTCGCCGGGACCAAGCAACTGGCCAATGCCGAAAGCGGCATTTACATCAGTGGCGGCTCGAGCAACTTGATCGGCGGAACCGGGTTGGGCGCTGGGAACATCCTCTCCGGGAACACCGGCAGCGGGGTTTATTTCTACGGCGCAGGCGCCGCTTGGAACACACTTCACGGCAACTTGATCGGCACAGACGTTACCGGCATGCTGGGCCTCGGCAACAGCGCGCAAGGCGTTTTTGGCGCCAGCGCGCCATCGAACACCGTGGGTGGAACGCTGCGTGGCGCGGGCAACGTGATTTCGGCCAACGGCCTTTCGGGCATCCGCCTGCGCTATCCCGGCACAGATGCCTGGGTGATCCAAGGGAACTGTATCGGCACCCGGGCCGACGGCACGGGAGACCTCGGCAACTACCAACACACCATCGAACTCTTCACCGGCAGCGGGGCGCGCTGGCATGTCATCGGGGGAAGCGAACCGGGCGCCGGCAACCGGATCGCCTACACCCGGCAAGCTGGATTCGACGGCGTGCGCATTCGTGATGGCTGCACGAACAACTTGGTTGTCGGCAATGCGATCTGGGCCAACGGCGGATCGGCCGCGCATGGTTTGGGCATCGACCTGGGTGCGATTGACGGTGTCAACACGAACGACGTCGGCGATGTGGATCTGGGTGCGAACCAACTCCAGAACTTCCCGGTGCTCACGAATGCCTGGGCCTCCCCCACCGTCACAGCCATTTGCGGAATGTTCAGCGGAATGGCCAACAAGACCTACCGGCTGCACTTCTACGCGAATACGATCCAGGAGCCGTCGGGCTACGGCGAAGGCCAGACCTATCTGGGTGAGGCGTCCGTCAGCACGCCCGTAAGCGGTGTCGCCAGTTTCGCGGTGAACCTGCCGGTGAGTGTGCCCGCCAACTCGTCCATCACAGCTACGGCCACCGACGCCGCCAATAACACGTCTGAATTCTCTCAGGCATTGACGGCCCTGCCCCAACCGGACCTCGCCTACGTCACAGACCGGGATGCAGCGCTGATGACGCTGCAGTGGACCAACACCGCGACCGGTTTCGCGCTGGAACAGACCACGAACTTGGAACCGGATACCGTGTGGTCGCCCGTGACGAACATTCCGGTGCTGCTCGGCGGCCAATACGCCGTGAGTCTGACCACGACCAACGAGAACCGGTTCTTCCGCCTGCGCCTGCCGTGATCCTCGCGCGACGGAAAAGCCGACCGCTCCAACGTGAACCCGGACGCACATTCATCCGGTCGGTCGGGTGCTGGATGGCCGGATTGGGCGTGTTGATCGCAAGCATCACCTCCCTGGCGCAAGGAACACTCACCCCCATCCTTGCGAACGGGCCGATTTCGAACCGGGTAAACATGGTCGTGCTTTCAGAAGGCTACACCTCAAACCAGTTCGGCCTTTTCCTAACCGACACGACCAACGTGCTCAACAGCCTCTTCGCAACCGAACCGTTCCGAGAATACGCGAGTTACTTCAACACCTACGCCATTGCAGTCGCATCCGCTCAATCCGGTTCGGACCATCCGGCAACCGGCGGTCCGTTCAAGGACACCTATTTCAGCAGTTCCTACGACTCGTTGCGGGATGAGATCATTTCGATTCCAATGGATGCCACCGGCCAAGGCAAGTTGGATGCATTGATCACAAACCTGCTCCCCCAAGCGGACATCACGCTGCTGGTAGTGAACGACCTGAAGCCCGGTGGTTCGTCTGGTCTGGGCGGCACGAACGGCACGAGCAATCGCCGACCGGTCATCGTCTCAAAGAACCAAGGCTGGCCCAGTGACGGCATCGTATCGCATGAGCTGGCACATTTCTTCGCGGGTCTGGTGGATGAATACACCAATGCCTACACCGGCTACGTTCCGGTTGAAGCCCCCAACGCCACCAAGACCACCAGCCGGGCATCCATCAAGTGGGCCGCTTGGATTGACGTCGCGACGCCGATCCCGACCCCTGCGACCGAGGTTTACGCTGCATCTGTGGGTTTGTTTGAGGGGGCGCAATATCAGCAAAAGGGTTGGTACCGACCGAAATTGCACTGCCGCATGGGGCAGGATGGTCTTTACTGCGATTTTTGCGAAGTCTGCAGGGAGCAGATCGTGAAGGCGATTCATCAGGCTGTGCATTCCATTGACCAAGCCGTTCCGTCAAACTCGGCCGTCACCGTGCTGAGTCCCGAGCCGATCTACTTCACCCTATCCGCGCCGCAAGCGCAGACCCACAACTTGGCTGTGCAATGGTACACCAATAGAACGACGGTCATTGGGGCGACCAACCTGAGCCTACAGTTATCGCCAAGGCAACTGGGCGATGGAACTCACACGGTGAGCGCCATCGTTCGGGATACCACTCCATGGGTGCGTAACGATCCAACCCGACTCCTCCAAGCGACCAACTCCTGGGCGCTGACGGTCAGCATGACCGAACTGCGATTGACGGCTCTGCGATACCTCGATGAGGATCGCTTTCGTCTGACCGTCACAGGCAACGCGCCGCGGGGCTTTGTGATTCAAGCGTCTTCCGACCTCAGCGACTGGTTCAACTTGACCACCAATTCCCTCACCGGCGCAACATATCACTTTACGAACTCGGGTCTGACAGGTCTCCCTTTCCGCTTCTATCGGACCGTCTCGCCACCATGAGACGCTCGCTTCTGCTCCTCGCGCGCAGGTTCGCCGCAAAGCGGCCATCGTGCGATGGCAGGACCACACGAGCGAAAGGGAATTGGACGTCCGCCCCTTCCCTCGCATCAACGCCGGACTGCGGCGACGTCAATTTGGGATAACAGCAGGCCAACGATTGCGTGGATTTGCGCTCTCTTTGCCGAACATACATCGTCCGGAGAAAACCATCATGCCGTTCGCTGCAGAGGCGAAGGCGGTTGTCAGAACTCAAAAGCGGCCTTCTCCATTGCCCCGGAACGTAGCGTTTAAGCCCCCCCTGCCGAAAGGGTATCCTCCCTTGAAGCGGGCTGAAACCCCGCTTCACTCGCAGCGACCGTGTTCACTCAGCTGAGCTAGGGTGAGGCGTCGGAACGCGACCTCGTGTCCGAATCAACAACCCCAAAAGCACAAAGGGCGCGGAGAACCGCGCCCTTGACTGAAAATAAAGTCCGTCGGACCTACACCCGACGAATGCTCGCCCTGAACAGGAGCACCGCCAGCGCACCAGCGATACCGAGCACCATCGCATTCGGCTCCGGAACGGCCTCGACGCGCGCTGCGAAATTCATCGGAACGTCGTAGCGATTGGTCTTGAGTAGCCACTCGCCCAGCGCATCGTGCTCCCAATAGTCGTCGTAATTGCCACCGACCGTCGGAGGGCTGTACATCGAGAGTCCCCACGTTCCCCCGTCTGTCGGGTTGGAAAACTGCACCGTCCACGTGAACTCGTTGTAGCCAATTCCGCCCTTGCCAATGAAAACATTGGGCTCGTAGGTAAGCACGCTACGACCTCCCGCATCTGGAGCCGCGAATGGATCACTGGTCCAGAGTAGGGTCCCTGGCCCGTAAAAGCCACCAGACAGCGCGTCGTTGAGGTAAAAACGCACCGTCAGTTCAGCCGTGCCACCCGGGTTTACGCCAGTGGTGAAGTACTCGAACGTGAACTTCGAAACGGTTCGCGATGTTCCAGAGAGCAGAATCTGATCGCCGTATTCGTTGGTCGAAGTATAGCCTTCGTCCCGGTAGGTGGTCGTGTTGTTGTAGATGATCTCCGCCCCAGCAGTCTGAATCGATATCAATGCTGCCACGACTGCTGACCCAACACAGTAAAGCTTCGCTAGGCTCTTCATAGTCTGACTTGAGTTCGCGCCATAGATTACGCCGGTCACAATAAAGACCAACTGCGGCCATGTCAATGACTTTCACAGTTTTTTCCGGTTATTTCTCCACCTCTGTTCCACACTTTGCCGGGGATAAACGGAACGCGAAAAACACCTCGTTTCCCCCTAAAAATGCTGCCTTCGGACCAACTTGTCTGGAATGCTCGGTGTGAGGACTGTTCTGCCCCTACTCAGTCAGTCGACTATTCCAACCGGATGGCAACCCCAGCCCTTTACAAAGACCGTTTTTGCGACAACTTGCCCCATTGTTATGGACAAATTCTGGAGCATTTTTGCGATGCCGATCGGACTGCTGTTCTGTTTCAGCCCAATCCTCGTCGCCTGGTGGCTAGCTGAACGCAAGAGCACGAAACCCGACAACGCGGATAAACCGCGGTGACCCTCGCCTCAAGTGGCAGCCTTCGTCCTCCCGCTCAAGTCAGTCCAGTCGCCTGGCCATTTGCCAGCACCTTGATCCGGGCTGCTGTCGGCACTCTGGGCAGGCCAGGCATGGTAACGATACTGCCGCAGATGGCGACCACGAACCCGGCGCCCGCCGAAAGCCGAAGTTCGTTCACCGTGATGCGAAAGCCCCGCGGCCGCCCACGGAGTTCCGGATTGTCGGACAGCGACATGGCCGTTTTCGCCACGCAAACTGGGAATTGGTCGAAGCCATGTTTCGCCAGCAGCTCCAGGTTGCCCCGTGCCGTCCGATCAAAGTCCACCCCATCCGCGCCGTAAACCTGCTTCGCCAGCGTCTCCACCTTCTGCTCAATCGGTGACTCCAGTGGATAGAGAAACCGCACCGCGCGCCTTCGGTTTCTCTCGGCGGCTCGGAGCACGGCACCCGCCAAATCCACGCTGCCTTCACTACCTTGGTCGAAGTGTCTCGAGACGACGGCTTCCACTCCCTGCTTCGCGCAGAACTTGATGATTCGTCGGTGATCGGCCGGCTTGTCGTCCGGGAAGTGGCTGATGCAGACCACCGGATCCCGTCCGAACAAGCGGATATTCTCGATGTGCTTGGCGAGATTGCCCAAGCCGCCAGCGTCCGAATACCCGCCGTGGTAAGCGATGGCTTTGGTCGTCGTCACGATGACGACGGTGGCTGGCTGAAGCCCTGCCGGACGACATTTGATGTGGAAAAATTTCTCC
>CAZWJC010000286.1:0-8958 GCA_964634255.1 uncultured Verrucomicrobiota bacterium | reverse complement strand
TGCGGTTGCCGACAAACCCTTCGCGCAACGCTTTGATGATCGGAATGCCGCCGCAAACGCTCGCTTCGTAGTACAGGTTCGCGCCCGACTTCCGCGCCGCGGCGAACAACTCCTCGCCGTGCGCGCTGATCAGCGCTTTGTTCGCGGTGATAACCGTCTTGCCGAGCTTGAGCGCCGTCAGGATCATCGTCTTGGCGATGCCCGTGCCACCGACCAGTTCGATGACGATATGCACCTCGGGATCGTTGACGACCTCCTGCCAGTCGGTCGTCATCAGCTTACTCGGGATTTCATAAGGCCGCGGTTCGTCGAACGCCTTCACCGCCACCTTCCGTACATTGACCTTCACGCCGATGCGGGACGCGAGCAGGCCGCCGTTGCGCTGAAGCGCGTGAAACACACCGCTGCCCACCGTGCCACCGCCGATCATGCCGAGATTAAACTGTTGCATAGTCTTGGAGACAGGTTGCCGGCAATGGCGGGAGGCGACAATTCAATTCTCAACCTCACGCAACAGGAATGCCCTGCGCTGAACGAGCACGGTCCGACCAACGGTTCCGCGAGACCTGCACTCAAACGCGCGTAGCAGAATCCTGAATTCGGCAGCCACCTTCGCAAAGGCTTACGTCAAACAGTTGATCACGGGGGAAATTAGGGAATGGAGCCAGCGGTCGGGGTTGAACCGACGACCCATGCTTTACGAAAGCATTGCTCTGCCACTGAGCTACGCTGGCAACCGCCGGCACACTACACAGGAGGGTTTTGGCGGTCAAGCGGCGAGTCCGAAATCGGACACGCCATTACCGCAGCGATTACCCGGACACGGGTCGAGCCAGTCGGGAGCTTCCCTTCGGCATGTCGGCTGCTAAATTCAGGGAGCGCAGCATCTTTTCACGCTTTTCACCGCGAACGCGGAAGTCGTGGTAGCGTGCTGCCGGGTACAATATGAAATCGCTGCATCTGATTCGCCTCTTGACGGCGGCCCTCATGGCCATCGGCTTGGCGAGCGCGGCTGCCCCAATTTCACCCTTGCCTGCCGCAGGAGTGGACACTGAGACAGTCCGCCGGCAAGCACGCGATTCGACAGATGCTTTTTCCGCGTGGGTGCAACGAAACCGCAGCGGGCTGTCCCGAACGCCTGATCCTGCCACGGGCTTGCGGCTCGCGCGGGAGCGCGCCGGCACCATGCGGCAATTACTGGAGGTTGACCCGGAGGGCTTCACACGCCTGGCCATGCCCGCAACGGACCGGGCGGCCCTGCCCTCCTCGCTTCAGGGCTTGGTTGAGCGCCGGCTCTCCGGCCGTGGATCCTTCAGCATGTATTGCGTCTTCCCCACCAATCATGCCGCCGAGCCTCACGAGTCACACGCTAACCTCAAGGCTGGTTTCCGCCGTGAGGTCCGAATGGATGGCGTCACCTACGACGCACGCGTGTTTGGGAACTGGCGTGAGGTGCAAACCGTGCAAGAGGCCACTATCGAAGGCGTGGCTTTGGATGACGTCATCGCTTTGGGAGATTCCGCCACGCCCGCCCAGCAAGCCGACGCTGGCGCACCAATCATCCAGGCGGCGCCCACCAAGTCCGCACCGAACACCGTGCTTTACATGATTGCACGGTTTTCGGATGAAACCGGCGACCCGGTGTCTGCTTCGACCGCGCTCAGCCAGATGACCGTGCTGAGCAACTTCTGGATGAATACCTCGTATGGTTTGGTTTCGATCCACGGGCTCGTAAACGTGACCCAGCCGGTGGATATCGTGCAGATCACCCTGCCGCAACCTTCCAGCTACGCCGCCACCTACAACAACAATCTCAGCGAGCTGTTGTCCGATGCCCGCAGCGCGGCCGCCACGCAAGGGTACGATTATCGAAACTACAACCTCGACGTCCTTGTCACCACCAGCTCGGGCTTCAGCTACGCCGGTCGCGCCTACGTCGGCGGCCAGGGGGCACATCTGGTCGCGGGCTACACCTCCCTGCGCACGGCCGGCCACGAGCTCGGACACAACCTCGGCCTCTACCATGCGGATTACTGGCGCACGGATTCCACCGCCCCGTTCGGCAAAGACTCCGTGCCGGGCGGCTACTGCGTCGACAGCGCGAACGCCGAGTGGGTGGAGTACGGCCACTACTTCAGCATCATGGCCGCGCAATCCGGCGGGGAGATTGACGATGCGACCAAACCGCATTATGCCGCCGCGGAAAAGGTCAGCTTGGGCTGGTTATCTGGCAGTCGCGTTCAATATGTCAGCACGAGCGGCACGTACCGGCTTTACCGGCACGACCATCGCGACGTGACGAACAACCCGCGCGGGATTCGGATTGAGACCCCGGCAACTGATTACACGGGCAAGGCCCGGCGCTACTGGCTGAACTACCGCTGCGCCCCGTGGAGCACCGCGCAAAACTGGCTGCGCCAGGGTCTCCAAGTGGATGTTTGCCAGTCCTCGTACGGCAGCGACGGCGCCACGCTGCTCGACATGACCCCCTTCTCCAAAGATGCCGCGACGCCATTCTACGACCCGGACAACCAGCCCGGCAGCTTTTGGACGATTGACAATTCCGACAAGCTGGACAGTGCGCTGGTCGTCGGGCGCACGTACTCGGACAAGACCGCTGGCATCCACATCACACCCCTCGCCACCGGCAACAGCGGCGCGAACCAGGAGTTCATTGACATGGCAATCAACCTCGGTTCCTTCCCGGCCAATGCCGCACCGCGCCTCACCAGCTTCACCGCCTCGACCAACCAAGTTGCCGCCGGACAGACCGTGTCCTTCCTGGTCAACGCCACCGACGCCGAAGGCGATGCGCTCGCCTACGCATGGGATTTCGACGAAACGCAGGTTTGGACGGCGAGCGGACTGAACACGAATTCAGCCACAAAGAGTTGGAGCACCCCGGGACAATACCGCGTCCAAGTCACGGTGTCGGACATGAAAGGCGGCGTGGCGAGCGACTCCATCGTGGTCACGGTGGGAGCGCCGGCAGCGAACCGCCAGATTCTCGGGCGGGTCCTCTGGAGCGGCAATCCTGTGGCTGGCGCCCGCGTGTATGCCACGTTGGGCAGCATCACCCGGCAGGCGTTCACGGAGAGCGACGGCAGTTACGCGCTCGCCGGTTTGGAGGCTGCCGAAGGTTGGACCGTGTATTGCCGGATGGACGGACTGACGTTGACAGCGCAGTTCATCAACCCGGTGTCGGTTCTCACCGGCAGCGCGTACGGAAAGGATTTCTTCGTCAACGAGAGCCTCCCAAGTCCCGGGGGAACGACCTATGCCATCCTGGGCCAGGTCACAGACGGGGCCAGCGGCGTGGCGGGCGTGGAAGTCTCGGCGGGAGGCATTTTCGCGATCACGGACGCTTCCGGAAAATACACAATCTCGAACCTCGTCAACGGCGCCTACACCTTGGCTGCGCGCGCTGACACTTGGAGCTTCACGCCAACCAACTCCACGGTGACCATCAGCGGCGCCAACGTGACGAACAACTTCGCGCGTACCGCGCCTTACAGCATTACCGGCCGATTCTACGGCCCATCCGCCTCCGGGAACGCCACCGCGCCAAAGGTCTTCCTGAGCAACGGGCGGACGGTGACCGCCACCAAGGCCGGATTCCCCACGCGCTACTGGCAATACACCCTGACCGCGCCGGCGGGCAGCTACGCCATGGGAGCAGAAATGTCGGGCTACTATTTCTTCTCCACCAACTTCATCAATCCACTCACGCTCGACGCGAGTCTCTCGGGCATCAACTTCGTTGGGACCAACGCGGCGGCATCCGGCGCCCTCGCCGGGAAGATCACCGAACTCAATCTGCCACTGACGGACGTAGTCCTGGAGGCTCGTCTCGGCGGCGAACTCATCGCCACCGTTCAGTCGGACTCTGACGGCTGTTTCCGGTTTGCTCAACTCACCAACGCGGCGTACACCCTGACCCCCGCGAAACCCGGCTACCTGTTCTCCCCCGCTTCCTACACGGTCGCCTCTGTGCCCGCCAGCGGGATCAGCTTCGCGGCGACCGGCAACAACGTCGCCCCGCAAATCACCTCCGCTTCCGCCACGCCCAACCCTGCACCAAATCCGGCCACTGCGGTCACGCTGGCCGTCGCCGCCGCCGGACAGGAGCCCATGGATTACTCGTGGCTCGCCGTCACCGCCCCCGGCCCTGTCAGCTTCAGCACCAACGACGGCCCGGGCGCCGCCGCCACAACCGTGAGTTTCCTTAACGCCGGCAACTACGTGTTCCGGGCCAAGGTCCGGGATGCGCGGGGCTTTACCTCTACCACAAACCTCACGATGGTCGTGAACCCGACCGCCGGCCAGATGATCGTTAGCCCCTACGAGATTCAGCTCACCAGCGGTCAGTCGGCTTCCTTCTCCGCCGCAGCCTGGAATGGTCTGGGCGCACGGACCTCGATCGCCCCGGAATGGTCGGTCAACGGTGAAGGGGATATCACGACCAACGGGGTCTTTGTCGCCACGATGCCGGGCGGCCCCTTCGACGTCGTCGCCACGGCGGGGACTTTGAGCGCCACCGGCAAAGTCTGGGTTACCGGGGAATACTTGCCCGTGATCTCAATCGAAACAACGGCCGTGAGCACTGTGGAGACAGATCAGTCTCCACTCGCCGTGTTTGTCACGCGAGCCGGTAACTCCAACTCCTCCGTCACCGTCAACCTCGCGCTCGGTGGTTCCGCCAGCTATCCCGCAGACTATTCGCTCGCGGGTGTGGATTCTGTTGCTGCCGGCGCCGCCAGGGTCACCCTTGCTCCCGGCCAGACACACGCGGAGTTGATCCTCACGCCCAAGGACGATGCCATCGCCGAAGGGAATGAAACCATTGCGCTCACGGTGGTTGGTTCGGCGAACTACTACGGCGGCGTTTCCACGAACGCGACCCTCACCATCGTTGACGACGACCCGCAGGCCCTGCTCCTCTCTGCCGACCAGATCCATGTTCCCGAAGGCAGCGCCAACGGCTTCACGATCCAATTGCAGGCCGAACCCACCGTCGCCGTTACGGTCACCACCACGCGCTCCAGCGGCGATCCGAACCTCACAGTCACGACCGGGCAGTCGTTGACCTTCACCCCGGCGAACTGGGACTTGCCACAGACTGTCACCATCGCCGCCGCCGAAGACCCTGACGCCGTCAGCGGCAGCGCCACGTTTTTTGTCGCGTCCAGTGGCCTGGCCAGCCACCTGCTCAGCGCCGTCGAAAACGAGAATGACGCCCAGTTCATCGTCGTTTCGACGAACGCGTTGCTAATCCCAGAAGGCAGCAGTGGCAGTCTGTTGGTTTCGCTCAACGCGCAGCCGACGGGCAATCTCAACGTCCAGCTTGCGCTCCAGGGCGACGCGGGCCTGAGCCTTGCCAGTTCCTCAGCCCTGCTCTTCACCACGAATACCTGGAACGTGCCACAACCGGTGATGATTCTCGCTGCCGATGATCTCGACCTGACCAACAGCGGTGCGCTGTTGACGCTTTCCGCGCCAGACCTCAGCGAAGTAACCGTAGCGCTCACGGAGACGGATACCGACAGGCTTCGCTTGGTCGTCTCCACCAACGAACTGTGGGTGGCGGAAGCTGGCACGAACGCACTTGAGATTTGGCTCAACGTCCAGCCGACGAATGCAGTCCTCGTTAACCTCTCCCTGAGTGGCGATACGAACCTGACGCTGCCCGCGCCCGCTCCGCTAACCTTCACGCCCGCAGACTGGGCGGTCGCGCAAACCGTCGGAGTGGCGGCGCTTCGCGACACGAACCCGACGAATGATTACGCGACGCTCTCCTTCTCCGCTCCAGACCTAACCGAGGTAGACGTAACGGTCCTGGCGATTGACGACGCGCCCGTGGTCAAGGTGCAAACCGTGGCGAGCCCCGCCACCGAATGGGGGCGGGTGCCGGGCACCCTGCTGATCAGCCGCACCGGCGACAACAGCCAATCCTTGGCCGTCCAATTTAGCCTCGCCGGCAGCGCGACCGAGGGGGTGGACTACGAAACCTTGCCCAAGCCCGCTGTACTTCCCTCAGGTTCAAACACCATCACCCTGACGGTTCTGCCCCTCACTGACGCGCAGGCGGAGGGGAGCGAGACGGTGGAACTGACGCTCCAGTCGGACTCCACATACGCCCTGGCGGATGCCAGCAGCGCCCAGCTTGTGATCCAGGACCAGCCGATTGACCAATGGCGCTTTAAGCGGTTCACAACCGGGGAACTCGCCGATGCAAGCATCAGCGGAGACGATGCCGACCCCGATCAGGACGGCATTGTGAACGTGCTGGAATACGCATTTGGTCTGAACCCAAGAACTCCCGACGCCAGCGGCCAGCCCCAGGCCACCATTGAAGCAGACCATCTGACCCTGCATTACCAGCAAAACAAGGATGCTGTGGATGTCACCTTCGTTCCCGAGGTGCGCGACAAACTGGACGCCGGCGGGTGGAGCGGGGACGGGCTGGTTGAACTCGGACGAGTTGACTTCGGCAGTTACTGGATGGTAAGCCGCTACGACTCGACCTACACCACCAACGCCCCCATGCGGTTCATGCGCCTGAAGATCACGCGGCCTTGAAGCTCCAGGCCCACATCGCGGAGCCGTTTTAGCTGTTTCCAGAAGACACGCCGAGGCACAGCCCACGCAGGTCAAACCGTCACAACCGAGACACAGGTTGGATTCTAGTCTTCGGTACTCAACGACCTCCTGCCGATCGCTTCACCTGGTCGGATTTGTTGGCATTCGCTGCCCCTAATTTCCGTTGCCAAGCAGAAGTCGTCCTGCTAGAACCGATTTCGTGTGAGCGGCTGTCTTTATCGTGAGGAGCAGTGGTGCTGCCTCCCCATGATCAGGACAGCCACCCAACCCTGGCATTTATCATGAGAACAACGACGTGGGCCTTCTCTCTCTGTTGCCACCCCCCGCAACGAATGCAGCGACTGTTTTCAGGACAAAAGCCATCAATTGGAACCCAAGTCAAGTCCCCAGCTCCAGCCACACCGCCGTCATCACCAACGACGGCGACTATACCGTGACCAGACTTCGACCCACTTTTCCGCCGCGGTGTCGCACAATAACGGCACGCTAGTCTCGATTTCCGAGAAACACAGACAAACAGTTCGTTTACCATGAAAGCACACTGCCACCGTTTCGTTTGCCTTCTATCGTTCCTCTGCGCGCTTGGCTTCGCGCCCACCATCTTTGGGGCCGACGAGCCGATCGTGAATTCTCCCAACGAGCTGCCGCCGCTCGGCGGGCCTGGCTGGTATTCGTCGCCGGGCCAGTTCGTAAGTTTCTATGTCGAATACGGCACCAACCAAGGCGTGCCGCCGGGGAACGAGTTCAAGGGTGTGTTCCTCAAGGCCCACGACATGATCGTGGACAACTTCCAAAACGTGACGCGCTCCTACACGAACAGCGACGAACAGATTCGGTTCGACGCCCAACTCACGGCCAGCGTGACCACCCTCGGCGGCGCTGAGCTCCGCAGCCCCATGCAGGTAACCCTGGCGGGCTCGATGCAGGTGCGGTTGGCCAACCGGGTGGGCCAGCCGACAGGCACGTACCCGCTGACGGTCGAAGCCTTGACGTTCACGTTGACCGAGGCCGACATCGGAGGGAGCACTAATACACCCATGATTGGCATCCGGATCAGCCCCACGATTCCCTCCACGGGACAACTCTCGGTCGCGGCTGTTGCGGGAGGCCGCTACGAAGTGTCCAGCACACTGAGTATTCACTCGGAAACCTCCATGTACATCGCGTCCGAGAAACGCTGGTTGCCCTACTGGCCGGACACGAACGCGCCGACCACCTACACGTTGCGGAGCTTGAAGAGCCCGGCGCTCTCCAGTTTTTCCGTCGGCAGTGCGCCGCCCAAAGATGTGTATCTGGCGTTTCCCATGCGGCGCTATGTCCGCTACGTGCTGGAATACTCTCCCGACCTGATCGCCTGGACGCCGCTGAAGACAAACGATTGGAGCAGCGGTGGCGGCAGCTTCCGTTTCACGCATTCCGGTGGCGGAAACAGCCCGCAAGGTTTCTACCTCATCCGCTCCAGCCTGCAATCGCCCTGAAGTAGTGGGCCCGGCGGACTGCTCTGCTTCTCCGACGAACCAAAGACAAACATCCCTTGGAAGCCTATGAAACTGTATACGACTCCCTCTCGAGCAACACTCCTCTACGGACTTTGCCTCGCCTTCGCCACCGCAACCCAGGCTGCGACCATTGTTTGGACCAACACCGCCGGTGGCGACTGGACCACCGCCGCCAATTGGAGTCCTAATCAAGTGCCTGGTTCCGGCGACGCGGCAATCATCACCAACAACGGAAGCTACAGCGTCACGCTGAGCACCAGCGTCAGCGTGGCGGGCATCACGCTGGGCACAGCGGGTGGCAGCGGCGCGCCGACGGTGGCCTGGACCGGAGGCACCTTGTCGGGTTGCAGCTTGGCCGTGGCCGGCAATGGCGTGCTGGCGCTTAGCGGCAGCAATCAGAAGACGCTGCTCCGGTCCACGTTGAACAACGCGGGCACGGTAACGTGGACGGGGAGCGGGGATCTGATGGCGACGGCGGATGGATTCAGCCAGAGCGTGCTGATCACCAACCTGGCGGGGGCGGTGTGGGAAATCCAAGGCGACGCACCGTTCAGCTTCCAGGATTGGGGATTTTCACTGACGTTCCGTTTCCACAATGCCGGCACGCTCCGCAAAACCGGCGGCACGGGCACAACGGCTTTTCCCGCGCCATGCCAGTTTGTCAACACCGGCACGGTGAGTTTGCTGCAAGGGGCGTTGCAGTATCCCAACGGCTTCACCAGCAGTGGCACGTTTGACCTGGCAACGGACACGAAGGTTCACTTGGATGGCGGCACGTTCGCTTTCGGGGGGGGCAGTCTCAAGACGGGGGCGGGCGAAGTGTTGGTGGACGGAGGGAACGTAACGTTGACCGGCACGG
>CAZWJC010000285.1:0-8979 GCA_964634255.1 uncultured Verrucomicrobiota bacterium | reverse complement strand
AGTGGCCGGTTTTGAATCGACCCCGGCTGGCTGGTTTTCAACTGTCCGGTGACAGGGACGCAGCGGCGGCAACGAGCGCGCACCTCTCGCCACGCGAACAGGAAATCCTGGACTTGCTGGCCCAGGGGCGGCTCTACAAGGAAATCGCCGAGACGTTGAGCATTGGTTTGGGCACGGTGCGCACGCACATCCGGCGCATTTACGAAAAGCTCCACGCTCGCAATCGCAGCGAGGCAGTGCGCATCCGGGCCAAGTTCTAAGCCAAGCTCACGCGTACGGACCGCGACCAGTCCCTTGGTCGCAGCATGCCCGCATCGGAGAAAGCGCCGGTAAACCGGACGCAGTCCAGACGCTCTGCGAGGAATCGGCGTGTGGAAAGTCGCGTCAGCGTCTGGAGTGCGGGCGCCTTAAGCGCCGCTCTGCTTCGGTTAACACACTTGCGGCCTTCTCCCGAATCGCCGCCACGAGTCACGCAGCGCATCTCCGAATCATCCTTCCATCCCGTCCCTCCTGGGAATCCTGTCTCCATCCGCTTTGAACTGAACCACGAAATAACAATATGAACACAAAACGGAACCCTTACGTGAAATGGCTAGCCGCCTTTGCGGCGCTTGGCCTCACTGCAACCCTCGCGCAAGCCTCCACTTTCGTCTCTGGCACCGTTGCCGGGACTTGGACGAAGACTGGCAGCCCGTATATCGCCACGGGCAACCTCAGCGTGCCTAGCGGCCAGACGCTTGCGATTCAGCCAGGCGTCACCCTGATTATGGGGCAAGGACTGAACATGAATGTAGATGGTGCCGTTTCGGCCATTGGATCGCCTGCAGAGCCGATTATCATCCGCGGAGCAAACTCCTCGCTGTATTGGGACAAGATTTACGTCAACTACCGCGGCGCAGATAGCACCTTCTTCAATTGCATCATCAGCGACGCTACCAACGCTTTGTACCTTGCGATAGATGGCCAAGTAGCGGGGAGTAGCACAATGAGAACGTCAATTCGGAACTGCGCGTTTAGCAACTGCATCGGCTCCTGCATTTACGGATATTCGCATGGTTACGCCTATAACAGCGGCCAGGGGTGGTGGCGGGAGGAATTCCCAGGTTTAAGCCCCACGGTGTTCAATTGCCTCTTCGTCGGTGCGACTAATGGCTGTTCTTTCTTGGCTGATGGAATGGAGGCTTATCTTGGGATTTACTCGCTGCATGGTCGAGGAGCGGTCAATCCACAAATCCTGAACTGCGATTCTGTGTCATTAGCTGGTGTCGCCATCAATTTCGACGCCGGATCTCACGCCGCCACTTCGTACCCCACTGTTCAGAATAATGTCTTTCTACAGTGTGGCACAGCGATGAGGAAGTCGTCTCTAACGTTGTTCAATGACGTAACCGCCTACAATTGTTTCTTCAACAATTCAACCGACTTTGCGGGTTTTCCGGCAGGAGTGTATGGGGTGATTTGCTGCGTCAACAACAATGGCACGCCTTGTGATCTCGTGAATAACATCTTCCAAGATCCAAAATTCGTTTCTCAGACGGATTATCATTTGCAGCCGAATTCCCCATGCATCGATGCCGGGACCCCAGACTGGAATTGCTCGGACATGTGTTTCCCGCCTTCGCAGGGCGTTGCGCTGACGGACCTGGGTGCTTACGGCGGGCCAGACGCCGCGAACTGGCTGCCCAGTGTTCCGTTGATCTCCGCACAAGCCACCATTACCCGGACCACGAATGGCATAGTCACCGTCAGTTGGGGTGCCATCCCGCGTTCCGAATACCAGGTGCAATGGACGAGCAATCTGTTGAGCACGGTCACCAACTGGTTCAGCGTGGCCAACGGTTGGGTGCGCGCTACCGAGAAACCCACCTCCGTAAACGTGGCCACCAACCCGCCGTACGCGGAAGGGTATTACCGGGTGAAGAGCTTGGGCCGCAAGTCAGGTTATTGACCGGACTGCTTGATCAGCGGGGGGTTGGCGCTGGCGGTCTTGCCGGATTGGCGAACGAATGTTGTCGGTGCTACCGGCGACGGCAGCTACAGCGTCGCAGATGGCGTCTTCACCGTGAACGTCTCCGGCGAGGACATCGAAGGCACGAAGGATGACTTCTTCTTCGTCCACAAGCCCCTGAATGGCGACGGGCAGATCGTCGCGCGGCCGCTGGGGTTGTTGCCGGCCGACCCGAACTCGGAGGCAGGCGTGATGTTGCGCGACGGCACAAACAGCGGCGCGCGGCATGTCTTCCTGCCGCTAGATGAAGGTAAGCACGTGAGCTTCCGTCGCCGGTTGGTGGAGAACGACTACGCGGTCGAAACCGGGAACAGCGGCACGAACTGGACCTGGCTGCGATTGATGCGCTTGGGCGACACATTCGTGGGCCATGCCTCAACGAACGGCACGGTTTGGTCGCTCGTCTGGTGGACCAAGGTGCTCAACATGCCCACCAATCTGGAAGCGAGCTTGGCGGTGACGGCGCACAAGAATGGCGCGATGGCCACGGCGCAGCTTGACAACGTGAGCACTGGCCCGCTGACGCCGTTGCCGGGGTCTGGTCGGAAGCCGGGCCACGCATCTGCCTGGGTGGCGAGGGTGGTGCAACGGCGGAATTCCAGCGCGTGGGCGGCTTTAAGGCGCTGGTCAGCGGCGTGGTGGGCGAGCGATACGCCATCAAGAGTAGTGCAGACTTGGAGACGCCAGTGGCGTCGTGGTTGCATGTCGGCACGGTGACGAACACGTATGGCGTGATGCCGTTCACCGATCCACAGGCATTGACCAACGGCATCCGGTTCTACCGCGTCCACACCCAATGAATCAGGCAGCACGGGTCGCCACGCAAGAGGAAGCGGCCAATTCAACTTGGAGCTGGTGACTCGGAGTTGTCACCAGCTCCCTCAGTTCTCCACCCTCACACGGTAAAGTAGCGGCATTGAACTCGCGATATTGGTGTCGCTGTATGCCGTAGTGGTTTCCTGCCCGAGGAGGTTCGTGGCCACTGTGCTGAAGGCCGGAAAGGCCGCCAAGTTCGTGCTTCGCTCCACGCTATAGCTCACCCCGACCACGCTCTGCCAACTCACCTTCACCCTGGCATCGGCAGGTGTTACCGAGAGGATGCGCAGCGCAGAGTGCTCGTTGGTGGGGTTGGTTTGGCAACGCCACTCCTGCCAAATTGTGTGTTCATCAGCATCTGGATCGGTGAAATCCGCCGAGCCGTCAGTGGGCAGGCCATACTGCTGGAGCCAGGCATAAGAAATGATCGAGCCGGGTCCTTGGAATTCATAGGCGCCGATGTCCACCGTCCCGCTCACGATGCGCGGCAGCCCATCGAGGTCCGTTGCGCCGGAAGCGCAGGCGTTGTAGCCCGCGTTGATGCAGGGCGAGTTGGCCCGCAGGCGTAGGTTGCCGCCCGCATAATCCACGAACAGAGGGGCGTTCGTGATGTTGCCCACACCGCCCTCTGGCAGTGGCGTAACGCAACAGTGGTCCAGGCTGTCATAGATGGAATTGAAATTGGTCTGGCCGTTGAAATAGACAATGCAGTTGTTCATCACCGCCAGATATGTGCCCCAGGCATTCCCAACCACCGTGCAGTTGGTGAGGAAACATGGCACGTAGTTCAAGTCCTTGCGCCACGGCAAGCCCATCACGCCGAGCGCTCCGCCGCCCGCGTTGTCTGCCACCAAGCAGTTGTTCAGACGGCTGCGCGCAACGCCGACGCCGGAGTTGCCGGTAACTGTGCAGGATTGCAGCGTGCTCCTGAACGCCCCCCTGCCGGAGTTCTTGGCAAGGCTGCAGTTGGCAAGCTCGCTCTCGTAAGCTGCCCCGCCATAGTTGTTGGTCAGGATGCAACGGACCAGGGTGCAGTTGTGGGCGGCTCCACCACCGTACACCGCCAGGTTGCCGGCCAGGGTGCAGTTGTTCAACGTACTGGCGTAGGCGGCTGCGCCGCCCGAGCAGTCTTCCTCACCGCAAAGACAACAGTACGCCTCCCACACAGTGTTGCTCGTCAGCGTGCAGTTATTGAGGATGCTGCCACAAGCCCCTGCCCCCGAGTATACCGCTGAGTTGCCCACCAGTGTACAGTCGATCAACGTGCCACCATGCGCTCCACCGCCGGCGTCAAAGCCCACGTTTCCCGCGATCACACAGTTGGCAACTGTCGCGTTCGTAGAGGAACACCACACCCCCCCGGCGCCGTTGGTCAGCGTGAATCCGGACAGGCTGGCGCCGTCGGCCAGATACACGCAGCGAAACCCGCCCGCACCGTTGGTCGTGCCGGCCACCAGGTGGCCTTGAATGACGGTGACCTCTGGCCCGTTGACACTTCGCAGCGTCAAAGGTCTGTCCACCGCCACGCGGTTGGTCATTGTGCCAACGACCGCCCTTCCGCCGGTCGCGTAAACGCCGTTGGTCACCACGATCTCGTCGCCAGCTTCCGCCAGGTCCACGGCATCCTGAATCACCGTTGCCGCTGTAGCCCAGTTTGTGTACGGCGGCGTGGCGTTGGTGCTGTTCACGTTCGCATAACGCACTGCGGCCAAGGCACGGGTGACGGGGCACAGGAGGAGGAGGGCAGCCGAGAGCGCAGCACCCAATCGCTGCGAGGCGACCTGGAGTTTTCGTCCGGTGTGCGCTTCAAGCTCGCTTGACGGGGTGGAGGCGGACCGATTTCGCCTTGGGAGGGTGACGTTCCTGTTCATGAAACAGCGTTTTGCTTGGAGCAGTTGCGTAGGCAGGATGCGGGCTTCTTCCATCCGCAAGCCAAACGCTTTACACGCGAGGCGATTGCTCGTCTCACGGTGTGCGGAGGCGGTAGAAACGCGCTTGGTGATTCGTCCAGTCTGAATCAGCAAAATACCAGGCACCGTCTGTGAGGGTGTCGCCTTGCAGTGAAATCCACACGGGATTAGCCAAGTTCGTACAAGCATCCACCACGACGGGAATGTCAGCCGTCCCGACAATGGTGAAACCAAAGCGGTTTGACCGTATCCCAAAATTCGGGTCGCTGGTCCGCACCTGCGGATTCCACAATCGCGTGGGCAGATGGCTGAACATGGGCGTCCAGCCCGTGGTTCCGGGCAAGTAATAAGCGATCGCCTTGAGGTCACCGGTGAACGCAGACTGGTACCACAAAGGGGCGTGGCCTTGGAAAAAAACGCCTGTCAGACCCAGGCAATGGGAAAAGGCCTCGTCCACGATTTCCTTGACGCCGCTAGGGATTGTGATGTTCGCGAGACTGATGCAATACTGGAACGCATCGGCTCCAATCCTGCTGACGCTTCGGCCAATAATGACATTTGTCAGGCTGCGGCAGTCGGAGAACATTGAATTTCCAATATTGGTCACGCCATCACCGATCCTGACGTGGGTAAGAAAGACATCGTCCATGAATGCGCAGTCGCCTAGGTTAGTGACGCTGTTCGGGATCGTGACGCGCTCCAACTGCCAGCATTCGCCGAAAGCATAGTAGCCAATGTCGGAGACGGTGTCGGGGATCGTAATTCCGGTAAGGCGCGAACAGTAAGCGAACGCATACCCAGCGATGTCGCTGACGCCGGCGGGCACCGCGTATTGCCCCGCTTTGCCTCCCGGACACTGGACGAGCGTGGTCTGGCTCTTGTCGAACAGGACGCCATTCACAGAACAGTAGGCAGAGTTGGCTGGGTCCACGTCTATGGAGGTCAGGCCGGCGCAACCCGCAAGGGCGATAGGAGCGATGCGCGTAACCGTTTTCGGGACCGGGCAGTTTCCGACTTTGGCCGGCGGATACTGAATCAGTGTGGTCTGACTTTTGTCGAACAAGACCCCGTCCACAGAACGGTAGGCAGAGTTGGCGGTATCCACCGTGATTGTGGTGAGACTGGTGCAGCCCAGGAAAGCAGATTCTCCGAGGCTGGTCACGCCGCGGCCAATCGCGACCGTCGCAAGGCTGGTACACCATTGGAAGGCCATGTGGCCGATGCTGATGACGGTGTCGGGGATCGTGACACTGCTTAGGCCAGTTTCGTATTCAAAGGCGGACGCTGAAAGAGCGGTGACGAAGCGGCCGTTGATCGTGCCGGGGATGTCCACCGCGCCGCCAGGACCGGTGTAACCCGTAATGGTGATCGTGCCGCCATTCGTTGTGTAAGTGAACTGGGCCTGGACCGTTCCTAACAATGCCAACAGAAGCAGCGCTGCGGGCAACACGGCGGTAGGGGAGCGTTGCCGTCGCCAGGTCTTCATGGTTGTGCGCTCTGCGAGAAACGGCGGATCTCCACCGAGTTCAGCATCGTGTCGCGCGACTGCTTGAACAAATCCTCCAGCACGGTATCAAACCGGCGTTGCAAGATGTTCTTTGCTCCCTTCACGCCTTCCACCGGCTCGCGGATTTCCGCCCGATAACTGTCCACCCACACCAACCGTCGCGATGAATCCAACAATGTCCACTCCAGCGCCATGGTGATCGGGTCTTTCATCCAGTTTCCCGACACGTCCACATACACAAGCCGCGGGATCAGGACCGCCGCCGCTCTGGACGCCAGTGGCTCTGCCGCGCCGTTCGTGCCCGCCGTGGTCACGGTGACTGTCTGGAAAACGCTCTGAGCGCACTCGACCGTGTTGGTAACCAGTTGCGGCCCGAGCGGGATCGCAGTGGTGCTGCCCATGTACGTCATGGACCAGCGGGCGTTCCGGTAAGGTTGGTCGAGTCGCAGTTCCACCGCGAGCGGCATCTTCGCCGCCACCGTTGGGGCGAGAAGGCTGTGCGGCTTCACAACATTGTGGGTGTGGGTGCATCCGTTTAGCAGCCAGCCGGCAGTGAGCAATCCAACTGCGGCGAAATGTTGAAGTGTTCTCATGGTCCTTCCTTCGGCATGTATCTGCCGGTTACCAGCGATAGGGGAAGACGATTTCCTTCTCTTCCAAGGTCGGCAGAATGAGAGTCCTGCCAACGAGCGTCCAAGTTGGTTCGCGCCTATTCTCTTTTGGGATCGTGAAATAGAGGTATCCCTGAGTGGCCATCCCCGGCGACACCGTGCGCTGGAGCAACTGCTGGTGTCTCAGGTTTTGGTTGATAACCATCGTTTTGTCCAGTTCGTGGGTGAAGAACGGCGCGGCCAACAGCGTCGGGCCGATGCCCAAGAAGGCGACCGTCCATCCCGCTGCCTCTGCGCCGGCGGTGCTCGCCCCCTGAGTCTTAAGACTGGACTCGTATTTCCCATTCACCAGACTGAAGCGTTCCGGTGAAATGACGAAACTGACGGAAGGGCTGCCATTCGACACCACGACCAGGACCGGAAGCATCTCCTTATCAAGCAAGTTCATTCCGAAGAGCTCCACCACCTCGTTGGCATTCGTGATGGGATCAATGGCCATCGTCAAGCCACCCACTTCTTGCTTGTGAGTGTAAGAGCTGACGCCGCCGACCTGCCGCTTCGCCAATGGCACATGTGCCATGCAGCCGGACAACAACACTGCGCCAAGCACGGCAGCGAGGGCGAAATAGGATTGAACTAGTTTGGTTTTCACTGATCAAAATGGTTGCTCTCTGGCATTCTCGACCGGGCGAATGCGCTTCGGGTTTGCACATGCATTACGGCACGTGCCTGACGCGGAAGAATCCAGTATCCTGACTGACAGGAATACGCTGCGTGCTTGAAGCCGACGTGGGAACAAATGGAAGGCCACGGTTGCTCCAAGCACCCTCTGAAGCTGCTGAAAACTCCAGTTGGTATCCGTCGTAGGGTGACAAACCCTCTAAGCTCAGCTCCATCACTTGTGTCACTTCGTTCGGCCAAAGAGCCGCTGCTGGAGGCGGGGCAATGACAATAGAAGCACCGGTAGTGTAGCCGATGCCGGGGTTGGTGATAGTGACATTGGTAACACTACCGCTATCAACTGTGGCGATTGCCGTGGCGTTGCTCCCAACTCCGTGGATGGTCACCGCGGGATTCGTCGTGTAGCCGGACCCACCACTTGTCAATGTGGCGCCGATCACGAAGCCGTTTGCCACTTGAGCCGTAGCGAAGGCTTGCCGTGGAACCGGCACTACCGCCAACCGGTAGTCACTGGAGTTGGCCGTTCCCGAAACATATTGGGTCAAGGTCGAACTCGCTGGAGCAACGCTTGATCCCAGGTTCAGCCATGCGTCGCCATCCCAATGCTGAAGCCGATAGACGGCAGCAACATCGAGATTGGTGAAGCTCAAGAGGGAGAGAGCCGCAACACCCATGGTCGGCCGCTCAACGAACGGTGGCGCAACGACGATTAGCGGCGCGGTGTAGCCGCTCCCTGGGTTCAGAATGCTGACCGCTATGACCATGCCATTACTCACCACAGCATCCGCCTCCGCCCCAGAGCCACCGCCACCGATAATTCGGACGCGTGGCGTGTTGGTGTAGCCCCAGCCGCCCCAGAGATTGGTGAATCCCACAACATAGCCGTTCAGAACGATGGCCGTCGCCGTGGCGGCATGTGGGATCGTAACCGTGACTCTCGCCGGGGGCTGGCTTGTCGCCAATCCCCAAGCATTGCTCACGACAACGGAGTACCAGCCTTCGTCCTGCAATTCAATCGTGCTCTTTTCATAGCAACTTGTCGTTGCCCCTTCGATGGGAGCGCCGTTGAGGAGCCACTGGTAACTCAGAGGCGGGGTGCCAAGGGCTTGCACGCATAGCGTTACAGCGTTCGTCGCGATCTGGTCGCCGGGCGGCGCTGTAACGACTGGCGACATGCCCCACCAGAGCGCGCCGGGCCCGCCATGCGCTCCCATGTCATTCCTAGAACCGCCCAACGACGGGCTCAAGGCCACGCCATTGAAGGCCACATCGTTATAGATCGCACCTGGATTCCCCGCGTCAATACACGGCGACCCCGCCACTATTCTCAAGTTATTCGGACTTCGGAATGCGGGGCTTAGATTGATGTTCCCAACACCCGCGAGGCCTCCCTGCACATCGCTGTAGGTCGCGGTGATGCCAGCCCCGCTGATCTGTAATCCCCCC
>CAZWJC010000284.1:0-9007 GCA_964634255.1 uncultured Verrucomicrobiota bacterium | reverse complement strand
CCGCGGCGCGGGCGAGGAAATGGGCGTCGCCAGCCTCGGCAACCCGGTCCGGCTCCCGGCGCAATTGCTCAGCGCGGTCGTCTGCCAGCTTGGTGACGGTGGGCTGCGTTGCATACCAGTAGCGGGCGTTGTCTTGGTAAAGATACGTGGCGGCTTGTGCGAGATGGCGCAGGGCATCGCCGAAAACGGCCGCTGCTTCACCGGGCAGCACGCAACCCAGTTTGATGCGCCGATCTTCCTCCCCGCGATTCGCTGCACCGGGGATTGGGGCAGAGCCCAGGAACAACGTCCGCGCCACGCGCCGGCACGCCGAGAACCTACCGAGGTTCGGCTTCTCTCCGTCGAGCTTGCGCGGCAGCGCGTCTGCGCCGTCCACGTCTTTCTCGATCACAGTTTCCCAGCCGCCAGGCAAGTAGCTGGTGAGCTGCGACACGATGCCGGGATCGTCCAGCGGCACGCTTGCAGGCAGGATCAGCGGACTCCGGTCGTTGCTCTCCCAAAGCCGATGGATCACTGCCGCCATCAGGCGCAGCACGCCACGGGTGCGCTGGAATTTCACCAGGCCCGACCAGTCTTGATAGAGTCGGTCGAAAACCTCCGGGTGAATCGGGTATGCGGCCTTGAGTTTCCGCTCGTAATCCGCCTCGCGGCATTCCGGCGGGAACTCCTGATGATTGCTCCGGTAGAGGTCGCAGAACGCCTTGGCCGTGTTGTCCCGCGACGGGTAATTCGGTTCAGGCAGTGGCTGAAACAGCCGCCGCCGGACGATCTCGAAGCTCTCTTCCGCATTCGCCGGACGCCAGGCCGTGGCCACGCGACTCACCACGTTCCGCAGCGCCGCCAACGCCATGCGTCCGCGCACGCCGCCGACTTCCTCGTCGTTCGCGTCGCTGGTGGGGGAGACGCCGCCACCGCCATCCGCCGAAGCCGGCAAGCTGACAACCAACATTGTGCCCGGCACGCCCTTGACCTCTTCCGTCAACGTCTGCGCGAAGGTGAACTGCGTCTCGAAATCGCCCCCCGGCAGGTCCTTCGTGTCGTGCAAGCCGCGCGCATAGGCGACCCATTCATCAATCAGAATCAGGCACGGTGCATACTTGCGGAGGAGATGCCCGAGCGCATCGCCTGGATTCGTCGCCGTCTCGTCGGCCTGCTTCACCAGCGCGAAGCCCTCCTTGCCGCCAAGCTGCCAGGCCAGCTCGCCCCACAATGTCCGCACCACCGTGCCGTCGTCCTTCTTCACCGGCTGCCCCGGTGAAATCTTGTTGCCCACGAGGACCACACGGCGGACCTGCTTGGGCAAACCCGCCTTGGCCTCCACCATCACGGCGTCAATCCCCGGCAATTCCGTCACTGGGCGCCCGGAAAAGAGATGCCACAACGCCAGCATCGAGTGCGTCTTCCCGCCACCGAAATTGGTTTGCAGTTCGACGACCGGATCGCTGCCGTCACTCGCCAAGCGTCTTACGGCGCGGACGAGCAAATCCTTCAAACCTACTGTCAAGAACGTGCGCCTGAAAAATTCCTGCGCGTCGGCGTATTCGTCCGAGACCGTCTTCCGAATCTCCGGCGAGAAGCTGGCGCGATACACCTGCCACAAGTCCGCTGCAAACTCCGCTTGCTGATACCGGCCCGACGCCACGTCTGGATGTGGTGTGACCACTTCCCGCCACGGCTTCAGACCAGCCGCCGTTCCCGCTTCCAGCCCCAGCGTCGCCTGGGTCTTGCGCCGCTCATGCCGCGCCTGTTCGTCGAACTTCACCCGCATCAGCTCCGACTTCTGCGTTTCAAGTTCGTCGGCCTCTTTGCCGGCCCCCACAGCGTTGAGCAGCCGGTGAATGGAATCCAGCGCCCGGTAGGCGTCATCCGTGCTGAACGGCTTTTGATGCGCCCATTTGTTCCGCACCTCTGAAAGTTCGCTCACGATGCTCCGCTCGGCGCGCCCCAGCGTTTTGGCGAACACGTCGTTCCAGCACTCCCACATTAGCCGCAGCAAGCCGGCCGCATCCCATTCCGGCGACTTCTCCGTGCCACCGATTTGCGTGCCCGGCCCGACGACCTGCCTTGCCGTCGCCAGCCATTTCGTCCCGTGCGCGCTCTTCAGTTCGCGTTCCACGAAAGCGGGCAGCCCCGCCTTCAACACTTCCAGCGCCTTGCCGACGCGTTCATGGTTGCTGACTGCCATAGATCATTGCTGGTTGAATTTGGATTCCCACTGGCGCAGAAGCGCGAGGATGTTGTCAAAAGCCGGCGGTTCGCCGAAGAACATCTGCTGCATCTTCGCGTAATCGTCCCGCAACGCCTTCACCCGATGTTCCGGCGGCATGACTCGCAGGGAGCCTTTGACGGCCTCCATGTAATGCGCCCAACTCGTCTTGAAGAACAAATTCTTGTGCTGGGCCACACGCGCCAGCAAATCGAGTTTCGCAACGGCGGAGGTGCCCACACCTCGCCGGACCATCTCGTAGAAATCGCAGTAGTGCCGCGAGAAACGCTCCGGCATCGCCTTCTCCGCAGGCCGATGGAACTCCGCGTGCAGGATGGTCGCCTTCTCCCAAAAGGTCCGCTCCACCGACAGCACTTTCACCGCGCAATGAGGTTCTTGGAAAGCCTGGGGCAACTCCTCCGCCACATAGGGCGTCACCGATTTCGCCTCACACGGCCAGTGATCAGCTCTGGCCCCCATTTCGATCTTCACCGTCTGTCGGACGTAGCCGCCCCCCGCCGTTGGCATTGCCGAGGGATAATCGAACAACAGCGTCTGCTGGTCCGGGTCCGTGGCATCAGACAGCAGTCGCCACGAGTCGTCTTTCTGCAGCTTCCCACCGATGACCCGCTCCAACGCCGGCTTCAATTCGTTCGCGATCTTCTGCTGACAGGCCGTCTTCAGCGCTTCGATCCGCCGCTGCTTCTCCTTGTTGCTCCCACCCGCTTCTGGTTCGTTCGCGCCTCCAAAGCCGAGAAAAGCCCGGTCAATCGAAACGTCAATGTCCTCCGAAAACCGCTCGATGACTTTGAACACCTTCGACAGCGACGTTCCGCCCTTGAAAATCAGATGCTCACCAATGGCCGGCAGCCGGAACAGTTCCTTTAGGGTCCAGCAAACCCAAAAGTCCTTCTCCACGATTTCCGGACTCAACTGCCGCGCTGCCGCCGCCTGCACGAATGCCGTGCGGCGATCCTCCGGCTTCAACTGGATGAATTTGTCCATGGACTATTTCGGTTGGGCCAGCCGTCGCAGGATGTCTCCGATCCACGCCGGAGCGTAGGCCAGGTCTTTGAGCAACGTTCGGGTGTCAGCGTCGCCCAGCTTTTGTCTCAGCCGGGCCAACGTCTTGTCATCCACATGCTCCCGCCCCAGATACCGCAGCGCCTGGATGATCAACCCGCTCAGCCGACCGGCCGTCGCCATATTGCGTGGTGATGTCTGTTTGAGGCTGATCTCCTGCCGCCCGATTTTCACCCGACGCGCTGCTCCGTCGGTCAGGAACACAACCTTCGCCGGAACCTGATCCGAAAGCCCCAGCAAATTCGCCGCATACGCGCCGGAGGGTTGAAGGCGGACGGCGTGCTTGCCGGCGATTGCCTCGGCCACCGCGTCCGGGCTGGGCGCCAGCAGGCCAAAGGTCGCGTGTTGCTTCGGATAGTCATACAGGCCGCGGGTCAACCGGCGAATGGTCCCCCCCTTCGCCAGCCGGTGCAAAGCCACCCCCACGGCTGAACGATTTCCCAAGTCCAGGAACTGGCTTGGGGAAAACACCCAACCCCTACCGTTGCCGTAGATACGGCTTTTTATTTTACTATCAATGGTTTGCACGTCTATAGTCACCGGAATCCTGTAACAAAAACTACCCACTTTTTGTGACAGAACACGGCGGATTCCACAAGATCATTTTGGCGAGAGACTTGACGCATTGATTACATTCCCCAAGACGCGCGGGCGACGGTGCATTGTCGCCCGCGCCTCTTGGAGCATCATGAAGTCCCTTTCGCGCCTCTCGCGGAAGCCGCCGCTGTGGCATCACTCATCCGGGAAGGACGGTTAACGATGACAACATCAAACAGTCCAGGCAGCCCTTTCAACCCCCGTTTCAATTCGGACTGTTCCTCAGTCCGTGCGCTGTCGTCCCAGATGACCGCAATGACCTTACGATACCGGGAGTCGGGACGAAGGTAGAGCGACAGGTCGGCGGCAATCTCCTCCGTGAGGTCCTTCACGCTCTTCGTCTGGTACCAGAACTTCACTTCAACGACCAACTCCAGCCCGAGTATGCACAAGTCAGCGCGCGGCTGATATGTGCCCGTTGGCGCCAAATACCGTTCTTCTTCCAGCGCCGGAATCAACGGCTTTAACACCGTGTAGAGCAGGCTTTGGAAGTGGTACTCGTTCTCGATGTGCCATCGGCGCGGCAGTGCGCCTTGCCGTCCTGTTCGCGGTTTGTCTTCCCACGTCCACCGTTGGAATACCGTCGGGACACGCTGCAAGATGCCGGCGATGTCGGTGATGGTCAAGGCGGCCACATCGAAGTCCATCGCACGGGCAATCGCCCAATCCATCGCGGCCAATCGCAGCCCTGCCTCGAATCCATCGCTGACTTTTGCGGCATTGATGATCACGGCCTTCAACACATCGCTGACAGCGTTCTCCGCTGGACTGCCCCATCCGCGCCGCTGCAATGCTGCTGCCAACCACGTCGGCTCGCCACTACCTGTGTGATTCCCTTTTGTGTCCCCAATCCGCGCTCCCAGGCAATTCAGCAATCCTCGCCGCCAATTTCCGCTCTCGATCAGCGCGTCCGCATCCTTCCATGCCGCCGCTGCCCATTGCTCGAAGCGTTTGTGCGCCGCGTTGTCCGCAACGCTTTCCGCGCCGGCTACGACCCCGGCAAAATTCAGCGGGTCAGCCACTACGCCGCAAGGCTCGCCGCCGGTCGCAAAGTTCGGCCGTCCCATCAACCATTCCAGTTGCCGCAAGAATTCATCAGCAAAGCGAGACCTCAATCCTTCGACGCCACACGCGAAGCCCAACACCGCCACGTTGCGTGAATTTCGATCTGCTCCCTTCGCCCCGGCGGCTCGCTCTGCGGCATCTGCGAGCAGCGCGATCCAGTCATCACCTCGCAGCAACCATCCAAGGAACGCCGCTGCCAACGGATTCTGCTTGGCTTCCCCCAAGGCTGCCTTGGTCAAGGCTTGGCGTGCATCTGAAATCAGCATGAGACTCTCAGTCTTCATAGAAACCACCTGAGCCGGTTCAGTCGCCCGTGGATGGAATCCACGCTGAAGTGCGGGAGCGCACCCAACCGGCCCAGCAGACGGGCGATGAGTTGTGAATACGCGATTGTCACCGGCATCCTCGCCATGTCGAAGCTCCGCCACGAATGTCCTGCGAAGGTGAAGACCTGCTCGGTCAGATACTTCATGTCGGTAAACGTCGAGCAACGGTGCAGGTGCAAAAGCACCGGATACGGCAGGCCGTCCGTGGGCTTCTTGACCTCTTTCGCGCCGGTCAGCGACAGGATGGTGTTGGACTTGTTAAGCGTGAGATATGTTCCGCGCATCGGCGCGAACTCGCCTTTCATTACGTCCTCCCCTCTCAGCACTCCCGCGCTGTAAGACTTCGCCCCGACGCTGTCGCTGTCGAACAGCACGGTGTCGTGCTCCTGGGCCACGTGCAGAAAGGCAAAATCAACATGGTAGTCCTTCAGGCTTTCCGCGACCGCCTTCACCGCATCCGCCTCTGTGTCCTTCAGCGGTTTGAACGAATGAAATATCAGGCGCACTTCGTCGCCCTTCTGCCAGTTCATATCACCGCGTGCGCGCTCGATGGCGCTGGTGAGCATTTCCACCACGGCCTTGCTGTATTCCTCAAATGGCACCGCATTCGACATGTTCCCCAGCAAGTAGCGGCCCTCGCTCGTGAATAGCGTCGTAATGCCGACCATGCGCTGCCGCGCTCCGAGCCGGGAGTCGCTGATTGAAGTGCTCCCCAGTCCAACCACCAACTCATGCGCCATCGGATTGTCCACCTTCAGATGCCACGGCGTTCCCCCGAGTTTGGCGTAGCTCGCCAAGGCTATGTTGCTCAGGATGAAATCCAAGCCCGAACCTTTGCGTCGCATGGTGTCCGTCAGAAACTCCTGCGTCGGGATCTGCTGGGAAAGGAAAGCCGCTTTCGCAACCAGGTACGGATTCGCGTCCCCGCGCAAATCGTGGCTGGCCTCATTCACTTGCACGAACGCCAGATGCCACCGCTCCGCATCCGTCGTCACCGCTGCCAGCGCATCCTGCGCCGCTTTCCGGTAGGCCGCTGCCGTTGGATTGTCCGCCACGAAGAACCGCACGTCCTTGCTCTGCAACCGGTAGGTCTTCACCAGCCCATTCGGAAAGAAGCATTTCCGTCCCGGCTCGTTGTGACCCTCCAGCAGCTTCTGGAGGAATTGCTCTACTTCGCCTTTGCGGCTACGCTCGCAAACGACGCAGATGCGCGGCTTCGACGGCGTGAACCCCTGTTGGCTGTAGGGGCCAAGCTCGAAGATACCCCGCTTTGCATCGGTCAACGCCGGTTTGTTGAACGTCCGGTCAAACACATAGAGCGCTTGTGGCGCTTGGTGAATCGTCGGGAATCGTCTTCCTTTCGTATCCAGATGCGGCAGCACCGGCGCTTCGATTCCCGGGAGCAGGCGAAGCGATCTTTGTGTCAGGCGATTTTCGATGCGCACCAGTTCACCAAGTTTCTTCGGCCCGACTTGCGCCGCCGACTGAAGATCGAACAACTGCCGGTCAATCGCATTCGCCTTGCTGCCGAATGCGGCGTTGAGGCACCGCATGAATCCTTCGTAATCGGCTTCGACCTCGACCTCCGCAGCCTCGACCGTGTTCCGGCCTTCACGGCAATCCGCCAGTTGCAGCGTGCTGCCGTTGACTGCGGCGACACGGCCGACCAACCGTGCGCGTGGTTCGATGCGTTTGTCGTTGAACGGCGATTTCTCCGACACATAGAGTCCGATGAGATTAAATCCTTCGGCCATCCACTCGGAGCACGGTCGCGTGATGCGACGGTAAGTGTGATGGTCAAACACCAGGCCCAGGAACGGATCTTGTCCATCAAACTGAAACACCCGCGCCTCAATCGCGTGCGCCAGTCGCACGAGCAACCACGACGGAACAGTCGTGCCATTGACCGCTTGCGCGATGAAATCGTGTTCCGTCTCACCGGACAACACTTTCAGCGGCCCGACGTCCACAATCTTCCGCCCCGCCTTGCCGGCGAAGCTGGCGATAAAACTCTCGTTCACGAGTTGCCGCGCTACACCCAGGTTCTCGCGCAGACGGATCTTCCGCGTCTCTGGAGCAATTGTGCAGGCCGTGCCGTCCAGCCGCACCCCGTAGATCAGATCCTTCTTCTGCCCGTCCTCCTCCACGCTCACGCGATTGAAGACATGTGTTCCTGCGTGCGTTGTCCGCAATTCGCGCATCACGTCCCTCGTCTCGAAGGGCAGGACGCCCACCGAGACTTCTACGTCCGGCAGATTTATCGGGAAGATATTCAGGTGCAGATGGCTCATTGCTCGTGTTTACTTTTTGGTCAAATCAGTTCCCCTTGCGCCGCCCCCGCCGCCCTCTGCTCCTGCGCCAAGCGCGTGAGGTCCGGCCACGCCAGCACCAGCGCGTTGTACCCGATGGCTTCCTGCGCCCACTTCCGCCGCTCGCAGACGGTGTACAGCCGATAGCTCAGGTCGCGGGCGGTCTCGGAAATAGGTCCGAGCTTCCGCAGCAACTCGGCGGCGGATTGCTCGCCCTGGTCGAGCGCGCGGATCAGGTAATGCGTGGACTCCCAAATCGTCAGGCGCGCGTCCGTGGACGGATTCCAATCCGCCAGCAGTTCCTCCTTTTTCAGCAGTCGCACCTTGCCGCTCTTGGCCGCGAGGATGCCGGCTTCGGTCATGCCCGAGACGCTCGTGTTCTTGGCCGTGCAGAGCGTTTCCGCCGCGCCATATGGACCTTCCGCGAAGCCGTATTGGTCGAACCACGCCAGCGCCCAGCGCGTGTCCGCGTCGAACTCCCCTTCCTGTTCGGCCAGCACCTCGTCGAGCGACTGGTTGATGAGTGCCAGCGCCGTGCGCACGCCCATCGGCGAGCCATCCGTTTCCATCACGCGCGCGTAACGACTGAACACAGCCATGCCCGGCCCGATGGCGGCCTGGGCCAGGTCCACCGGCGCGATGTTGCCCTTCTGCAAATTCCGCAGCGCCTCGGGCAACTCCCGCTTCAACGCAGCCAGGAAATCGCGGCGCGACGCCACGCCCGCGTCCTTTGCTCGCGGCCGGCAAACCAGAACAATCGAGGAAGCGAGGGCGTTGCTGGCCATGCTGCGTGTCCGATTGCCCAACTCGGTTCGCATCGGCCAAGTGCCGTCTATCTGCCAACTTCCATCCGCCAAGCCTTGCAGAAAGGTCTCCCAGCCGGTCGAAGCACGCACGGAAGTCGAATCTCTTCCATCGTTGAGATCATCCCCGTCATCTTCCGTCTGCTTGAACGCGTAGTAGATAGTAGTGGGAAACCGGGGATCACCTGACTCACGCATCCGCTCGAAAGCAGCGTTCATTCCGCGCTCGAAAAACTTCCGTGCTGCCTCCTTTCCGCCATGTCGGAATGGATCAGCAACAAGTTCCTGTGCTTTGGGGACCAAAACGGTTCCGAGCAGTTGAGGATAGATTCCCTGCAGCCCCCGACGGAGCCAGACGTAGAAGAAATCCGAGAGGTCAGCGTATGGAACGTTGTCGTAATAGGGCGGGTCGGTCGAGAACACTGGCGGCACATCGCAGTTGATGTCCTCAGCCGACATGTGAAACGCCTTCGCTTTGCCCTTGGCGAGCGACTGTTTCAGCACAAGCTCCGTCCAACGTTGGCTGCTACCCCAACTGCCCGAAGACGCACTGAAAGGATTACCTTCGGCAAAATCCCAATTCATCGACACTGCTTGACGCGCAAAGACGTGTCCAAC
>CAZWJC010000283.1:0-9008 GCA_964634255.1 uncultured Verrucomicrobiota bacterium | reverse complement strand
GGGTTGTTCTTGGTGCGCCGCGTGAGCACCTGCATCACACGGCGAATCTCCTCGTCGCGCCCAATGACCGGATCGATCTTCCCCTGCCGGGCCAGCGCGGTGAGGTCCTTGCCGTATTTCTCCAGCGCCTGGAATCTGTCCTCGGGGTTCGCGTCCGTCACACGCTGATTGCCGCGAAGGTCCGCGAGCGCTTTCAGGACGGTATCGCGCTTCAGCCCATGCGTTTTGAGAATCTGTTTCAGCGCTGGCCCAGCCTCCCCCAGCAGTCCCAGCAAGAGGTGCTCGGTACTGATGTAATCATCCTTGAGCCGACCGGCCTCGGTCTGAGCTGCTTCCAACGCCCGGCGCAAATGCTGTCCTGCGAAGACTTCGCCCGCGCCCTGGACCTTGTGCCGACGCGCTAGTTCACGTTCGAGGTCCGGCTTGAGCTTGGCTGGCGGCACGCCGATCTTCTCCAGCAACTCCGGGATCAGGCTGTCACCCTGGTCCAGCAAGGCGAGCAGCAGGTGCTCGCAGTCCATCTCTTGGTGCGAGTAGTTGTGCGCCACGCCTTGCGCCGCTTGCAAGGCTTCCTGTGATTTGATCGTGAGCTTGTCCAATTGCATATCCAATCAATGAGATTGACCACTCAACTCGTCAAGCGTTCAGCGCACCGCCACTTGCACCGCTTGGATGATACGCTACTTATTGATCAGGAATTGAACAATGGCTGATGCAGCTCCCAGTCGCTCGTTGGGGCCACCGCCGAAGCCCGTGCTGGTCTTCGACGGCGAATGTGCGCTTTGCACGGTTTGGGTGGGTGGCTTGCGTCGCCGCGAGGGACAGGAGCTCGCATGCGTGGCGTATCAAGATGCCGCCTTGTCCGCGCGCTTCCCAAACCTTGCCCACGAACGGTTGGAGCACAGCGTCCACCTGATCGAGGCCGATGGGCGCGTCCACCGCGGCGCACAGGCGGTGTTGCGCACTCCGGGCGGCGGTTGGGTGCAAGCAGCGTTACGCCGGCTCTACGAGCGTTCTCCGGCCTTCGCCCGCCTCGCCGAAGCAACTTACCGATGCATCGCGGCAAACCGCCGGCGGCTGAGTGCTCTGTTTCCGCGGCGGCGAAGGTGATGGCTGCCAAGGCGCGGCGTCACGTCGTAAAACTGAGCACCTGCGGTTTCGCCAACCTCTCGAAATCGTCGTAGGCGAGCTTGATGACTTCGACATGCGAGCCGGCGTTGAAGGCGATCTCGTCATTCTCATGCAACGACCCCGCCGCGAAGACTTCCATGCCGTAGAGATTGCCAAACGGCGGCATCGCGCCGACCTCGCAATCCGGGAAACGCGCTTTGAACGCATCCTCGGAGGCGAACTTCACGCGATCCGAGCCCGTGAGATCGCGCAGGTCCTGCAAGACCACGCGCCGGTTGGCGGGCAAGACGGCCATTGCCAGTTCGCCGTCAAGGTCCACGATGACGACCTTGGCGAGTGCCTTGCCGGGGATGTGAGCGGATGCGGCTACTTCCTGGGCAGTGTAGGCCGCCGAGTGGATAATGCTGACGTATTTGACGCCGTTGGCGTCGAGGAACTCTTTGAGTTTCTTGACTGGCATAGGTGCTCCTTCAGTTGGGGTGTTGAGGCCACAGTAAGCCTGTTCGCCAGATATTCAAGGGGCGGAATGCAGGTGTTGCATTCTGCAGCAAGCATTTCGCCGATTTGACCCCCGCGAGGATTTGCCCCACTCTCCCGGCATGGGCAATACCTTTGGCCACCTGTTTCGCATCACCACCTGGGGCGAATCCCACGGTGGCGGCGTGGGCGTCGTCGTGGACGGCTGTCCGCCCCGTCTGAAACTCACCGAGGCGGACATCCAACCCGACTTGGACCGCCGCCGGCCCGGCCAATCACACATCGTTACCCCGCGCAAGGAGTCCGATGCGGTGCAAATCCTCTCCGGCACGCTCCAAGGCCGGACGCTCGGCACGCCGATTTGCCTGTGGGTGAAGAACGAAGATGCTCGCCCCGAGGCCTACAGTGAAATGGCTACAAAGTTCCGTCCATCCCACGCGGATTTCACTTACTTCGCCAAATACGGCATTCGCAACTGGCAGGGCGGCGGACGCAGCAGCGCGCGGGAAACCATCGGTCGGGTCGCTGCCGGTGCGATTGCGAAGAAGCTCCTCCGCGAACAGCACGGCGTCGAGGTACTGGCCTACGTAAAGCAGGTGCAGCGAATCATCGCCGACATCGAGCCCGCTGGAGTGAAGGCGCGGGACATTGAGGCGAACATCGTCCGTTGCCCGGACGCGAAGGCGGCGGAGAAAATGATCCGGCTGATCGAGAAAGTGCGCCGCGCCGGCGATACGGTGGGCGGAATCATCGAAGGCCTGGCCCGGGGCGTGCCGGCGGGTTGGGGTGAACCTGTGTTCGACAAACTCAGTGCGGACCTCGCCAAAGCCATGCTCAGCCTGCCGGCGTCGAAGGGCTTCGAGATTGGCTCGGGTTTCGACAGCATCTTGATGACGGGGCGCGAACACAACGATCCGTTCCGCGCCCGTAGCGGGAAAGTCTTCACGACGAGCAATCGCTCAGGCGGCATTCAGGGCGGCATCTCGAACGGGCAACCGATCTTCTTCCGCGTTGCCTTCAAGCCGGTCGCCACTGTAATGCACGAGCAGGACACGGTGGACGAGCAGTTCCGCAACACAACGCTCAAAGGCCGGGGCCGCCACGATCCCTGTGTGCTCCCGCGCGCCGTGCCGATGGTGGAAGCCATGACCGCGCTCGTGTTGGCAGATCACGCCCTGCGCCACAAGGCGCAGTGCGGCTGACCGCCTGACGGGAAATCGCGACCGAGCTAGCGGGCACGGGCTCATTGGACAAGCCACTGGACGTTTGATAGCCTGCGGTCCGCAATGAGCAATTTGAGCAATGCCAACTTAGCTCCGGCCGCCGCGCCGGCGCCGTCCGATTTCATCCGCGACATCGTTGCCGCACATGTCGCCGAGGAACGCTATCCGCAGATTCACACCCGCTTTCCACCCGAGCCGAACGGCTATCTCCACATTGGCCACGCCAAGAGCATCTGCCTGAACTTCGGCATCGCGCGCGAGTTCGGCGGCATCTGCAACCTCCGCATGGACGACACGAATCCCACCAAGGAGGACGTGGAGTACGTGGACTCGATCCAGGAGGACGTGAACTGGCTCATCGGCGGTTGGGCTGAAGACCGGCTTGGCCTGAAGCCACACGGCAAGACGCCGGACACGATCACTTCAAACGGCAAGCCTGACTTCCATCTGCCTGCCATCTTCGGCACGTCGGAAGCCGAGCGCAAAAACGGCGACGTCAAGCTGGAGCCCTTCTACGCGTCGGATTACTTCGACCAGATTTACGAATACGCCGTCGCGCTGATCAAGAAAGGCAAGGCCTACGTCTGCGACCTGACGCCGGACGAGACGGACGAATACCGCCGCAAGGCCATGGAAAGTCCGTTCCGCAACCGCACCGCCGAGGAGAACCTCGACCTCTTCACGCGCATGAAGAACGGCGAGTTCCCCGACGGCGCACGGTCGTTGCGCGCAAAAATCCAGCCGGACGCGCCGAACATCTGGATGCGCGACCCGCTGATCTACCGCATCAAGAAGGCCGAGCATCATCACACCGGCGGCAAGTGGTGCATCTACCCGATGTATGACTTCGCCCACTGCCTGAGCGATTACCTCGAAGGCATCACGCACAGCATTTGCACGCTGGAGTTCGAGGTTCACCGCCCGCTTTACGACTGGATTCTCGAAAGCCTCGAACTGCCGCGTCCCCTGCCCCACCAATACGAGTTCGCCCGGCTCAGCCTCGGCTACACCGTGATGAGTAAGCGCAAGCTCATGCAACTTGTGAACGAAGGCCTCGTGGCCGGCTGGGACGATCCGCGCATGCCCACGATCAGCGGCATCCGCCGGCGCGGCGTGCCCGCCGAAGCCTTGCGGGCCTTTGCCTACAACATCGGCATCACGAAATACAACGGCGTCACAGACGTGGCGGTGCTGGAGTTCGCCATCCGCGAGAACCTGAACAAGCACGCACTGCGGCGGCTCGCGGTGCTGCGCCCGATCAAGGTCGTCATCACGAATTACCCCGAGGGCCAGGCCGAACAGCTCAACGCCGTCAACAACCCAGAAGACATGAGCGCTGGCGGGCGGAAGATTCCGTTCAGCCGCGTGCTATTCATCGAGCGCGACGATTTCATGGAGACACCGCCGCCGAAGTTCTTCCGCCTGAAACCCGGCGGTGAGGTGCGGTTGAAGTACGCCTACATCATCAAGTGCGACGAAGTGCTGAAGGACACCGCGGGCAACATCACCGAACTGCGTTGCACCGCCGACCTCGACAGCAAGTCCGGCGGTCCGACCTCGAACCGCAAGGTCAAGGGCACGATCCATTGGGTCAGTGCCGCGCAGGCCGTGGACGCTGAAGTCCGCCTCTATGACCGTCTGTTCACCGTGCCCGAGCCGGACGCCGATGGCGATTTCAAGCAACACCTGAATCCGCACAGCCTCGAAGTCGTCACCGCCAAGTGCGAGCCGAGCCTGAAGGACGCCAAGCCTGACGAGCGTTACCAGTTCGAGCGCCTCGCCTACTTTGCCTTGGATAAAGCTAGCGCGCCCGGGAAGCTGGTGTTGAACCGCACCATCACGCTCAAGGACACTTGGGCCAAGGAAGCGCAGAAGGGTTAAGGGCCCAGTCCAGAGTTGGCCAAAAGCCAGCGATTGGGCATTTCCACAAACCTGGTCGGCACAGATTCAAACCGTCGAGTCTTCAAACTCGAGACGTGACACACGCCGGAGGAGACGATACTAATCGCTCCGGATGCTTGCGTGCGATTTCAAGCTGACCGAGCGGCTTTTGGCCGTGTTCGTGGTGGTGGGGTTTGTTGGCATTTTGCACGCGCAGGCAGGCAACGCCTCGACCGGCACTCAAGCGACCTCTCTCTCTCCAGGTTCCGCCCTACGGCCAGTCGACCTTCGTTGCGAATACGCACGTGACCCCGTCGGCGTGGAAACACTTCACCCACACTTGAGCTGGATCCTGGAAGCTCGCGAGCGTCAGCAACGGCAAACCGCCTATCACATCCTCGTAGCCAGTCGGCCCGAGCTGCTGGCGGCCAACAAAGGCGACTTGTGGGATTCGGGGAGGATCAGGTCGGGTAAGTCTGTGCACGTGCCATACGAGGGCAAAGCGCTGACTTCGCGACAGAGGTGTCACTGGAAAGTCCGCGCCTGGGACGCGGCGGGCAAGGCTTCGGACTGGAGTTCTCCGGCCTTCTGGGAGATGGGCCTGCTCCAGGCGGAGGATTGGCAGGCGAAGTGGATCGGCAGTGGTCCGCCACGCGAACCGCGCCCGCCAGCCGGCTTCTTCAAAAGCACGCTGGAACTCACCAACATCAGCAAGCGGGTGGTCGTGAACGAGCGTTCCAGTTTGTTGCGCAAGTGCTTCGTCACGGACCGACCGATCCGCCGCGCCCAAGCCTATGTGACGGGCCTCGGTTACTACGAACTGACCTGCAACGAACGCCGCGTCGGCGATCGCGTGCTTGCCCCGGCCAAGACGAACTATCGCAAGTGGATTCTCTACGACATCTACGACGTGACGCTGCTGCTGCAGAACGGCACGAACGTCCTCGGGCTGATGCTGGGCAACGGCTGGTTTAACCCTGCTCAGAAATGGTGGGAACCCTACCGCATGCAGTGGTTCGGGGCGAAGCGGGCGTTGCTCCAATTACATATCGAATACGCCGACGGGACGTCTGCCGTGATCGCGTCGGATGACTCCTGGAAAACCGCGCCCGGTCCGATCCTGTCCTCCTGTGTCTTCGACGGCGAGGTTCACGACGCCACGCAAGAACTGTCAGGTTGGAACCAGCCGGGTTTTGACGACACTGGCTGGCGCAACGCGAATGTGGTCGAACCGCCGGGCGGCGTGCTGGTTTCGCACCTTATGCCACCGATCAAGGTCGTCGAGCACCTCAGGCCCGTCGCTGCAGCGAATCCGAAGCCGGGAGTCTATGTCTTTGACCTCGGCCAGAACTTCGCGGGTTGGGCACGGCTTACCGCTACCGGTCCGCGCGGCACGCGGATTACCCTGCGCTACGCTGAGGACCTCAAGCCGGACGGCACTATTGACGTCAAAAGCAACGAACGCGCTTTGTCCACAGACGTGTACGTCATGCGGGGCGAGGGGCAGGAGGTTTACGAACCGAAGTTCACGTTCCACGGTTTCCGGTTCGTCGAGGTGACAGGTTTCCCCGGCGTTCCAACACGCGACAACCTCCTCGGTTGCGTGGTCCATACCGCGGCTGAAAACACCGGCGAGTTTGCGTGCGACAACGAACTGATCAACCGCATCCACCGCGCCATGCGCTGGTCGCAACGCAGCAACCTGATGGGCTACCCGATGGACTGTCCACAGCGGGACGAGCGCCTCGGCTGGTTCGGCGATGCCATGGTCTCGATGGAAGAGGCGATGTTCAACTTCGATCTGCCGCTCTTCTACCGCCACTGGCTCAACGGCGTGCGGTTCAATCAGAACGAGTCCAACGGCGACATCTCCATCGTCTCGCCGCGGCCGTATATCCCCGACGAGCCGGACCCCACGTGGAGCAGCGCTTACCTCGTGATGCTCTGGCAGTACTACCTCCATTACGGCGACCGATGTTTCCTTTCTGAGCATTTCGATGCGATGCAGCGCTACGTGGACTTGCTCGGCACGCAGGCCACAAACCATATTCTACCAAAGTATTGGATCGGCGATTGGGGTACGATCGTCGCGGGGTGGAAAGAGGGCGAACCGGTGTCGGTCGTCACCGCGTTCTACTACTACGACGCGCAGATCGTGGCCAAAGCGGCTCGTGTCCTGGGCAAGGTGCAGGAGGCCGAGCGATACGCCGCGCTGGCTCGGCAGATCAAAGCCGCCTTCAACCGCCGCTTCTACGACGCCCAGAAGCACCAATACGAACAAGGCACTCAGTTCAGCAACGCCTTCCCCTTGTTCCTCGGTTTGGTGGATGAGGCCGACCAAGCCGCTGTGTTGCAGAACGTCCTGCGCGATCTGGAACGCCACGATGGCCACTTCAATGTCGGCGTGCTCGGCGCGAAGTACCTGATTGATGCGCTGACCCAGTTCGGACAACCGGAAGTGGCCTTCAGACTGGCCACCGAGACCGGTTATCCGAGTTGGGCGCACATGCTGGAAGGCGGACGCACCACGCTCTCCGAATTCTGGGATCTGCACGGCTCGCATAACCACGTCATGATGGGCAGCATTGACGCCTGGTTCTATCGCACACTCGCAGGCATCCAACCCGACGAGGCCCGGCCAGGCTTCGAGCACATCATCATCAAACCATTCATTCCCGACTCGATGTCATTCGTCGGGGCCAGCACACAAACCGTGCGCGGTCGCGTGGCGGTGGAGTGGAGAAAGGAGCCCGGTCGGCTTGTGCTGAAGATCGTAATCCCAACCGGCAGCTCCGCGACGGTACATGTCCCGGCGAAGTCCTCCAAACAAGTGCGCAGCGTACCTTCGATGAAACCGACGCGTGTTGGATCAAACACCGTCCTCTACGAAGTCGGCGGCGGCGCGAACGAATTCTGCGTTGAGACCGTTCCATCGAAGTAAACCGGTTGCCAATCTGGACCGGTGAATACGCTTTCCCAGAACACTCGTCGTTGATTCACACTCGATGGGGCTGTGTCCAGCGACTATCCCAAAACCGTCAGCACGATGCCAATGAGAATACCAATTGCCGCCGGGATTTTCTGACGTCCATTCAGTTCGCCGAAGAACAGCAGACCGCCGGCAAAGCCCACGAGCGTGCTGCCGCGCCGCAGGCTCATCACCAGCGACACCAGCGAGTCTGGATCGGCCAGCGCGCCGAAGTAGATGTAGTCCGCCACGAGCAGCGAGAAGGCGATGAAAGGAATGCTCCAGCGCCACTTGAATTCGTTGCGCTCCCACCAGCGTCGTTGCCAGCCGACCATGAACGGCACGAACAACACCACGAGATAGATGGAAAACCAAGCCTGCACCGTCGGCACCGAAAACCGCAGCGTGCCCAGCAAGTATTTGTCGTAAAGCGAACTCGCCGCGCCGAACAGCGTGCCGACCACCAGGTAGCCCACCCATTTGTCGCGATGGAAATGAATCCCTTCTTTCCGCCCGGCGAAGGAAAGCCCGACGAACGAACCCAGCGTGATCAGCACGCCCAGGCCTTCGAGCACCGTCGGGCGCTCGCCCAAGATCAGAATCGCGCCGAACAATGTCCACAGTGGGCTCGTCGCGCGAATGGGCGATCCGAAGGAGAGCGGCAGGTGTTTGACCGCGAAATAGGTGAAAAGCCAGGACGCCGCGACGATGGAGGATTTGAGTGCCAGTTGCAGGTGCTGCACCACCGTGAGCGGATCCGTGATGAGCGATGGCGGCAGCGTGCCGGGGCAAATCGCCTCCACGCCGAGCAGCACGCCCCAGACGAGCGCGCCCGTCAGCGTGCTGAAGAACAGCACGGGCAGCACGGCGTTCTCCCGGACGGCGTGCTTAGTGCACAGCTCATAAACGCCCAGGAATAACGCCGACAGAAGGCTGGCAACGATCCAATGCATGAATGCGAATGGCGCGGGATGTTAGGGCGTGGCGCAGTGGGGTTCAAGGAACTGCCAGTCGCCAATCGATTCCGCGGACGGTAGCGCATCTGGCCCTCATGGCGTTGCTCGCTCTCCCGGCAAGAACCTCATGCAGGCGGTAGATATCCAACAAAGCATGGGGAAGGCCGTGGCCGTCCCTCACCGAACCGCAAGGAAAAGCCGGTCTGATGGCGCATGCACGCCTGTCCTCCGAAAAAGAAAATGGTCGGAGCGACAGGATTTGAACCTGCGACAACCAGCTCCCAAAGCTGGCGCTCTACCAAGCTGAGCTACGCTCCGACAACACCGACATCATCGCATCCACGCCCCGTCAGGCAAGGATTTTTCCCAACT